>NZ_JBEXJT010000004.1:0-385727 GCF_040609255.1 Kitasatospora sp. NPDC004723 | reverse complement strand
GGGGCCCATGATCGCGGTGAACTCGCCCTGGGGGAAGGTGACGCTGACGTTGTCGAGGGCGACGACGCGGGTCTCGCCCTCCCCGTAGACCTTGTACAGGCCGGTGGCGCGGGCGGCCGCCCGGCCGGTACGGACGGCGGTTACGGACATCGTCACGAGGGCTCCCTGGAGGTGCGGGTCAAAGAATCGGAAGATTGCCTTCCCTTTACATTCTTTCAAGCGGCCCACGTCCGTTTTGTCGCTCCCGAGTACGGGCTCCCCCCGCCGTACCGGCGGTTCGGCGGGGGTGCTCCTCCTCCTCAGGTATGACCTCCGACCCTGAGATGCTGTGCGGCGACTACTCGATCGCGACGCCCCAGCGCACCGCGAGCCCGGCCAGCCCGTCCTCCACCGGCGTCCCGCCCGGCGTGAACCGCCAGACGCCGCTGCGCCGTTGGAAGGAGCCGAGGACCATCGCGCTCTGCGACACCCCGCCGGTCTCGGCCGCCCACTCGGCGGGACCGTCGGTGTCCGGGCCGAACACGCTCGCCACCGTCAGCCCGTGCACATAGCCGAGCGGCAGCACCGGCGGCTCCTCCTCCTCGGTGGACACCGCCACCACCACCTCGTCCACGCCCGGCGCCAGCCGCCCCGGCTCCAGGGTGAGCTCGGCGCGGCGCACCGGCTCGCCCGGCACCGAGCGGGTGGGGTGCAGCCGCACCGCGCCGGCCGGGTCCTGCGGGTTGTTGAAGAAGACGAAGTGCTCGTCGTCCAGCACCCGGCCGTTCGCGCACAGGAACGCCGAGACGTCCAGCTCGACGGCGTCCCCGCCGGCCGTACGGCTGCGCCAGGACAGTGCCAGCGTGCTGGTCGCGCCCTGCTCGGTCGGGTTCCCGGCGGACGAGGCCGCCGGTACGCGGTGGCCGGCGCCGTTCGTCCGCTCGCCCAGGCGCCCGCGCAGGCCCTGCTCCGCCAGCAGCTCCACCAGCTCCGGCCCGCTCACCAGGCTCAGCGGCTTGTTGCGGATGTACTCGTAGGAACCCGGCCCGAAACCCGCGGTGGTCACCAGGATGCCCTTGATCGCGCCGTGGTGGCGCACCGTCGAGTCGAGGTCGCGCACCGCGGTGGGGGAGACCGTCGAGCGATAGCGCTTGGCCTGGATGACGATCCGTCCGCCGGTCACCGGATCGAGGTCCTCGGCGACCACGTCCACCCCGACGTCACCGCTGCGCGCCGTGGTCATCACCCGGAAGCCGCGCAGCCGGAACAGCTCGGCGATCAGCTCCTCGAACTCGATCGGGTCCATCTCGAAGAGGTCCGGGTCGTCTTCGCCGCCCTGTCCGGCCACAGTGCCGCCGACCGTCTCCGGCAGCCGGTCCGGCCGCACCTCGTCCAGTCGCTCGGGGCGCGCCGACAGCACGCCGCCCAGGCCCTGGAAGCACTCCACGGCCGCCACCCGGTCCAGCGCCAGCCCGGCGAACTCGCCCCGGTCGACCGTCACCGTGGTGAGGAAGCGCTCCGCCTCCCGGCCGGTCGCCGGGTCGATGCCGCGCACGAAGCCGTTCAGCACGACCGAGGCCAGCAGCCCGTCCCCGTCCGCCCGGTACAGCTCGGCCACCACCCGCAGTGCGGTCTGCGCCAGCACCTCCCGGTACAGCGCCTTGCGCTCCGTCGCCGGGCGGGCCACCTCGGCCTCCCGGTCGTCGGACTTCACGTACCGCACCCGGGCGGTCGCCGGGACGACGTCCGGGCCCGGCAGCTCCCAGTTCACCACCAGCTGGCGGCCGGACGCCTCCCAGGCCGCCACCAGCTGTCGCGGGAAGCCCTCCGGCCAGCCCGCCGAGGCGTACAGCACCGCGGTGAAGTACTCCTGCACCGCCTCCGCCTCGCCGGACCGCAGCCGGCGCAGCAACTCCTCAGTCCGGGCGGCCCGTTGCTCGTCCTCCCGGCGGAACCGGGCCACCCACTCCAGGTACTGCCCGTGGTACTCGGCCAACCGCCGCTGCCGGTCCGCCTCCGCCGCCTGCGCCGCGTACCAGTCCTGCTCGAACCGGGCCCGCGCCTGCGCCACGTACTGCTCGTACTGCTGCCACACCCCGGGGTTGCGGGCCTGCACCGGGTCCGGCGGCGGCACCTGGTAGCGGGCCTGGTCCGGCATCGGCACCGGCTCGCCGAGCCGGCCCGGCTCGAACGGCGGCACCGGGCGCGGGGCCAGCAGGCTCTGCGCCCGGAACGCCGCGGCGCCCGCGCCGGTCGTCAGCAGACCGCGCAACTCCTCCACCCGGGCGTCCAGTTCGGCCGTCCGCCGGGCCGCCTGGGCCTCCCGGTCCTGCTGGTACGCCTTCTGCGCCTCGCGCTCGGTGCGGGCCGCGGCCTTCTGGGCCTCGCGCTGCTCCCGCTCCCGCCGGTTCTGCTCGGCGGCCTGGGCGCGCCACCGGGCCTCCTCCCGGCGCTGCTCCTGTCGCTGCGTCTCCGCCCAGACCGCCAGCACCCCGTTGTTCCGCCGCCCCGCCACGTCCACCCCTTCGTTCCACGCCGGTCCGCCGCGGCGCCCGCCTCCCGGCCGCGCCGCCGCCGCGCCCGCCACAATAGAACGTGTACCGGGGGCGCGCGCAAAGCCCCGGCGACCTGCGGCGTCGGCGGGGGGTGAACGGGCGTCAGGGGGCGGTGGCCGGCTCCCGCACGTCCGCGTACCAGCGCCACTCGGTGCGGCGCGGGCGGCCGGGCGCCGCGGCGCGGCCGGTGGTCCAGAGCAGGGTCGGCCAGGGGGCCGCGGGGTCTGCGGCGGCGGGGCCGGGCGCGGGGTCGGATGTCGCGTCCGGTGCCGCGTCCGGCATCGCGCCGGGCGTCACGTCGGGGAAGAGCCGGGCGAGGGTGCGGCGGCAGACGTCGGCCGGCGGCTGCCAGGGCAGTCCGAGGCCCTCGGCGACGTCGTGCACGTGCACCAGCGTCTCCACCAGGCTCATCGCGACGAACCCCGCCGGGTCGGCGAGCCCCCAGGGATGGAAGGCGCGGACCTCGGGGGTCCTGGCCCGGGCGATCGCGACCATCAGCCCGCCGCTCGCCTCCAGGACCTCCAGCAGGCCGTCCGGGCCGTCCTCGCGGCGGGCGAAGGCGAAGCTGTTCGGCCCGCCGGGGAAGGGGCGCCGGGCGACGAAGGGCACGTACCGGTCGCGGGGCGGCTCGGCCGGGCCGAGCTGGGCGGCGTAGGCGAGCAGGTCGTCCGCGAGGTGTTCGACGGTGGTCCAGCAGTCCCAGTCGACGCCGCCGGCCGGGCGGGACCAGTCGGCGTCGGCGGGGGCCGCGCGCAGGGTGTCCACGGCGAGCCGGAGTATGGCGGCCAGGTCGTCGGGGGTCGGGTCGCCGGGCGGCGAGGTGGGGTCCGTGCTGGTCATGCGCAGGACGGTAGCCGGTCGGGCGGGCCTTGCCCAGCGATGCCCCTGGGGGTATCTCTGCTACAGTCGACAGTGCCCGGTGGATACCCCTGGGGGTAAAAAGCCCAGCGAAGGAGAGGCACGTGTTCTTCGTCGACGCCCCGGAGATCGAGGGCCGCGACACCTTCACCTCCGCCGTCGGGGCCGGCCCCACCGTCGTCACCGCCTGACCGCCCTCCCGGCACGGCACCACCCCCCCGCAGGAGCACCACCATGCACCACCACCGCCCCGCCCCGGCCGCCCGTATACCGGCCGACCCCCGCCCGGCCCGCCCCCACCTCCCGGGGTGGTGCCGATGACCACCCTGCTGCTGGCACTCGCCGCCGGAGCGGTCGTCGGACTGGTCCTCGGCGGGCTCGGCGGAGGCGGCGGCATCCTGGCCGTCCCCGCGCTGATCTACCTGCTCGGACTCTCCCCGGCCGCCGCCACCACCGCCGCCCTGCTGATCGTGCTCGCCACCTCGATCTCCGCGATCGTCGCCCACATGCGGGCCGGCACCATCCGCTGGCGCACCGCCCTCGCCTTCGCCGCCGCCGGCCTGCTGCCCGCCGCCCTCACCGGCGCCGCCGCCGCCAGGCTGCCGCAGAGCCTGCTCACCGCGGCCTTCGCCCTGGTCGCCGCGCTCGCCGCCGTCCGCATGCTGCGCCCGCCCCGCCCGGCGTCGGCCGACGGACCGGCTGCGACGGACGGGTCGGCCGCGGGCGACGGACCGGCTGCGGCCGACGCACCGGTGCCCGCCGGTGCCCGCCCCGGGCGGGCGGCCGCCTCCGGGGCCGGACTCGGCGCGCTGACCGGCCTGCTCGGCGTGGGCGGCGGCTTCCTGGCCGTGCCGGCACTGGTCGGCGCGGTCGGGCTCTCGATGGAGGCCGCCGTCGGCACCAGCCTCCCGGTGATCGCCGTCAACGCCTCCGCCTCGCTCGTCACCCGCGGTGGCGGCGCGGCCGGACTCGACTGGGCGGTGATCGCCCCGTTCACCGCCGCCGCGGTACTCGGCGCCTGGGACGGCAAGCGGCTCGCCGCCCGCCTCTCCGGGGCCGTCCTCCAGCGGACCTTCGCCGCCCTGCTGCTCGGCGTCGCCGCCGTGATGGGCGCCGACGCCCTGCTCTGACCCCTGACCACCTCGTTCCCCTTCTTCCCTACCGCAAGGAGCCTCCATGGCCGCCCTCACCGAGCTCACCCCGGCCCAGGCGCACCCCCGCCTCGCCGCCCTCACCGTCGTCGACGTCCGCAGCCCGGGCGAGTACGCCGCCGGTCACGTCCCCGGCGCCCTGAACATCCCGCTCGACCGGCTCGACCTCGCCCTCCCGGCCCTGCGCACGGTCGCCGCGCGCGGCGAACTCCTCGTCGTCTGCGCCTCCGGCAACCGCTCGGGCCGGGCCTGCGAGGCGCTGGCCGCGGCCGGCATCCCCGCCGCCACGCTGGTCGGCGGCACCAGCGCCTGGGCAGCCGCCGGACACGAGGTGCAGCGGCCCGAGGGCGCCCCGGCGCGGGCACCCTGGGCGATGGACCGGCAGGTCCGCTTCGCGGCGGGCGGGCTGGTGCTGGCCGGCGTGGTCGTCGACCTCGTCCGCCCCGGGGCCCGCTGGGTCTCGGCGGCGGTCGGCGCGGGCCTGGTCTTCTCGGCCGTGACCAACACCTGCGCGATGGGCTCGCTGCTCTCCCGCCTGCCGTACAACCGCCCCCGCCCCGGCCAGGCCGCGGACCTCGAAGCCACCCTCGCCACCCTCACCGAGGCCCACTGACCGCACCCGCGCTCCGCACCCGCGCTCCGCTCCGCCGCCGACCCGGGTCGGCGGCGGAGCCGTTCCCGGCCTGCCCGGCCCGCGCACCCACCCCCACCCGCCGCCGGAAGCGGGACTCTCCCGGCTGTCGGTGGCGGAGGGTAGCCTCGGAGGTTCGGACGGTGTGCGGCGAGGTGGCGGGTGAGCGTGGCGGGCGGCTGGGTGTCCACCGGGTTGGGGTGGCGGGACGGGCGGGCCGTGCTGAGCGCGGTGCACGGGCGGCGGGTGCACGAGCGCGAGGTGGTGTCCGGGGTGGAGGTCGGCTGGCTGGTCGGCGGCCCGCGCCGCTGCATCGGGGCGTGGCTGGAGGGGCAGGACGAGCGCACGCCCTGCCCGCACCACTCCGTGATCGCGCCGGACGGCGCCGCCGTGCAGTGCGCCTCCTGCCAGAGCGTGGACCGCGGGCTGGCGCTGGCCCGGGACCAGATCCTCGACGACGGCCGCACCTACCGGCTGTACCTCGCCTGGTTCGGCGAGGGGCTGCTCAAGGTCGGGCTGACCGCCGAGCAGCGCGGCACCAGCCGACTGCTCGAACAGGGCGCGCTCGCTTGGACGTTCGCCGCCCGGGGCGCGCTGCCCGCTGTCCGCCGGGCCGAACTGACCGTGGCCGCCTCGGGGTTGGCCCGGGAGCGGTTCAAGAGCCGGGTGAAGGTGGACCACTGGTGGGAGCACGGTGATGCCGACCACCGCCGCGCCCTGCTCACCGACGCCCGGGCCCGGGCGCACGAGCTGCTGCGCGGGCACGGCGTCGAACTGCTGGCGGACCACCCGGTCACCGACCACGTCGGGGTCTTCGGGCTGACCGGCGGTGCCCCCGCCGTGTACCGCGCGGTCGAGGGGCTGGCGGACGGCGCGGTGCTGACCGGGCGGCTGCGCCCGCCGATCGGCCGGCACCTGCTGCTCGACCAGCCGGACGGCGCCGCGCCGCTGCTCCTGGACACCCGGCTGCTGACCGGCTGGACGCTCGCCCCGGCGGCCGGGCGGCCGTCCTCGGGCCTGACGCTGAGCGAGCGGGTCCGCCCCGCCGAGCCGGACACCCAGGAGGTGCTCTTCTGAGCGGGCGGGCGCTCGACCTCGGTGGTTGCGTATAAAAACCGGCGCGCCTAGGCTCAGTCCTGCCTGGTTGCGCTTCGCTACCGCCTGGCTGTCCGCTGCCCGCGCGAGAGGCCCGCCATGATCGCCGCCCACGAGACCTTCGACGGCACGTTCCCCTACCGCCCGCACTTCAGCACCGCGCCGGGCTTCCCGATGCACTACGTCGACGAGGGCACCGGCCCGGTCGTCCTCTGCCTGCACGGCGAGCCCACCTGGGGCTACCTCTTCCGGGACGTCGTGCGCCGCCTCGCGCCCGCCCACCGGGTCGTCGTCCCGGACCACATGGGGTTCGGCAAGAGCGCGACGCCCGCCGGCCGCACCTACTGGCTGCAGGACCACATCGACAACGTGGAGGCGTTCGTCCTGGACCTCGGTCTGCGCGGGATCACCCTCGTCGGGCACGACTTCGGCGGGCCGGTCGGCATGGGCCTCGCGGCCCGCCGGCCCGAGCTGATCGCCCGGGTGATCGGTGTCAACGGGCCCACCCCGTTCGGGCAGCCCGGCCTCGGTGACGCGCTGACCGCCAACGCCGCCGACTCCCCGTGGTTCCGCTGGATCGCCCGGGCGCACGCCGACGGCACGCTGGACCCGGTGCTCGGCTCCCTCGACGTCACCATCCTCGGCACACTCAGGCTCAACGGCTTCGAGAACCCCGCCCTCGCCACCGACACCTGGCTGCGCGCGTACGGGGCGCCGTTCCCGAACGCGGCCGAGAGCATCGGCGCGATCGGCTGGGCAAAGGGCTTCGCCACCGGCGCCCACCGCTTCGAGCAGCCCGACGCGGCGGCCCGCGCCGCGCTGGCGGCCGTCCCGGCGCTGGCCCTGTGGGGCACCGCCGACCGGACGCTGAACGCCCGCCACTTCCTGCCGCTGTTCCGGGAGGCCTTCCCCACCGGTCGGGTGGTCGAACTCCCGGGCGTCGGCCACTACAGCCCGGAGGACGCCCCGGAGGCCGTCGCCGACCACCTCGCCCGCTTCCTCGCCGACACCGCGGACACGGTGGCCGCCTGAGCCAGGGCCGTGGCACGCCCTCGCCCGCGTGGACCGCGAGCAGCAGCCCGTCGACCGCCGCTCCCGACCCCCGCCGGGTCCCCGCACCCGCCGACCACGCGACGTCAACACCGTCGCCCGCCGCGTCCAGGCCGAGCCGCGCGCGGTGGGGGTCACGCAGGCTGTCCCGTCCCGCTGAAGGCGGCCCTCGCCCACCGCGCGGAGGCGTCCCCCGCGCGGTGGACGAAGCCGTCCCGGATCAGCTGCAGCACGCTCCCCGACCGAACTCCGGGATCGGATCGAGCGCCGCTCAGACCACCGCCCCGTTGTGGTCGCGCTCCCGTGCCGCGCCGACCGTGTGCGGCGTCCGTGCTTCCCGCGTCGTCCGGGCCTGCCGGCCTTCCCGCGGCCGGTCCGGGAACCGTCCCTGGAGCAGCACGACCACCGGCATCGCGGTGAACACCGTCGACGCCGTGCCCACCAGGATCCCGGCCAGCAGCGCCACCGAGAAGTCGGCGAGCGAGTCGCCGCCGAGCACCGCCAGGGCCACCAGGACGAACAGCGCCCCCATGCCGGTGTTCACCGTCCGGGGGAGGGTCTGCGCCACGGCGCGGTCCGCGAGGTCCGCCCAGCTCGCCTTCGTCCCGGTGCGGCGCAGCTCGCGCAGCCGGTCCAGGACCACCACCGTGTCGTTGACCGAGTACCCGACGATGGTGAGCAGCGCGGCGAGGAAGACGCTGTCCACCGGCTTGCCCAGCCAGGCGAAGAGGCCGAGGACGAGCAGCAGGTCCTGCGTCATCGCGATCACCGCGGCGGCCGCGAAGGTCCACCGGAAGCGGATCGTGAGGTAGAGCAGCTGGGCGGCGACCGCGAGCCCGAGCGCGGCCAGCGCGTAGCCGCGCAGTTCGCTGCCGAGGCTCGGGCCGATCAGCTCGTCGCGCTCCACGGACAGTTCGCCGGTGACGCCGGTGAGCGCCTGCCGGATGCGCTGCTGCTGGTCGTCGCCGGTCTCCTTGGTACGGACGGACACGCCGGTGTCGCCGGTGGTCTGCACCACGGCCTGCGGGAATCCGGCGCCGACCACCGCCGCACGGGCGGCGTCCGCGTCGACCCGCTGCGCGGCGGTGTACTGCGCCACCCGGCCGCCGGTGAACTCGACGCCGAAGTCCAGGCCGCGCCCGCCGATCCCGGCCAGGGCGAGCAGCAGCAGGCCGGCGCAGGCGCCCAGCCAGCGCCGGCGGTGGCGCATCAGCCGGGGCGGGCGCCGGGTCAGCCGGGTCCGGAGCCGGCCGACGGTGGCCATGCCGGTCAGGGCGGGCCGCCGGGCGACGGCCGGCCGTCGCACCGCCCACTCGGCGAGCAGCCGGGTGATCAGCATGGCCGAGAACATCGAGGCCAGCACGCCGATCGAGAGCGTCACCCCGAAGCCCTTGACCGGGCCGGTGGCGAACACGAAGAGCAGCCCGGCGGCGAGCAGCGTCGTCACATTGGAGTCGGCCACCGCGCTCCACGCCTTCGCGAACCCGACGCGCAGCGGGCGCCGCAGGTCGCGTTCCTTGCCGCGGCCGGCCGCCCGGGGCGCGGTGTACTCCTCCCTGGCCCGTTCGAAGACCAGCACGTTGGCGTCCACCGCCATGCCGATGGCGAGTACGAAGCCAGCCAGCCCGGGCAGGGTGAGGGTCGCGCCGAGCGCGACCACGGCGGCGTACGAGATCAGTCCGTAGAGGGCGAGCGCGACGGTGGCCAGCACCCCGAGCAGGCGGTACACCGCGATGATGAAGGCCGCGGTGCAGAGCAGGCCGATGGCCGCGGCCAGGGCGCTGGCCCGGATCGCCTCGGCGCCGAGGGTGGGGCCGACGGTGCTCTGCTCGATCACCGTCACCGGGACGGGCAGGGCACCGCCCTTCACCAGGGCCGCCAGATCGCGGGCCTCCTCGGCCGAGAAGCCACCCGTGATCTGGGTCGAACCGCCGGTGATCCCCTGGCCGCAGGGCACACTGTTCTGGACGCCGGGGGCGGACAGGACGCGGTCGTCGAGCACGATGGCGACCCGGCGGGCGGGGTCGCCCGGCGCGGCGCACGCCGCCTCCCCGGTGAGCCGGGCCCAGGCGTCGCCGGCCGAGCCGCGGAAGGAGAGGTCGATGCTCCAGCCGAGGCCCGTCCGGCTGTCGAGGACGGCCGAGGCGTCCTTGACGCCGTCACCGGTCAGCGCCGGCGGGCCCAGCCGCAGGTGGCCGCCGGGCAGGCCGGGGTCGGCGAGGACCCGGGAGCCGTCCGCCGCGGGGGGCCCGGCCGGGCCGTCGGCGGTCGCGGTGACGGGGTGGAAGGTGAGCTGGGCGGTGCGGCCGATGACCCCGGCGGCCTCGCGGGGGTCCTGGACGCCGGGGAGTTCGACGACGATGCGCCGCTCCCCGGCACGGGCGAGCGAAGCTTCGGCGACGCCGAGTCCGTCGACCCGGCGGCGCAGCACCTCCAGCGCCCGGTCGGTGGCGTCCGCGTCGGCGCGGACGGTGGGCGAGTCCTGGGTCTCCAGGACGATCCGGGTGCCGCCGCGCAGGTCGAGACCGAGACGGGGCGGGGTGGTCAGGGCGACGTAGAGCGAGACACCGACGACGGCGAGCGCGACGAGCGCGCGCCAGAACGTGGCACGGCGAGTAGACATGGGTACTCCACGGGCGGTCCGCGGGAGCCGGGCGTCCGCGGGGGACGCCGCACCCGGGACGGGCGGACGCAAGGGAACGGCGCGCCGCCGGGAACGCCCCGGGCCGCGGGCAGGCCGCGGCACCCGGGGTCGGCGGGCGCGGTGGAACGTCAGCTGGACCGGGTGGAGGGGGGACCGCGGGTGTGGCGGGGGTCGTAGTGGCCGGGCGGCGGCGCCCGCTCCTGGCGCGGCCCCGGCGCGTACACCCCGGACCGGGGCCGGGGGACGTCCGTCCGGGCGGGCGGGAGCGCGACCGGCGGAAACACGGGCAGCCGGACGCCGGGCTCGGCGGCGGTCGTCCGCCGCAGGGCGACGTCGAAGCCGGGACGGTCCGCGGCGCGCCGCACCTCCGCACCCGACGGGCCGAGCCGCACGGCGGCGACGGCCGGCGGCGCGTCGGACGCCGGCTGCGCCGCGCCCGTCGCCGTACCGAGGAGGACCTGGCAGACGGCCCAGGCCGCGAGCAACGCGCAGGACAGCGCGGCCGCCGCGGCCCGACGCACACGTCGCTCCACTCCGGCCCCCTCCCCGCTCACGCCGTCACCCGGCCCCGCCCGCAAGAACCTCTCACTCTAGGCGACGCCACCGCCGTGCGGGCAGGTCCGGGCCGCAAAGCGGACCGGCCGGGTCCGGGGTCACGGTCCGGCGGGCGCCGGCGTCGGCCGCGGAGCCGATCTGCGGACCGTCCGGGACGCCGTCGGCACTGCCGGGCGGACGCCCTCGCACGGCTGGCCCGCCGGTCGCTGGCCGCTGGCCGCCGGTCGACGCCGAGGCCGAACTCGCCCACGACGCAGTGCTCCGCTCCGGCCGCTACCGCCGTACCGCCCGGGGCCGTTGCCGAGGAGGCCGGGTTGCTCCTCCCGGTGCTGACCGATCGCGACGGGAAGACGGTTCAGCGCTGGAGGGAGGCGAGCCAGGAGGTCAGCAGGCGGTTCACCTCCTCGGGGCGCTCCTGCTGGATCCAGTGCCCGCAGCCGTCCAGGATGTGGGTGGAGGCCAGGCCGGGGAGGGTGGCCGGGAAGGCGTCGATCGCGTCGGCCATCCACGTGGTGGAGGCGTCCAGGGCGCCGCCGATGAACAGGGACGGCTGCTCGATCGGGGCGCCGCGGTACTCGGCGAGGTCCTCCCAGTCGCGGTCCATGGCGCGGTAGCGGTTGAGGGCGCCGGTCATGCCGGTGCGCTCGAACTCCCCGGCGTACACGTCGAGGTCGTCCTCGGTCAGCCAGGCGGGCAGCCTGCCGCCGGGGAAGCGGTCGCGCAGCCGGCCGCCGGCGCGGGTCACGAAGTGGGGGTCGGGCTCGCCACGGGTGGGCATGGTGTCGGCGGACATGGCCGCGTAGAAGCCGGCGAGCCAGCCCCGGAGGTCGGGCTCCATCTCCGCTTCGGCCCGGCCGGGTTCCTGGAAGTACGAGACGTAGAACTCCTGGTCGCCGCCCATCCGCGCGAAGACGTCGGTGGGGCGGGGGCCGCCGGGCGGCGCGTAGGGGACGCTCAGGAGTCCGACGGCGCGGAAGACCTCGGGGTGGAGCAGGGCGGAGGCCGCCGCGATGCCGGAGCCCCAGTCGTGCCCGACGACCACCGCCTGCTCCTCGCCCAGGGCGCGCACCAGCGCGACGTTGTCCGCCACCAGGTCGAGCATCCGGTAGGCGTCCGTCGCGGCTGGCCTGGAGGAGCGGCCGTAGCCGCGCACGTCGAGCGCCACCGCCCGGTACCCCGCCGCGGCGAGGGCCGGGAGCTGGCGGCGCCAGGAGTACCAGGACTCGGGGAAGCCGTGGACGAGGAGGAGCAGCGGTCCGGTGCCCTGTTCGACCAGGTGCAGGCGCCCGGCGGGGGCCTCGACGGTGCGGTGGCGCAGGTCGGCGGACGATGCGGGCTGGTGCATGGCTTCTCCTCGGTTCACGGGTGGCCGCGGTTGCCCACCGATCCTGCGGCGCGGCGGCCACCCGATGCGAGCATCCTTGCCATTCTGGCAAACTGGCAGGACAGGGCGGTGGAGGCGGCACGGCCGGAGGGAGCGGGGCGACGGTGACGGACGACGGCACGGCCGACACGCCGGCGGCCATGGGCCATCGGCTGCGGACCGCGCGCGAGCAGCGCGGCGCCACGCTCACCGACGTGAGCCGCGCGACCGGCATCTCGCTCAGCACGCTGTCGCGGATCGAGACCGGTCGGCGCAAGCCGACCCTGGAGGTGCTGCTGCGGCTCGCGAAGGCGTACGGCAGCTCCCTGGACGAGCTGGCCGGCATCGCACCCGTCGCCGCGGGCGGACCGCGCATCCCGGTGCCGCAGCGCGCCGGCGGCGACAAGGTGGTGCTGCCGTTGACCCGGTACGTGGGAGGCCTGCACGCCCACAAGCACGTCCTGCCCGCCGTCGACGCCCCGCCGGCCCGGCCGCGGCAGGTCTCCCACGACGGGTACGAATGGCTGTGCGTCCTGTACGGACGGCTGTGGCTGGCGCTCGGTGAGCAGGACCTCGTCCTGAGCGCCGGGGAGGTGGCCGAGTTCGACACCCGCACCGCCCACGGAGTCGCGAACGCCGGACCCGGCGGACCGGTCGAGTACCTGATCATGTTCGGGCCGCAGGGGGAGCGCCTACGGTCGCGCACCCCGGCCCTCGGCCGTGGGGCCCGGTAGGGCGGAGCACTGCATCCGGGCCCCTGCCACCAGGGCCGAGCGTGTTGCGGAGCGGTTGAACACCTCGTGTGTCCGGTGTTCGCCATCGGTGAAGGAAACCGTCACCGCAACGGCCTCCGGCATGCCTCGGGCCTCAAGTGCCCGCTGCCCCCCCGGCGTTCCGCACCTCCCGAACCGCCGTGAGGCGGCGTCGTGGGCTGACGCCGGTGCCGCCGGCGGGCGAGGGACGGCCCGGCGGACAGTGTTCCGTCCTCGTCGGACCGGCCGCACCGCTGCGCCAGGTCGGCCGGAGCAAAAAGGGATCCTCCGACTGGTTAACGCTTCTGCCTTCCCTGGACTCTTAGTTGTAGAAGTGTTGAACGGCAGCGGAGGAGTGCTGGTGGATCCCGTCACGGGCTCGGTCGTGGTGGCAGTGCTGGGGTTGGTGGGGGCGTCGATCACCCTCGTGGGGCAGTTGTGGCCACGTCGGCGGAGCGGTCCCCGGTCCTCCCCGCCCCCTCCTGTTGTTGTCGTCCTCGCGCTTCGTATGTGCGAGGCCGACGCCGACGACGACGACGACGCCGACGGCGACGGTCCGGGGCGGCCGGTGGCGCAGGAGAAGCGGGGTCGCGGCGCACATGAGTGAAACCGGCCCAGACGGGGAGGCCGTCTCCGCGGCGTCCCTCGGACGTCTGCCGGCCCCCGACAGCGGTAGCGGAACAAGCCCCCGGAGCGAGGAGTTTGCGTACTTCTACCGTACGTGCCTCCGCAGACTGGTGGCGTTCCTGATGTGGCAGGGGGCTCCGGCACCCCTGGCCGCGGAGCTGGCCCAGGACACGATGGTCAAGGCCTACGGGCGGTGGGACCGCATCCAGTCGCCGGAAGCGTGGTGCCGCAGGGTCGCGTCCCGTGAGCTGGTGCGCGCCTTCAGTCGCGTCGAGGAAAGCATCGAGGACCTCGATTTCGAGCCGACCTCGTTGTTGCCGGCGCCGGACGAGGCGATGGAATGGGAGCGGCAGCAGGACATTCTGAATCTGCTGAGCAGTCTTCCTCCCCGTCAGCGTCAGGTCATGGCCTGGACGCTGGACGAATATTCCCCGACGGAAATTGCGGCCGAGTTGGGAATGAGACCGGCGGCAGTCAGGGCAAGCCTGTTCAAAGCGCGCCTGACCGTCTCCAGAAAGATGACCGAGAGGGAGGGGGAGTGATGGGCGAGAAGTCTGCCCCTGGACGCCCGAACCGTGAGTTCTCGGGCCGGCTCGAGGATCTGCAGAAGACCTTCCTGGACGGGCTCGGCGATCATCTCGACGTGGAGGCAGGGCTGCGTGAGGTGATGATCTGCGCCCAGCACAAGAACCTCACCGAAAGCCTGGACGCAGTGCTGGACGTCGAAGCCGGGCTCGCGTCCATCACCTTCCGGAGCGCCGCCAGGACCGACTTCGAGGAGGCCGCCGCACCCCTCTACGACGTCGGTCTGATGCACCAGCGGTTCGAGCTGATCGACCCCGAGCAGCGGCTCGTGCTCCGGGAGCATCCGCTGGTCACCTCGGCGATCCTCGCCGACCTGCTCATTCGCACGGTGGTGCTGGCGCAGGATCTCACCTACGGTCTCGGCTTCGGCCGGTACCACCGGATGCCGTTGAAGAGGGCCGCGTTCGTCGCCCAGGGCATCGCCCGGGGAATCGCCCACGAGCTGGACGGCCGGGCTGCTCTCGCCTGGGAGCTGCGGGACATGGCGCACGAGATCGTCGCGCTGCTGGAGTCCCACTACCCCGCGATCGACCAAGCGGGAGCCATCGGGCAGATCCTCGTCCGGGAAATGGCGGCGGCGATCGACCAGCGTGTAAGAAGCGCCGGCCACCCGGCTGTTGCGGAGTTCCTGCGGGCCTGCCAGGTGTTCATGTACGCGGTGCGCGGCGGCGATCTGGCCCGCGCCGTGCGGGAGGTGGAGTATCTCACGCGGGCGCTGGCCGTTCAGGTCGGCGAACTGCTCGGGATCGGTGAACCGGAAACCCTCGACCTGGAATTTCTCTCCGAAGTCCTGGACGATTTCACCACGGCTGATCTGAGCACCGCCGACCTCACCAGGGTCGACCTCGCAGGAGTGCGCTGGTCGGAGTTCCGCACGCGATGGCCGGCCGAGATCAGCGTCGACCGGCTCCGGGAGGATTCGCGCGAGACGCTGCCCGGGTCCGGGATCTACATCATCCGGCCGGGAACCGGGACGCGCGATGTGACAAGGGTCTGACCGCGCGTGCCGGAAGACCGGGCCGCTTCCCGTGGATCATCCGACCGGTGGTGGAGGTGCGTCATCGGCCGGTGCGCAGTGGGCGGGCACGGAGTCGTTGCCCACCGGCACGCGGCCGGGGCCCGTCGGAAGGGCCCCGGCCGGCGAGCCGCACGACCACGGTCCCGGGAACCGCCTAGGCCAGCTTGCTGCGCAGCGCGCCCGGGCCGGAGCGGCCGCGGCGTGACACCGGTGGGCGTGAGGGGCGGACGTCGGTGCGGGTGGCGGTGGGCTCGTCGGCGGCCGTTCCGGCGTGTGCCGCCCGGGCGGTCGCCAGGGCGAGGCGGGCCAGCAGCGGGTCCTCCCGGACGCCCGCCGCGCGCTTGGCGGTTTGGCACCAGGTGCACCAGATCGGCGAGGCGGGCCCGTCCGGGTACACCATCGCCTCCGGCGGCAGGTAGTGGCTGCCGCACTCGACGCACTCGAAGACCAACCTCATCCGACGATCACCGTCCCGGATCCGTGGCACCGACCGCACGGCGACCAGAAGACGTGGATCTTCGGCACCGTACTCCCTTCCTCGTCCCGTTCGACCGTGGCTTCGGTCTTCTGGGTCCCCCCGGACCCGCCGCATCCGGAGCAGGCCTGGACCTCGGGCATATGCACACTCCTTTTCGGCGGGGACCACGGTAGCGCGAAATCCGGGGAGTCAGCACCGATCCTGACGAAGAGTCGAAGGAGCGGGGCGCGCGTGTCGAACTCGCGCGCCGGGTGCGGGCGTTCGAGGAGGCGCCCCGCGGTTCAGCGGGCCACCGTGCGGAAGCCGCAGTTGCCGCTGGTCGACTCGGGGGTGTTGCCGGTGCGCGCGGCCACCCGGTAGCGGTTGCAGTAGGAGTCGTGGCACAGGTACGACCCGCCGCGCAGCACCCGCCGGGTCCCGTCGTGGTCCTCGCCGGGCCCGCGCGGGTCGAAACGCGGTGAGCGGGCGTAGTAGTCGGGGTCGAAGCGGTCGGCGCACCACTCCCAGGCGTTCCCGGCCACGTCCACCAGGCCGAAGCCGTTCGGCGGGTAGCTGCCGACCGGTGCGGTCGCGAACCAGCCGTCCTCGCCGGTCGGCAGGTCGGGGAAGCGGCCCTGCCAGATCCGGCAGCGGTGCGCGCCGTCCGGGCGCAGCTCGTCGCCCCAGGCGTAGCGGGCGCCGGTCAGCGGTCCGCGGGCGGCGTACTCCCACTCGGCCTCGGTGGGCAGCCGGCGTCCGGCCCAGTGGCAGTAGGCGAGCGCGTCGCGGTGGCTGATGTGCACCACGGGGTGGTCCCGGAGGTCCTCCGCGTCGCCGAGCGGGCCGAACGGGTGGCGCCAGTCGGCGCCGCGCACCTCGATCCACCACGGTGCGGCGGGGGAGCGGCCGAGCACGTCGGCGGGATCGGCGAGGACGAACAGGTGGAAGACGGCGGAGGAGCCGGCCAGCTCGGCGTCGGTGCGGTGGCCGGTGGCCTCGACGAAGGCGGCGAAACGGGCGGTGGTGACCGGTTCGGTGTCGATGGTGAACGGCGCCAGCTCCACCTCGTGCACGGGCGTCTCGCCGTCCGCCGGATAGCCCTCCCCGAAGGCGTCCCCCATCGCGAACACCCCGCCGGGCAACGCCACTTCGGGATGCTCCGGGTGTCCGGCCGCCGGGCGTGACGGGGGCGGCGGGAGCGGCTGCGGGGCGGGTCCGGGGCCGGTCCGGGCCGACGGCATGCAGCAGGCTCGCGCGGCGGGGGGTTGACTCATGGGCCCAAGCTATAGCACTTTGCACCTAGGTGAGAATGCACCTAGCGACGTTCGAGGAACCGGCGAGAGCCGGGGAGGGGGCACCGGTGAAGTTCGACCACGTCCTGCTGGGCCTGCTGGGCCTGCACCCGCGCAGCGGCTGGGACCTCAAGGAGTGGCTGGCGGGGGAGGGGCAGTTCGTCCGCTCCAACGCCCACCCGAGCCAGATCTACCGGCTGCTCAAGCGGATGGCCGAGCAGGGCTGGGTGGTCTACGAGACCGACCCGCGCGACGGCCGGCCGGACGCCAAGGTCTACCGGCTGACCGACGCCGGGCGGGCCGAGCTGGTGCGCGAGGCCCGCTCGCCGTACGAACCGACCAGTCGCTTCCAGGACCCGGACTTCATGGCCCGGTTCTACTTCTCCGCCCAGCTCGCACCGGAGCAGTTGCTTCCGCTGGTCGACACCGAGCTCGAGTACCGCCGCCGCCAGGTGGCGGTCATGCGCCCCCGGGACCGTACCCTGCACTTTCCCGAGGGCACGCCGGAGACGGACGTCCGGCGGCTGCGGATGATCCGCGAACTCACCCACGAGTACGGCGCCCGCGCCGCCGACGCCTGGCTCGACTGGCTGGAGCGCATCCGCGGGCTGCTCGTCGACGGAACCATTCCCACCGCCAGCCCCACCGCCAGCCCGACCGCCCACCCCTCCGCTCCCGAGGAGACGCCCCGGTGAAAGCCGTCCTGGTCATGTTCGACAGCCTCAACCGGCGGTTCCTGCCGCCCTACGGCTGCGACTGGACCGTCGCACCGAACTTCGCCCGCCTCGCCGCCCGGACCGCGACCTTCGACAACTGCTACGGCGGCTCCATGCCCTGCATGCCGGCCCGCCGCGAGATGCACACCGGCCGCTACAACTTCCTGCACCGCTCCTGGGGCCCGCTGGAGCCCTTCGACGACTCCGTCCCCGACCTGCTGAGCAAGGCGGGCGTCTACACCCACCTGGTCACCGACCACCAGCACTACTGGGAGGACGGCGGCGCCACCTACCACAACCGCTACGACAGCTACGAGTTCTTCCGCGGCCAGGAGGGCGACAAGTGGAAGGGCCACGTCGCCGACCCGGAGATCCCCGACACGCTCTCCTGGCGCGCGGGTCCGATGTGGCGCCAGGACTGGGTCAACCGCCAGTACCTGGCCGACGTCGCCGACCACCCGCAGACCCGCACCTTCGACGCCGGGCTGGAGTTCATCGCCACCAACCGCGAGCAGGACCGCTGGTTCCTGCAGATCGAGTGCTTCGACCCGCACGAGCCGTTCTACTCCTACGCCGAGCACAAGAAGCACTACCCGCACGACTGGGACGGCCCGCACTTCGACTGGCCGGACTACAAGAGGGTCACCGAGAGCCCGGAGGCCGTCGAGCACGCCCGCAACGAGTACGCCGCGCTGCTCACCATGTGCGACGACTCGCTCGGCCGCGTCCTGGACGCCTTCGACGAGCACGGCCTGTGGGACGACACCCTGCTGATCGTCTGCACCGACCACGGCCTGCTGCTCGGCGAGCGCGGCTGGTGGGGCAAGAACATCCAGCCCTGGTACGACGAGAACATCCACACCCCGCTGTTCGTCTGGGACCCGCGCAGCCGGGCCACCGGCCGGCGCGACTCCCTCGTCCAGACCGTCGACCTCGGGCCGACCGTGCTGGAGTACTTCGACGTCCCGCGCACCGCCGACATGCAGGGCCGTCCGCTCGTGGACACGGTCGCCCACGACGCCCCGGTCCGCCCGCACGGCCTGTTCGGCGTCTTCGGCGGGCACGTCAACATCACCGACGGCCGCCACGTCTACATGCGCGCCAGCAAGGACGCGTCCAACCGGCCGCTGTACGAGCACACCCTGATGCCCACCCACATGCGCGGCCACTTCACCCCGCAGGAGCTGGCCGGCGCCACCCTGGCCGGTCCGCTGCCGTTCACCAAGGGCGTGCCGGTGCTGCGGATGCCGGCCACCTCCTGGGGCAACCCGTACGCCTTCGGCACCCTGCTGTTCGACCTGGAGACGGACCCGGAGCAGGAGCACCCGCTGGTCGACGACGAGCTGGAGCTGCGGATGGCGGCGCTGCTCACCGAGGCGCTGCGCGGGAGCGACGCGCCCGCCGACCAGTTCGAACGGCTCGGTCTGCCCGCCGAGGGGCCGGTCACGGCCGAGCACCTGCTGGTCCGCGCCCAGCGGCCGCAGGCACTCGCGGCCGGCGAGCCGCTGCCCGCGCCGGAGGACTTCCCCGCCGGCCCGCTCTCGGTGCACACCCCGCTGCGCGCGCTGCTGGCGGACGAGGGGGCGCGCGAGGCCGTCCTGGAACGGCTGCCGATGCTGGCCAACCCCGGCCTGCGGGCGATGCTGGGCGGGATGTCCCCGTTCCGGCTCGCCGCCATGGGCCCCTCGGTGGGCGCGGCGGACCTGCACGCCCTGGCCGGAACCCTGGCCGCGCTGCCGGGCGCGGACGGCGCGTAACCGCAGAGCGGCGTCCCTCCCCGCGCGGGGAAGGGCGCCGCTCAGCCGGGGTGCCGGCGTGGTGTCAGCCCAGCGAGCTGCGCAGGAACTCGCGGTTCATCGCGGCGATGCTGGGCAGCGGGATGCCCTTGGGGCAGGCCGTCGCGCACTCGCCGGTGTTGGTGCAGCCGCCGAAGCCCTCGGCGTCCATCGCGGCCACCATGTCGCGCACCCGGGACTTCCGCTCCGGCGCGCCCTGCGGCAGCACGTTGAGGTGCACCACCTTGGCCGAGGTGAAGAGCATCGCCGAGCCGTTCGGGCAGGCCGCCACGCAGGCCCCGCAGCCGATGCACTCGGCGTGCTCGAAGGCGGTGTCGGCGGCCTCCTTGGGGACGGGCGTGGCGTGCGCGTCGGGCGCGCTGCCGGTCGGGGCGGTGATGTAGCCGCCGGAGCCGATGATCCGGTCGAAGGCGGAGCGGTCCACCACCAGGTCCTTGACCACCGGGAAGGCCGCCGCCCGCCACGGCTCGACGTCGATGGTGTCGCCGTCCCGGAAGTGCCGCATGTGCAGCTGGCAGGTGGTGGTTCGCTCGGGGCCGTGCGCCTGTCCGTTGATGACCATGCCGCAGGCGCCGCAGATGCCCTCGCGGCAGTCGTGGTCGAAGGCGACGGGCGTGTCGCCCCGGGTGATCAGCTCCTCGTTGAGGGTGTCCAGCATCTCCAGGAAGGACATGTCCGGGCTGATCCCGCTGACCTGGTAGGTGGTCATCGAGCCGGGCGTGTCGGGGCCCGCCTGGCGCCAGATCCGAAGGGTGAGGTTCACGCGTAGCT
Source organism: Kitasatospora sp. NPDC004723 (assembly GCF_040609255.1). Taxonomy (NCBI): domain Bacteria; kingdom Bacillati; phylum Actinomycetota; class Actinomycetes; order Kitasatosporales; family Streptomycetaceae; genus Kitasatospora; species Kitasatospora sp. NPDC004723. Next base: position 365,832 of record NZ_JBEXJT010000004.1, on the reverse strand, counting down.
CCGCTGGGTGGGGTGGACGTACTCGAAGTCGAGGTGCTCGCGGTGCAGGACGGGCGCCTGCCCGGTGGCGGTGAACTCCCAGGCGGCGGCGTAGGAGAACTCCCCGTCGCGCCGGGCCGCCTCGCCGTCGGCCGTCTGGCTCTCGGTGCGGAAGTGGCCGCCGCAGGACTCGGCGCGGTGCAGCGCGTCCAGGCACATCAGCTCGGCCAGTTCGAAGTAGTCCACCAGGCGGTTGGCCTTCTCCAGCGACTGGTTGAGCTCCTGCCCGGTGCCGGGCACCTTGATCCGGCGCCAGAACTCCTCCCGCAGCGCCGGGATCCGCTCCAGCGCGCGGCGCAGCCCGGCCTCGTCGCGGGCCATCCCGCACTCGTCCCAGAGCAGCTCGCCGAGCTCGCGGTGGAAGGAGTCGGGGGTGCGGTCGCCGTCCACCGCGAGGATGAGGTTGAGGCGGTCGGTGACCTCGGCCTCCACCGAGGCGAGCTCCTCGTGGTCGGCGGGGACGGCGGGGAGCTTCTCGCGGGCCAGGTAGTCGTTGAGCACCGGCGGCAGTACGAAGTAGCCGTCGGCCAGGCCCTGCATCAGCGCGCTCGCGCCCAGGCGGTTGGCGCCGTGGTCGGAGAAGTTGGCCTCGCCGATCGCGAACAGGCCGGGCACGGTGGTCTGCAGGTCGTAGTCGACCCAGAGGCCGCCCATCGTGTAGTGGATCGCCGGGTAGATCCGCATCGGCACCCGGTAGGGGTCCTCGGCGGTGATCCGCTCGTACATCTCGAACAGGTTGCCGTACTTGGCCTCCACCGCGTCCCGCCCCAGCCGGCGGATGGCGTCGGCGAAGTCCAGGTAGACCCCCTGCCCGCCGGGGCCGACACCGCGGCCCTCGTCGCAGACGTTCTTGGCGGCCCGGGAGGCGATGTCGCGCGGCACCAGGTTGCCGAAGGCCGGGTAGATCCGCTCCAGGTAGTAGTCCCGCTCCTGCTCGGGGATCTCGGCCGGCGGGCGGGCGTCGCCCTTGGCCTTGGGCACCCAGATCCGGCCGTCGTTGCGCAGCGACTCGCTCATCAGGGTGAGCTTGGACTGGTGCTCGCCGGAGCGCGGGATGCAGGTGGGGTGGATCTGGGTGAAGCACGGGTTGGCGAAGTAGGCCCCGCGCCGGTGCGCCCGCCAGATCGCGGTGGCGTTGGAGTTCTTGGCGTTGGTGGAGAGGTAGAAGACGTTGCCGTAGCCGCCGGAGGCGAGCACCACCGCGTCGGCGGTGTGGCTGGTGATCTCGCCGGTGACCAGGTCGCGGGCGACGATGCCGCGCGCCCGGCCGTCGACCACCAGCAGGTCCAGCATCTCGGTGCGGGCGTGCATCTCCACGTTCCCGGCGGCGATCTGGCGCGACAGCGCCTGGTAGGCGCCGAGCAGCAGCTGCTGGCCGGTCTGGCCGCGGGCGTAGAACGTCCGGGAGACCTGCACGCCGCCGAACGAGCGGGTGTCCAGCAGACCGCCGTACTCGCGGGCGAACGGCACGCCCTGGGCCACGCACTGGTCGATGATCTCCACCGACACCTGGGCCAGCCGGTGGACGTTGGACTCGCGGGCGCGGAAGTCGCCGCCCTTGACGGTGTCGTAGAACAGCCGGCGGATCGAGTCGCCGTCGTTGCGGTAGTTCTTGGCGGCGTTGATGCCGCCCTGGGCGGCGATCGAGTGGGCCCGCCGGGGGGAGTCCTGGAAGCAGAACTGGACGACGTGGTAGCCCTGTTCGGCGAGGGTGGCGCCGGCGGCGCCGCCGGCCAGGCCGGTGCCGACCACGATCACCGTGTGCTTGCGCCGGTTCGCCGGGTTGACCAGCTTGGCCTCGAACCGCCGCTGGTCCCAGCGCTGCTCGATCGGCCCCTCGGGGGCCCGGGAGTCGGTGATCGGCTCGCCGACGGTGTAGTTCGGGTACTCGCTCAACTCACCACTCCGGTCATCACGGCCACGGGGACGGACAGGAAGCCCACGGTCAGCAGCAGCGCCAGGCCGTTGGCGGTGAGCTTCAGCGCGCGGTCGCGGCGGGCGTTGTTGGCGCCGAGGGTCTGCGCCGCGCTCCAGAAGCCGTGCCGGATGTGCAGGCCGACGGCGAGCATCGCGACGATGTAGATCACGCAGGAGTGCCAGGTCCCGAAGGAGGCCACGATGTTCTGGTACACCTTGCCGTGCTCGGCGTTGGGGTTCACGGTCAGCGTGGTCAGGTCCAGGATGTGCCAGACGATGAACAGCGCCAGGATCACCCCGCCCCAGCGCATCGTCCGGGTCGCGTAGCTCGCCCGCCGGCGCTGGTGGGCGTACTTGCTCGGCCGGGCGGCGAGGTCGCGCCGGCTCAGCTGGTACGCGGCGACGCCGTGCAGCAGGACGGCGGCCAGCAGCCCCACCCGGGCGATCCACAGGAACCACTCGTGGCCGAGGAGCGGCTGTCCGATGGTGCGCAGCCACGCCGCGTAGCCGTTGATGTCGTCCGGCCCGAAGAAGACCTTGAGGTTCCCGAGCATGTGGGCGACCAGGTACAGCAGCATGGCGAGCCCGCTGACGGCCATGACCGCCTTCTTGCCGACGGTCGACCGCCACAGTGTCACCAGGGTGGACGGGTGCCGGGCCGTCCGAGTCGCGGTTGTCATGGCGACAACGGTAGGGAGGGCGACGACGGTGCGTCCAAGACATGCTGCGGCTGGTCACCATAGGCACCGCCTATCGATGCGGCCTATCCTGGCTGGGTGCAGCTCCAGCAACTCCGCTACTTCGTGGCCGTCGCCGAGACCCGCCACTTCACCCGCGCGGCCGAGGCGGCGCATGTCGCCCAGCCGTCGCTCTCGCAACAGATCCGGTCGCTGGAGCGGGAGTTGGGTGCGGAGCTGTTCCACCGCACCCGCGGCAACATCGCGCTGACCGATGCCGGCGACGCCCTGCTGCCGCTCGCCCGGCGCATCCTCGCGGACACCGAGAGCGCCCGCCTCGCCGTCCAGGAGACCGTGCAGCTGCGCCGGGGCCGGGTGCGACTGGGAGCGCCCCCGAGCCTGTGCACCAGCCTGGTGCCGGACGTCCTGCGGGTGTTCCGGGACCGCTACCCGGGCGTGGCGCTGGTGGTGCGCGAGGGCGGCTCGCGGGACCTGGTCCGCTCGCTGGCGGCGGGGGAGCTGGACCTCGCGCTGATCATCACCCCGCCGCGCGGGGAGGCCGCGCCGGCGCTGGCCGTCACCGAGCTGCTGCACGAGGACCTGGTGCTGGTCTCGGCGGAGCGGCGGGCCCGGCGCACGGTGCGGGTGGCGGAGCTGCGCGGTCGGCCGCTGGTGATGTTCCGGGAGGGCTACGACGTGCGGGAGGCCACCCTGGCGGCCTGCCGGGAGGCCGGCTTCGAGCCGGAGTTCGCCGTCGAGGGCGGGGAGATGGACGCGGTGCTCGGCTTCGTGCGGGCCGGGCTCGGGCCGGCCGTGCTGCCGGGCATGGTCGCCCACCGTTCGGGGCTCGCGGTGACCCCGTTCGCCGGCCCGGGCCTGGGGCGCACCATCGCCGTCGCGCACGGCCACGAGGTGCCGCCGACCCGCGCGGCCGAGGCCCTGCGGGCGACCCTGCTGGCGCATCTGCACGACGCCGCGCGGGACGGCGAACTCCCGCCGGGGACGCGGTTGTTGCTCTAGCGTGCGAGGTGCGAGGTGCGAGGCGCGAGGTACGCGCGGAGCCCGGGGCGCGTCCTGCGGCCCCGGGCCCCGTCACGCGGCTGCTCAGTTGGGCAGCACGGCCTCGATCGCGGCGATCACCTCGTCGGACTCCGGCTCGGTGCGCGGGCGGATCCGGGCGGCCACGGTGCCGTCCGGTCCGAGGACGAACTTCTCGAAGTTCCAGGAGATGTCCCCGGCCTGGCCCTCGGCGTCGGCCTTCTCGGTCAGCCGCGCGTACAGCGGGTGCCGGTCCTCGCCGTTCACATCGGTCTTCTCGAACAGCGGGAAGGTCACGCCGTAGGTGGTGGAGCAGAAGGTCTGGATCTCCTCGGCGCTGCCCGGCTCCTGCCCGGCGAACTGGTTCGAGGGGAAGCCCAGCACGGTGAAGCCGCGCTCGGCGTACCGCTCCTGGAGCCGCTCCAGGCCGGCGTACTGCGGGGTCAGGCCGCACTTGGAGGCGACGTTGACGATCAGCAGCGCCTTGCCCTTGTAGTCGGCGAGCGAGGCGGCCTCGCCGGACAGCGTGCGCAGCGGGATGTCGTACAGGCTCACGGTGGGGTCCCCTTCGGAGGAGGTCGTCGGTGGTGGGTCGGGGCTGGTCGGCGGTGCTGCCGTGGCGGGCGGGCCCGCGCGGGTACGGTACCCCGCCGGGTGCCGCCCACCTGCTCAACCGCGCCCGGACGGCGGGTGTTCCGGCGCGCGCCGACGGGAGGGGGAGTGCTCGGCGGCCGACCGCTCCAGCAGGGCTATCTGCTCGGTGACGGGGGCGAAGTCGGCGCTGAGCCACCGTTCGGGCCGCATCCGGACGGTGACGTCGGCCGTCAGTTGCTCGGCGGTGGCCAGCAGGTAGGCGGCGGCGGTGGCCGGCGGCAGGTAGCGGTGGGCCAGCGCGGCGCGCTCGTCCGGGTCGACCCGGTCCTCGATCGCCACCACCGGCCCGGCCGCGCTCACGTAGCGGCAGGGTGTCTCCTCCTGCTGGGCACAGAGCGTGAACCGGCCGGCCGTCCGGATCCGGCGCGCCTTGACGGAGTTCCGCCCGGTCAGCACGGTGATCAGCCCGCCGGGCCGGTAGGAGTACCAGATCGGCACGGTGAGCGGGGCCGCGCCGGGCTCCGCCTCGGCGACGGACAGGACGCCGACGTGCACGCCGGCCAGGAAGCGCTCGCACTCGGCGCGGGTCATCGCGAAGGACACGGTGGGGCCTCCCGGGCAGGATGGCCCGCGCGCGCACGTCGCGCGCGGGCGGTTCCTTGGTACGTACCCGCACTGCCCGGGGGTGGAACGCGTGCCGCCGAGCGGGACCGCGGCGGTGGGCGGGGCGGGCTCGCGGAGTGCCCGGGGCGGGCTCGCGGAGTGCTGGGGGAGGCCGGGGTCCTCCTCCGGCTCCGCGGGGCGGGACCGCCGGGGTGTCGGCCGCATGCTCGACGGGCGAACGTGCGTACCCGTCCGAGGCCGGGATTCCGGCCCGGAAGCGCGCTTGGTGTGCTGCCCGGGTGGAGGTTCGGTGTGCGAGGTTGGCGTGTTCCGGGACGCTGGGTACCGTCGGTGGCACGCCGGGCCCGTCATGGTTGCCATGTTCAACAGGGGGTCACGGCAAGGGGGTTCGGGACATTCCGGGGATCGGGGGAACTCCGGCTGTCGGGTCCCGTGCAGCACGCACGCCGCGCCGGCCGGCCCGTCCCGCGCGTCCCAGCCGCCACCGCAGCACCGCAGCCTTCAGCAGCAACGCACCCGCAGCAACGCACCCGCAGCGATGCGCCGCCCGCGGCGCGCCGCCGTGCCGGTGCGCGGAAGGAATCTCCCGATGCCTCGACGCCGTGCCCTGCCCGCCTGCCCCGCCGCACCCACCATCATGCCCACCACCACACCCGCCGTCCTGCCCGCCACCACGCCCGCCGCCCGTATCGCGCCGCCGGGGGTGCGCCGGTGAACGGCCTGCCCCGCGGGCGCAAGCGCCCGCCCGCCGCCCCGCACCGCAGCGCCCCGCCCGGTCGCGCCCGCCCCCGCCGGACGCTGCGCCACCGCGGCCCGGCCGCCGTCCTGCGCGCCGTCCCCTGGCGGTACGACCTGCCCGCCTCCCTGGTGGTCTTCCTGGTCGCCCTCCCGCTCTGCGTCGGCGTCGCCGTCGCCTCCGGGGTGCCCGCCGAACTCGGCCTGGTCACCGGCATCGTCGGCGGCCTGGTGGTCGGCGCGCTGCCCGGCAGCAGCCTGCAGGTCAGCGGCCCGGCCGCCGGTCTGACCGTCCTCGTCCACGAAGCCGTCCAGCAGTACGGCGCGGGCGCCCTCGGCGTCCTGGTGCTGCTCACCGGACTGCTCCAACTCGTCATGGGCGCACTGCGGTTGGGCCGCTGGTTCCGTGCCATGTCGGCCTCCGTGGTGCACGGCATGCTGGCCGGCATCGGCCTGACCCTGGTGCTCGGCCAGCTGTACGCGCTCGCCGACCGGCGCGCCCCCGGCACCGGGCCGGAGAAGATCGCCGGGTTGCCCGCGCTGCTGCGCGACGCCGCCACCGGAGCCGCCCGGCCGAGCGCGGTGGCGCTGGGCATCGCCACCCTGCTGGTGCTGATCGCCTGGAAGTACCTGCCGCCGCGCCTCGCCCGCGCGCTGCCCGGCCCGCTCGGCGCCGTCGGCCTGGCCGCCGCCGTCACCGCCGTCGCCGACCTGCCGGTGGCCCGGGTCGAGGTGGCCGGGCTGCTCGACGTGATCCGGCTGCCCGACCACGCCGCGCTCGGCGCCCTGGCCACCACGGCCGGCGTCGGCACCGTCCTCGCCTTCACCCTGATCGCCTCCGCCGAGACCCTGTTCAGCGCCGCCGCCGTCGACCGGATGCACCACGGACCGCGTACCCACTACGACCGCGAACTCGCCGCCCAGGGCGTCGGCAACGCCCTCTGCGGTCTGCTCGGCGCGCTCCCGATGACCGCCGTGATCGTCCGCAGTGCGACCAACGTCCAGGCCGGCGCCCGCACCAAGGCCTCCCGGGTGCTGCACGGCGGCTGGCTGCTGCTGTTCACCGCCCTGTTGCCGGGCGTGCTCGGGCTGGTCCCGCTGACCGCGCTGGCCGCCGTCCTGGTCCACGCGGGCGCCAAGCTCATCCCGGTGCGGCGGATCGTCGCGCTCTGCCGCGACCACCGGGGCGAGGCGGCGGTGCTCGCCGTCACCACCGTCTCGGTCGTCACCACCGACCTGTTCGAGGGGGTGCTGATCGGCATCGGCCTCGCCGTGGCCAAGTCCGCCTGGCAGACCTCCCACCTGCAGATCGCCGTGGAGGAGCCGCCCACCGCCCCCGGCGCCGCCGAGGCGCCCCTGCGGGTGCGGCTGAGCGGCAACGCCACCTTCCTGCGGCTGCCCCGGCTGCTGGACACCCTCGAACGCCTCCCGGCGGACCGCCCGGTTGAACTCGACTGGTCCGGGCTGCGCCACCTGGACCACGCCTGCACGGTCGCCCTGGCCGCCTGGGCGGCGCAGCACCGGGCGCGCAGCTCCGCCCCGCTGGCGGTCGACCCGCCGTTGCCGACCGTGGTCTGACCGACTCGCTAGCCTGGTGGCCCGCCGGCTCCCCGGGCCGCCCGGGGAGCCGTACTGGGAGGAGACGCAGCCGTGATCGCAGCCTTTTCGGTCACCCCGCTCGGGGTCGGCGAGGACGTCGGGGAGGCGGTCGCCGCGGCCGTCAGGGTGGTCCGCGCGAGCGGGCTGCCCAACCGTACGGACGCGATGTTCACCAGCATCGAGGGGGAGTGGGACGAGGTGATGCCGGTCATCCGGGAGGCGATCGAGGCGGTCAAGGCCTACAGCAACCGGGTGAGCACCGTCATCAAGATCGACGACCGGGCCGGGGTCACCGACGGTCTGACCCGCAAGGTCGCCTCGGTGGAACGCCACCTCGCCGGGGGCTGAGCCGCCCGGCTGGCCCGCCCCGCCGTCGGGGCGGGCCGAACCGCCGATTTTCTTTCTTGACCGATCGATCTGGAAACGACTACCTTTCAGGCATGGCGCGAACCAAGGAATTCGACCCGGACGCGGCGCTCCAGTCGGCATTGGAACTGTTCTGGGAGCGCGGCTACGAGGCCACTTCGATGGCCGACCTGGTCGAGCACCTCGGGATCGCCCGTGCCAGTGTCTACGCCACCTTCGGCAGCAAGCGGGAGCTCTACCTGCGCGCGCTGGAGCGCTACGGCCGCCAGCAGCAACCCGCGCTGCTGGCCGAGCTGTCGCAGCCCGGCCCGGTGCTGCCGGCCGTCCGTGCCCTGGTCCTCCGCTTCGCCGGCGAGTCCGCCACGGACGGCGAGGGCGGGCGGCGGCGCGGTTGCTTCGTCACCAACACCGCGGTGGAGCTGGCCCCGCACGACCCGGACGCCGCCCGCCGGGTGGAGGCCAACCTGGCCCACCTGGAGACGGTCCTGACCACGGCGCTGGTCCGGGCGCAGGCCCAGGGCGAACTGTCCGAGGACCGCGACCCGCACGCGATCGCCCGGATGCTGCTGGTGCTGTTCCAGGGCATGCGGGTGATCGGCAAGGCCGGCGACGGCTCGGCCCGGCTGCGGGACGCCGCCGGGCAGGCCCTCGCCCTGCTGGGCTGACCGGTCCGCTCCACTGTTCTTCTGCTGGTGTGTTTTTTGCTGTCTCCATTCTGAACCGAACGGTCAATATAGACCTCCGATCGAGGAGCATTCGCATGACCCGCAGCACCACCCGCTTCACCGGCAAGTCCGTCCTGGTCACCGGTGGCGGCAGCGGCATCGGCCGAGCCGTGGCCCTCGCCTTCGCCGGGGAGGGCGCCCGCGTCGCCGTCGCCGGCCGCACCGCGAGCGCGCTCGCCGAGACCGTCGCCCTGATCGAGCGCGAGGGCGGCACCGCCGTCGCCCTGACCGGCTCGGTGTCCGACACCGCCGACGCCGCCCGCCTGGTCCGCGAGACCGTCGAGCGGTTCGGCGCCCTGGACGTCGCGGTCAACAACGCCGGCGTCTTCGGCGGCGTCGGCCGGATCGCCGACGTCGCGGAGGAGGAGTGGCAGCGGCTGATCGACATCAACCTCACCGGCACCTGGTACGCGATGAAGCACCAGATCGCCCACCTGCGCGCCAACGGCGGCGGGGCGATCGTCAACATCTCCTCGAACCTCGGCACCCACCGGCGGCTCGAGAACGTCGGCGCCTACGCCGTCTCCAAGGCCGCCGTCGCCACCCTGACCCGTGCCGCCGCCCGCGACCACATCGCCGAGGGCGTGCGGATCAACCTGGTCAGCCCCGGCCCGATCAACACCACGATGTCCTCCCAGCCCGGCGAGAGCGACTCCGACAAGGCGGACCGGATGAAGGACAGCATCCCGGTCGGCCGCGCCGGTGCCGTCGAGGAGGTCGCCGCGGCCGTCCTCCACCTGGCCTCGGAGGAGTCGGCCTACACCGTCGGCGCCGACCTCGTCCTCGACGGCGGCGTCACCGCCTGACCGCCGCCGGCCGGTGGCCTCCCCACCCGGGGCGCCACCGGCCCCCGCCGGCTCAGGCCGACAGCGCCTCGTCCTCGTCCTCGGCCGGATCCGCGCAGGCGGTGGCCAGCTCGTCCAGCGAGAGCCCCAGCGCGTACGCCAGCGCCGCGACGGTGAAGAACGAGGGCGTCGGCGCCCGCCCGGTCTCGATCTTGCGCAGTGTCTCGGCCGAGACGCCGGCCGCCGCCGCCACCTCGACCATGCTGCGCCCGCCCCGCGCCTCGCGCAGCAGCACACCGAAGCGCTCGCCGCGCTCGCGTTCCCCGGGGGTCAGCGGAGTCCTCACCATGCCCCCGATGGTAGGCCACGGGTCCTGCCGTCGGCACCATCCCGACCGTGATACAAATACCGGTATAAGAATTGGAGCCGGTTGGTCGGAGGACCTCATGGTGGAGTTCAAGTCGGAGGCGGCGCTGGCCGCGATGCGGGAGGCCGGGCGGGTGGTCGCCACGGCGCTGGCCGAGGTCGAGCGGGCGGCGGGTGCCGGGGTGAGCCTGCTGGAACTGGACGAGGTGGCGCACGACGTGCTGCGGAAGGCCGGGGCGACCTCGCCGTTCCTCGGCTACCGGCCGTCCTTCGCCCCGGTGCCGTTCCCGGCCGTCATCTGCGCCTCCGTCAACGACGCGGTGGTGCACGGCATCCCGAACGGCTACCGGCTGCGCGACGGCGACCTGGTGAGCATCGACTGCGGCGCCGTCCTGGACGGCTGGGCGGGCGACGCCGCCGTCAGCTTCACCGTCGGCACGCCCCGCCCCGAGGACGTCCGCCTGATCGACACCACCCGCCGCGCCCTGGAGGCCGGCATCGCCGCCGCCGTGGTCGGCCACCGCACCGGCGACATCGCCCACGCCGTCGGCACCGTCGCCCGCACCGCCCGCTACGGCCTCCTGGAGGGCTACGGCGGCCACGGCATCGGCCGCCGCATGCACGAGGACCCGCACCTCCCCAACGAGGGCCGCCCCGGCCGCGGCTTCCCCCTCAAGCCCGGCCTGGTCCTGGCCATCGAACCCATGCTCATCGCCGGCGGCACCGACACCCACACCACCGACCCCGACGGCTGGACCCTCCGCACCACCGACGGCACCCGCGCCGCCCACATCGAGCACACCGTCGCCATCACCGAAGCCGGCCCCCGCATCCTCACCCTCCCCTGAGCCGCCCGCTGCGCGCGGGATCGTTCGCGGGACACCAGGTTTGTGGCAAGGCTTCCGAATGCTCCTGCACGTGAGGACGCGGCGACGGGGCGGCAGGGGATCGCGGGACCGTCAGCCGGGTGGCGGGGACCTTGGACTCTGGGTGGACTGGGAGGGGGCGGGAAGGGTGGTGGTTGCGGCCGGGCTTCCACCCCGTCCGGCCGCATCCTGTTCGAGAACTGCCGGAGGTCGTCATGACAAGGTCCGTCGTCGTCGGTGTCGATGGTTCGCCCGAGAGCCTTGCCGCGCTGGACTGGGCGGCGGAGGAGGCCGCGCGGCGCGGGCTGCCGCTGAAGGTGGTGCTCGCCTGGCCGACGGTGGTGACGCCGCTCGCGGTGCTCGGGACGGTGGATCTGGCGCGCCGGCAGGCGGACGTCACGCTGCGTGATGCCGAGCTGCGGGTGCGGGAGCGCTGGCCGGAGCTGACCGTGCAGGCCGTCCAGGTGCCGACCGACCCGGTGCGGGCGCTGGTCGACGAGGTGAGCGGGGCGCAGGAGCCGGACGGCGCGCCGGCGGAGCTGCTGGTGCTGGGCTCGCGCGGGTTCGGCGCGGTGGCCGGGTTCCTGGTCGGCTCGGTGAGCCAGCGGGTGCTGGCCCGGACGGACTGCCCGGTGGTGCTGGTCCGGCGGGGGGAGGACGGGGAGGAAGCGGCCGGCCCGCGCGAGGTGGTGGTCGGCGTCGACCCCTTCGAGGGAGCGGACGCGGTGCTGGCGCACGCCTTCGAGGTGGCCGAGCGGCGCGGGCTGCCGCTGCGCGCCGTGTACTCCTGGACGCTGCCGGCGACCTACCAGTACGCGGGCATCGCGGCCAGCGTCGACGTCACCGGCGAGATGCTGGTGTACGCGAAGGGCGAGCTGACCCGGGTGGTGCAGCCCTGGCGGGAGAAGCACCCGGGGGTGGCCGTCACCGAGGAGGCCGTGAACGCCCGCCCGGCCAAGGTGCTCGCCGACCGTGCGGCGGGAGCGGAGCTGGTGGTGATCGGACGGCGGGTCCGCCGCTCGCCGCTGGGCGCGCACATCGGCGCCGTCGCGCACGCCGTCCTGCACCACGTGCCCTGTCCGGTCGCCGTCGTCCCCTACGAGCGGGACGAGAAGCAGGAGCAGCAGGAGCAGGAGGCCGGCGATGCGTGACCAGGTGCTGGTGGGCGTCGACGGCTCGGAGGAGAGCCTGGCCGCCGTCGACGTCGCCGTCCGCGAGGCGCGGCTGCGCGGCACCCGGCTGCGGATCGTGCACGCGTTCATCTGGCCGCTGATGCACGTCCCGCTCGGGCCGGCGCAGGACGGTCCGCCCGAGGGCGGGCTGCGGCACCAGGCGGAGGGCATCCTGGCGGACGCCCGGGCCCGCGCCGAGGCACTGGACCCGCGCCTCGACATCGCCACCGAGCTGGTCACCGGCGAGCCGCTGACCGTGCTGGCCCGCTGGTCGCGGGAGGCCGGGCTGGTGGTGGTCGGCAGCCGGGGGCTCGGCCGGTTCGGCGCCCTGCTGATCGGTTCGGTGGCCGTCCACCTGGCCGCGCACGCCGACTGCCCGGTGCTGATCGTCCGCGGCCGGCCGGACCCGGAGGGGCCCGTGCTGGTGGCGGTGGACGGCAGCGGGGTGGGCGCCGAGGCGCTCGGCTTCGCCTTCGCCGAGGCCTCCGCCCGCCGCGCCCCGCTGACCGCCCTGCACATCGCGCACCCGAGCACCAGCTGGCCCGACCAGGAGGAGCGGGTGCTCGCCGAGGCGCTGGCCGGCTGGCGGGAGAAGTACCCGGACGTCGAGCTGCGCTCCGAGGTCTTCGAGGCGCAGACCCGCCCGGCACTGATCGAGGCGAGCCGGGAGGCGCAGCTGCTGGTGGTCGGCGCCCGCGGCCGCGGCGGCTTCGCGGGCCTGCTGCTGGGCTCCACCAGCCAGGCGATGATCCAGCACGCCCACTGCCCGGTCGTCGTCGTCCGCCATCCGGAGGAACGCACGGCGGAGTGATGACACGCGGGAGCCGGCCCGGGGTTCACGCCAGCAGCCGCAGTCGGGTGGCGGCCACGCCCACCCGGACGCTCTGGCCCCGGGCCAGCTCCAGCGCGTCGGCCTCGACCCCGTCGCCGAAGGCCACCAGCCGGTCCGACTCCACCGTCAGGACCAGCCGCCGGCCCGCGTCGAGCAGGCCGTACACCCGCGCGGTGCCGGTGGCAGGGGAGGGCCAGGCCTCGCGCACGAACCAGGCGAGCGCCGGGGCGCCCGGCCCCGGCAGGGGGAGCGGCCCGCCGCGTTCCAGCCAGACCGAGCGGCACCAGCCGGAACCGCCCGTCCCGGTGCCCACCAGCACGCCGGATGAGGCCTGCGGCTCACCGGCGTCGGCTCCGCCCGGCCGTTCCTCGACCGCCAGCCGGTAGCGGGCCGTCTGGTGGCCGGGCTGGCCGATGTACACCTCGTTGAGCGCGAGCAGCCGCTGGGTGTCGTCGGCCACCGCCTCGACCATGGTCCGCTCCTCGGTGCGCCGCTCGGCGCCCGGGCCGACGGCGGCCGGCAGCAGCCGGGCGAGGTCGTGCGCGCGGTGCCGGACCAGGACGCCCGGGTTGCGTCCGGGCTCCGCGTCCACGCCGATCACCGGCTGCCCGGCCAGGTACTTGGCGACGTTGGCGACCAGCCCGTCCTGGCCGACCACGACCACCACGTCCTGCGGCTCGAACAGGAACCGCGGCAGGTCGGCACGTTCGACCCGGGTGCGCCGCCAGTCCAGCGGCACTGCGCCGGCCGCCTCGGCGAGCGCCAGCTCCTGGCGCCGGTGGCGCAGCTCGATCTCCTCCACCGACCGGCTCCGGCTGCTCAGGAAGTACGCCGCCTGGCCGGGCGTGCCGTGATGGGCGAGCAGCTCCTGGTACTCGGTGCGGCGGTGCACCAGGACCACCCGGGGCGCGAGCGTCACCGCCCGGCCCCCTCGGCGCCCGTCGCGCCGAGCTTGGCGAGCAGACCGGTGAGCACGTCCGGGGTGAGCGTGAGGCTGTCGATCCGCGGCAGGTGCTCGGCGAGGCGCATCAGCGCGAGCGCCCGCAGCACGGCCGGGTCGGCCTGCTGGTGGGCGGCCAGCCAGGCGGCCTCGGCGGCGGCCTTGGCCTCGCCCAGGGCACGGGCCGCTTCGGCCTCGGCACCGGCCAGCCGGGTGCGGCGCTGCGCCTCGGCGTCGGTGCGGATCCGGTCGGCGGCGGACTCGTCCTCGGCCTGCAGCCGGCTGTTGGCGCCCTGCTGGGTGATCAGCTGCTCCTCGCGCCGGGCGAGTTCGATCCGGTTGGCGAGCTCGTTCTCGGCGATGCCGCGCTCGTGCTCGACGGCGACGGCGCGCCGTTCGAAGGTGGCCCGGTCGGCCTCCTGCTGGACCAGTTCGCGGGCGGGGGTGCGCAGCGCGCGCTCCACCTCCGGTTCGGGGCGCAGGGCGACCACCCGGACGGCGATCACGGCGAGCCCGGTCTCGGCCAGCCGCGCCTCGGCGGCGAGCCCGGCGGCCATCCGCTCGCGGACGGCGGTGACGCCGTCGGCCAGCGCGGCGGCCAGCGGGGTGCGGGCGAGCAGGCCGAGCGCGTGCTGCTGGGCGGTCTCGGTGAGCAGGGTGGCGAGCTGGTCGAGCGGGGCGGAGCGCCAGGCGCCGGTGTGGGGGTCGATGCCGAAGTCGACGCGGGCGGCGGCGGTGGCCGGGTCGGTGATCCGGTAGGTGAGGGTGCCCTGGACGGTGACGTCCTGGAAGTCGGCGGTGCGGGCGTGGAAGAGCATGGCCAGCTCGCGGTCGTCGACCGGGACCTCGGAGAGCGCGGCGGTGAGCGGGCGGAACCAGAAGGCGAGGCCGGTGCCGTCGTGGGCGAGGCGGCCGTGCCGGACGTGGCGGATGTGGGCGGTGGGCCGGGCGCGCAGGTGGCGCAGCCCGAAGCGCTTGGTGATGTCGGCCATGAGCGACTCCTTATCGTCGTGATGACGATATTGGTCGCCCGCTATTTTCGTCAAGGTGACGAAAAAGGTCGGTCCGGTCCCGCCGCCACGGCCGTGGGAGGATCGACCGGTGCTGAGGACGCGAACGACGAGGCTCCCCGCGGCCCTGCTGGCCGCCGCCTGCGCGACCGCCGCGGTCGCCGCCACCGCCACGGTCGGCGCCCCGCCGGCCCGCGCGGCCGACCCGGGCGGCCAGGCGTTCACCATCGGCGACCCGCGGATCACCGAGTCCAGCGGTCTCGCGGCCAGCCGGCAGCACCCCGGCGTCTACTGGACGCACAACGACAGCGACGACGGCCCGTACGTCTACGCCGTCGACTCCCAGGGCCGCACCGTCGCCACCGTCACCCTGCGCGGCATCGAGCCGCGCGACGTCGAGGCGATCTCGCTCGGCCCGGACGGCCGGCTCTACGTCGGCGACATCGGCGACAACCTCGGCGGCAAGTGGCCCGAGGTCTGGATCTACGCCTTCGCCGAGCCCGCCGAACTCCGCGACCAGACGGTGCAGGTGACCCGCTACCGGGTCCGCTACGAGGACGGCCCGCGCGACGCCGAGGCGCTGATGGTCCACCCGGTGACCGGCCGCGCCTACATCGCGAGCAAGAAGCAGGGCGGCGGCGGCCTCTACCAGGGCCCCGAGCAGCTCTCGGCGAGCGGCGTCAACACCTTCCGGCGGATCGCCGACGTCCCGTGGATCACCGACGGCGCCTTCTCTCCGGACGGCACCCGACTGGTGCTGCGCGGCTACTTCTCGGCCACCCTCTACCGCTGGAAGGACGGCGCGCCGAGCGGTGACGAGCCGCTGTCCACGCCCTTCCAGCGCCAGGGCGAGTCGGTCACCTTCACCGCCGACGGCCGGGCGCTGCTCTACGGCAGCGAGGGCAAGGACAGCCCGGTCTGGCGCTCCCCGCTGGACGACGACCAGCTCCCGGACACGGTCAAGCCGCTGCCGAGCGCCACGCCCACCCCGACCGCGACGGCCGCGGACCGCTCGGCGCCGTCGTCCGGCGCGGCGGCCCCGCCGTCGGAGGGCGCCTCGGCGGGCTCCTCGTCCTCCTCGGCCGACGGTGGCTCCTCCGAGGCCGGCACCGGGGACCGGGTGCTCGGGGTGGCGTTCCTGCTCGCGGTGGCGGGCGCGGTGTTCGGGCTGCGCCGCAAGAAGCGCGACGGCTGACCCCGGCGCCGCCCGCGCCGCCGGAACTGCCCGCGCCGCCGGAGCTGCCCGAACGGGCCGGACGGCCGGTAGGGCCCGAACGGTTTCGGTGCGGCGGCCGTGGTCGGACGTCGGCGAACGACCCCGTCCGCACCGGGCCGGACTCCGGTCCGGTGGTCATGCCACGCCCAACAACGCCGATCTGTCGCCGATTTGTGACAAAGCTTGGCCAACACCGGCCCCACGGGCGGTTTTCGTGGACGTAGTGTTCCGACTATGTCACGGAGAAGCCGCCGCACGCCCTCCCCGGAGCCCCTCGACACCTGGGTGCCGCGCCCCCGGCGCCGGGAGACCCCGCTCGGCCTCCTCGGCCACGGCGTGAAGTTCCTCGGCTACAGCACCCTCGCGGGCGTGCTGCTGGCGGGCATCGCGCTGCCGGCCGCCGGCGCGCTCGGGCTCGGCATGAAGGGCACCGTGGAGGAGTTCGACACCATCCCTGACGACCTGAAGGCCCCGCCGCTGACCCAGGCCAGCTGGATATTCGACGCCAAGGGCCAGCAGATAGCCAAGGTCTACGAGCGCGACCGCCGGGTGATCACCGCGGAGGAGATGGGCCCGCTGATACGCCAGGCCCAGGTGGACATCGAGGACGCGCGCTTCTACGAGCACGGCGCCGTCGACCTCAAGGGCGTCCTGCGGGCCATCACCAAGAACGCGGAGAGCGGCACCGCCCTGCAGGGCGCCTCCACCCTGACGCAGCAGTACGTGAAGAACGTCAACGTCGAGAAGGCCGGCGACGACCAGGTGGCGGTCCGGGAGGCCCAGCGCAAGACCCTGGGCCGCAAGGTGCAGGAGCTCAAGTACGCCATCAAGCTGGAGGAGGAGCTCACCAAGGAGCAGATCCTCACCAACTACCTGAACATCACCTACTACGGCCAGCAGGCGTACGGGATCCAGGCGGCGGCCCAGCGCTACTTCGGCAAGAACACCAAGGACCTCTCCGTCGCCGAGGCGGCCACCCTCGCCGGCCTGGTGCAGAACCCCTCCCAGTTCGACCCCAAGGCCCACCCCGAGGCCTCGCGCAAGCGCCGTGACGTCGTGATCGACAAGATGGTGGAGAACAAGCACCTCACCGCGGAGCAGGCCAAGGAGGCCAAGTCCGGGCCGATCGTGCTGCACTACCAGGCGCCGCAGAACGGCTGCATCACCGCCGACGCGGGCATGGGCTTCTTCTGCGACTACGTCAAGCACGTGATCAAGCAGGACCCGGTCTTCGGCAAGACCGCCGCCGAGCGCAAGAAGCTCTGGGACATGGGCGGCCTGTACATCCACACCACCCTCGACCCGGCGAAGCAGGCCGCCGCGCTCAAGGCGGTGACCACGAAGGTCAAGGTCACCGACGAGGTGTCGGCGGCGATGACCATGGTGGAGCCGGGCAGCGGCAAGATCCTGGCGATGGCCCAGACCCGCCCGTACGGCATCGACCCGTCGAAGAACCAGACGGTCGTCAACTACAACGTGGACGCGGCGATGGGCGGCGGCAACGGCTTCCAGCCGGGCTCCAACTTCAAGCCGATCGTGGCCGCCGCCGGCCTGGAGGCCGGGCTCACCTCCACCCAGGCCTACGACTCGCCGAACAAGATGGACTGGCCGACGATGAGCACCTGCGACGGCACCTGGAAGAACCTGGACAAGGGCAAGAAGAGCGGCACCATCCCCAACGAGTCGACGGGCGAGGTCGGCCCGTACGAGCTCAAGGAGGCGATGGCGCTCTCGGTCAACACCTACTTCGTGCAGATGGAGCAGGAGATCGGCCTCTGCGCGGTCAAGCAGATGGCCAACAAGCTCGGCGTGCTCACCAAGGCGAGCGGCAAGCCGCTGGAGGAGCTGCCCGCCCTGGGCCTGGGCACCCAGGAGGTGAGCCCGCTGGTCATGGCCAACGTCTACGCGACCTTCGCCAACCGCGGCACCTACTGCACGCCGGTCGCGATCAGCGCCATCAAGACGATCGACGGCAAGGACGTCGCGGTCAGCCCCGCCAAGTGCGAGCGGGTGTTCTCCGAGGGCACCGCCGACATCATCAACACCGTGCTGCTCGGGGTGACCGAGAAGGGCGGCACCGCGCGCGACCTCGGCCTCGACGACGACCGCCAGATCGCCGGCAAGACCGGCACCTCCGACGAGAAGAAGTCCGCCTGGTTCAGCGGCTACACCGCCAACCTCGCCACCTCGGTCTGGCTGGGCGGCCCGGCCGGCGGCGTGAAGATGAAGAACATCCGGATCGGCGGCAAGTGGTTCGACGAGGTCTTCGGCGCGACCGGCCCCGGACCGATCTGGCAGATGGCGATGAACGACGCCGTCCGGGGCATGCCGGAGCAGGAGTTCAAGACCGTCTACATCCCCAACCCGGCGCCCAAGCGCGACCCCTCGGCGAGCCCGGGATCGGGCAGCGGCTCCGCGACCGACTGGCCGTCCTGGCCCGGACGCCCCCAGCCGTCCACCCGGGCGCCGCGCAACCCCAGCCCGAACCCCAAGCCCGCGCAGCCGACCCAGCAGGAGCAGCCGCCGAAGCAGCCGGACCAGCAGCAGGGCGAGCCCGCGCAGCCCGAGCAGCAGCACCAGGACGGCTGAGCCGGCCCGCCCGCACGGCACCGCGCCCCGCACCGCGCCCCGCACGGCACCGCGCCCCGGAACGTCGACGGACGTTCCGGGGCGCGGTCGTGGGCGGAGCCTGGCGTCAGTGCACGCCCTTGGCCGCCCAGAAGTCCTGGCGGGCCAGCACGGTGCTGTCCGTCTGGTCGGTGAAGAAGCCGTCCACGCCGAGCTCGTAGAGGTACTTCGCCCAGCCGATCGAGTCGCCGTACGCGTTGGGGTCGGTGCCCCGGCGGTAGTCCAGCGGCAGGAAGGAGTTCTCGTTGCGCACCGTGTAGGGGTGCAGCAGCAGGCCCGCCGTGTGCGCGTCCTTGACCAGGGTGGTCGGCGGCAGCAGCTTGCCGGTCGCGTCGACGGGCGCGATCAGGGTGGTGGTCGGGCCGATGCCGTGCGCGAAGGAGGCGATCCAGCGCAGGCCCTCGGGCTTCACCAGGTCGGCGACGGTGCGCTTGTCGCCGGACAGCACGAAGTCGTACGGCTGGCTGGTCGGGCCGCTGAGCAGGAAGATCTTCGGGTTGTCGACCAGCTTGGCGAGGCGCTGCAGGCTGCTCGGCTCGAAGGACTGCAGGATCGCCCGGCCGTTGCGCCCGGCCAGGCCGGTGCGGCGCAGCTCGTCGGCGAGGCGCTCCTCCAGCGGCAGGCCGATCGAGCGGAAGTAGCTGGGGTGCTTGGTCTCGGGGTAGACCCAGACGTCCCGGCCCAGCTCCCGGCCGCGCTTGCGGGCGAAGTCGGCCACCTCGCGGAAGGTCGGCACGGCCCAGCGGCCGTCGTAGAGCGTGTTGCGCTGGCGCTGCTGCGGCAGGCGCTCCTTGGCACGCAGGGTGCGCAGCTCGGCGAGCGTGAAGTCCTCGGTGAACCAGCCGGTCTGGGCGGCGCCGTCGATCGTCCTGGTGGTGCGGCGGTCCGCGAACTCCTTGTGGTCCGCGACGTCCGTGGTCTCCGCGATGTTGTTCTCGTGGCGGACCACCAGGTGGCCGTCCTTGGTGGGGACGAGGTCCGGCTCGATGACGTCCGCGCCCAGCCGCAGCGCCAGGTCGTAGGAGCCGAGGGTGTGCTCGGGACGGTAGCCGGGGGCGCCGCGGTGACCGATGATCAGCGGGTGCGGCAGGCGGTCCAGGCCGGTGCCGGTGCGCACCGGCGAGGGGGTACCGGTCGGGCGGGCGGCGCCGCGCTCGTCGGCGGCACCGTACTGCTCGTCGCCCGGCTCGTCGGCGGCGGGGGTGGCGAAGGCCTCGCCGGCGCCGGCCGCGAGGGCCGCCGCGCCGAGCCCGGCCGCACCGGTGACCCGCAGGAAGGACCGGCGGGAGGAGGCGGTGGTGTCGGGGGACTGCGCCGGGGTGCTGCCGTCGGACGGACGGTACGTCATGGATGCTCCTAGCTCGCGCTGATGGCGTCGCGGTGTGAGTGCCGCCCGCAGACTAGGAGCAGTGGTGCCCCGCCGGGTGGCCGTCGGGCGAACTGCGGGAGAAGTTCCCGCACCTACCGTCCGGGCCCGGTACCCGTCGTCCGGCCCCGCCGCCGCTGGAGCCTCGCCGCCCCGGGGAACGGGGGAGGCCGGCCGCGGTCACGCACCGCGGCCGGCCTCCGGTCCGGGGTGGGCGGACCACTGCGTTTGATTCTGGCGCGGGAGGTGGACGCAATCCCATCCCCGGAACCTGGGATGAACGCGGGCCCCCGAGCCCTGGTCCCCGAGCCCCCGAGCCCCCGGGGCTCCGAGCCCCCCGAGCCCCCGAGCCGCGCCGCCCGTCCGCTCAGAGGGCGGCGAGCAGCTCCCGGCCCAGCGGCCAGTCGCCCAGCCCGGAGTCGGAGTTGAGGTGCCCGAAGGCGCCGGGCTCGACGTAGCGCGCGCCCCAGGCCCCGGCGAACCGCCGGGCCCGCTCCGGGGTGACCCACGGGTCGTCGGTGCTGCCGACCACGGTGGCCGGGAACGGCAGCCGGGACAGCGCCACCGGGCGGAAGCCGAACAGCTCGGGCACGTCCGCGTGGTCGACGTCGGCGGGCGCGACCAGCAGCGCGCCGCGCACGGCCGCCGTCCGTCCGGCCGGCGCGGTGGCCGCCCAGCGGGCCACCGTCACACAGCCGAGGCTGTGCGCCACCAGCACCACCGGCCCGTCGACCGCCGCCTCGGCGACCGCCGCGTCCACCTGACCCACCCAGGCCTCCGGCTCCGGGTGGTCCCAGTCCTGCTGCCGGACCCGGACGAAGGCCACCGGGTCGGCCGCCTCCCAGCGGCTCTGCCAGTGGGCCGGTCCGGAGTTCTGGTAGCCGGGCAGGACGAGATAGGTGGTGCGGTCCGACATCGGGGCGGACTCCCTTCGGGGCTGTCGCGGTCATGGGGCAGCACGGAGTCTAGGCGTGTGCCCTGGTGGGGGCGCGCGCCGCCGACAGGGGGCGTGCGGGGGCGCGCACAGGGTGCCGGCTGACCGGTGCGCCCCGTTGCGCGGGTGGGGCGGGTGCGGGAGGTTGGTGCGGTCCCGCACCGGTGCCCGCCGGTCGGGGTCCGTACCACTGCTCCACTGTTCGAGGACCGATCACTTCGGAGGGATGTCGACGATGGCATCGAAGATCCTGCTCGTCACCGGGGACGCCGCGGAGTCGCTGGAGGTGTTCTACCCGTACCAGCGGCTGCGCGAGGAGGGCTACCAGGTCGACATCGCGGCGCCGGCGAAGAAGCGGCTCCAGTTCGTGGTGCACGACTTCGTCGAGGGGTTCGACACCTACACCGAGAAGCCGGGCTACACCTGGCCCGCCGACGTGGCGTTCGCCGACGTCGACCCGGCCGACTACGTGGCCCTGGTCATCCCGGGCGGACGCGCCCCGGAGTACCTGCGCAACGACCCCGAGGTGCAGCGGATCGTCCGGCACTTCTTCGAGGGCGAGAAGCCGGTCGCGCAGATCTGCCACGGCCCGCTGGTGTCCGCCGCCGCCGGGGTGCTCGGCGGGCGGACCAGCGCCGCCTACCCGGCCCTGGAGCCGGACGTGAAGGCGGCGGGCGCGACCTATGTGGACGGCGAGGCGGTGGTGGACGGCGTGGTCGTCTCGGCCCGCGCCTGGCCCGACCACCCGGCGTGGCTGCGGGCGTTCATCGAGGTGCTGCGGGTCAAGGCCCCGGTCGCCTGACCGCCTGACCGCCTGCACGCCTGACCGCCTGGACGCGGGGGCGCCGGTGTCCTTGCCCGCCGGTGTCCTTGCCCGCCGGTGTCCTTGCCCGCCGGTGTCCCCGAGCGGTCTCGGGGGAGTGGCCCATCCTTGAGGGGGAGCGGCCCACCGTTCGAAGGTACGTCCAGGGTCGGAGCCGACCTGGACCGTGGGCTGACGACCTGGCCGCCGCCACCTGTCAGCGTGTCAAGTGCCGAGACGCACAAGGGTGTTGAACGCACCCCTCGGCATGGACACGGGAAGGTGGACGGACATGGCGGAACACAGGGGCGGAACGGATCCGGGCGGTCGCGGGGGCGCGGGGCGTCGCCGCCGCCCGGCCGCGCGCCTGGTGGCGCTCGCGCTCGCCGGCGCGGGCCTGGTCGGGGTGACGGCCCCGGCGGCCGGCGCCCTCGGCGCGGCGGGGCCGGTCGGGGTGGTGACGGTGACCGGCGCCCAGGACGGGGTGACGCCGGACACCGGTGCGCGGGGGCCGCGCAAGGGTGTCGACCCCAGGGCCCTGGACGCGGCGGCGCAGGCCATCGTCGACTCCGGCGGTGCCTCGGCCTCGCTCGCCCGGGTCGGCGAGTACGGCCGCACGCTGTGGAAGGGCGCCGCCGGTACCGCCGACTACACGACCGGCGCCCCGGCCTCGGCCACCGGCCGGTTCCGGATCGGCAGCGTGACCAAGACCTTCGTCTCCACCGTCGTCCTCCAGTTGGTCGCCGAGGGGCGGCTGGGCCTGGACGACCCGGTGGAGCGGCTGCTGCCGGGCGCGGTGCCGAACGGCGCGAACATCACCCTGCGCCAGCTGCTCAACCACACCAGCGGGCTGTTCGACTACACCGAGGACCAGGCCTTCGATCCCGGAGCGCCCGGCGCCCTCGAACGGTGGCTGGTGAACGGGCGCTACACCCGCTGGACACCGCAGCAGCTCATCACGCTGGCGAACAACCACCCGGCGTACTTCCCGCCCGGCCAGGGCTACCACTACTCCAACACCGACTACATCCTGGCCGGACAGATCGTCCAGCGGGCCACCGGCCGCAGCTGGCAGCAGGAGGTGGAGCGCCGCATCATCCGCCCGCTGGGCCTGACCGCCACCTCCATGCCCGACCACGAGACGGCCGTCCCCGGCCCGCACGCGCACGGCTACTTCGACCTGCCCGACGGCCGCGTGGACGTCACCGAACTGGACCCGAGCATGGCAGGTGCGTCCGGCGCCGGGATCTCCACCACCGCCGACCTCAACACCTTCATCACCGCCCTGCTCGGCGGGCGGCTGCTGCCCCGGCAGCAGCTCGCGGAGATGATGACGGTCACCCCGCAGAGCCAGGGCGGGTACGGCCTGGGCCTGGAGCGGACCACCACCGACTGCGGTGAGCTCTGGGGCCACACCGGCGGCATCCCCGGCTTCAGCACCTTCCTGTACAGCACGGCCGACCTGCGCCGCCAGCTCTCGGTGTCGATGAACGGCAGTGGCATCTCGACTCCGCTGCCCACCAGGAAGGCCTTCGAGAAGCTGGTCGCCGCCGCGACCTGCGACGCCCCGGCCCCGCTCGGCCGGGACTGACCCCGGACCGTCGGCCCACCCCGGAGTGCCCCCGGACCGGGGCACTCCGGGGTGGGTCTCCAGGGCACCCCCGGGCGGGCCTCGGGGGCATCCCCTGCCCGACGGCCTACCCGAGGGGCGACCGCCGTGCGAGGGTCGTACCCGAGTCGCGGCCGGTACGGACGGTGGGCCGACGATCTTTCGGCCATATCTGTCGGAATGTCAGTTCTGGTGACTGGCATCGGAGTTGCCGGAGTCGGTGGCAACGGGCAGGGGAGGGTTCATGGGCATGACGGAGTTCGGGCACGGAGCGGACCCGGGGGCGGCGCGGGGGCGGTCCCGAGCGGGAGCGGAACGCCGGTGGCGCGGGACGGCGGTGCGCGTCGTGGCGCTCGCGCTTGCGGGTGCGGGTCTGGTGGGTGTAGCGGCCCCGACGGCCGGCGCCCTCGGCACGGCGGCGCCGACCGCGGTGGTGACGGTGACCGGTCCCCAGGACACGGCGGAGGACGCCGCCGGCCGGGGCCCGCGGACGGGCGTCGACACCAGGGCCCTGGAGGCCTCGGTGCGCGGCATGCTCGCGGGCGACGGCGTGACCGCCTCGCTCGCCCGGGTCGGCGAGTACGGCCGCACCCTGTGGAAGGGCGGCGCCGGCACCGCCGACATCACCACCGGCGCCCCGGCCTCCCCGGACGGCCGGTTCCGGATCGGCAGCCTGACCAAGAGCTTCGTCTCCACCGTCGTGCTCCAGCTGGTCGCGGAGGGCCGGCTCGGCCTGGAGGATCCGGTGGAGAAGCTGCTGCCGGGCGCGGTGCCGAACGGTGCGAACATCACCCTGCGCCAGCTGCTCAGCCACACCAGCGGGCTGTTCGACTTCGCCGACGATCCGGCCCTCGGCCCCGGGAAGGACCCCGTCGAGGTCCAGGAGTGGCTGGACACCGGCCGCTGGACCCGCTGGACGCCGCAGCAGCTGATCGCCCTCGCCAACGCCCACCCGCCGTACTTCGCGCCCGGCCAGGAGTTCCACTACTCCAACACCAACTACGTCGTGGTCGGACAGATCGTCCAGCGGGCCACCGGCCGCAGCTGGCAGCAGGAGGTGGAGCGCCGGATCATCCGCCCGCTGGGCCTGACCGGCACCTCCATGCCCGTCCACGAGACGGGCATCGCGGGTCCGCACGCGCACGGCTACCTCGCGCACCCCGGTGGTCCCACGGACGTCACGCGGCTGGACCCGAGCATGGCGGACGCGGCCGGCGCCGGGATCTCCACCACCGCCGACCTCGACACCTTCATCGCGGCCCTGCTCGGCGGGCGGCTGCTGCCCCGGCCGCAGCTCGCGGAGATGACGACGGTCACCCCGCAGAGCGGCGGGAGGTACGGCCTCGGCCTGGAGCGGGCGACCACGCCCTGCGGCGGCACGCTCTGGGGCCACACCGGAAGCATCTACGGCTACTTCACCGCCGTGTTCTCCACCCGCCGACCTCCGCCGGCAGTTCGCGGTCTCGATCAACGGCGACGGCGAGCAGCTGCCCCGGGCCACCGGGGAGGCCTACGGGAAGCTGGTCGACGCCGCGACCTGCACCGGCTGACCGGGGCCACCCGGCTCCCGGACCGGCCGGGCGGGGATGCCATCATGGCCCGCACCTGATGGGCCGTCGTCACGAGGAGGACGAGAGATGGCAGAGCCGCTGATCGCCGAAGTCGGGGGCCGGGTGCCCGCCGTCGACCCGGGCGCCTTCGTCGCACCGAACGCGGTCGTGGTGGGCAGCGTGACGGTCGGCGCGGGGGCGAGCGTCTGGTACGGCGCGGTGCTGCGCGGGGACGCCGAGGCGATCACGGTCGGCGCGGGCAGCAACGTCCAGGACAACTGCACCCTCCACGCCGACCTGGGCTTCCCGTTGGTGATGGGGGAGCGGGTCTCGGTCGGCCACAACGCCGTGCTGCACGGCTGCGTGATCGAGGACGACGTGCTGGTCGGGATGAACGCCACCGTGCTCAACGGCGCCCGGATCGGCGCGGGCTCGCTGGTCGCCGCGGGCGCCGTGGTGCCGCAGGGCATGGAGGTCCCGCCCGGCTCGCTGGTCGCCGGGGTGCCGGCCAAGGTCCGCCGCGAGCTGACCGAGGAGGAGCGGGCCGGCATCAAGTTCAACGCGGAGGGCTACCTGCTGCTCGCCGACGGCCACCGCGAGCTGCGCCCGCTGCCGCCGGCCGCCTCCGCCTGAGCCGGTGCCTCAGCGGCCCGCGCCGACCCGGTCGTCCGCGGCCGGCGCGGGCCCGGGCACCAGGGCCGCGGCGCCGCCCGCGCCGCTGCCACGGCCCGCACCGCTTCCGCTTCCGGTGGCGACCACGACCGTCGGCGTCCGCCCGCGCCGCCGCCGGTCGGCGGCCCAGGCCGCCACCGCGATCACCGCGCCCGAGGCCGCCAGGCCCGAGCCGACCAGCGGTGGCGAGGTCCAGCCCAGCCCCGCGTCCAGCGCCAGTCCGCCGAAGAACGCGCCCTGGGCGTTCGCCAGGTTGAACGCGCCCTGCACGGTCGCCGAGGCCAGCGTCGGAGCGCCGTGCGCCTCGCGCATCACGAGCGTCTGCACCGCCGGCACGATCGCGAACCCGAAGAGCCCGACCAGCACCACCGTCACCGCCGCCGACCACTCGGTGCGCGCGGTCACCGCGAACAGCGCCAGCACGGCGGCGAGCAGCAGGAACGCGGCGCACACGGTCGGTCGCAGCGCGCGGTCGGCCGCGTACCCGCCGAGCAGGTTGCCGATCGTCATCCCCACCCCGAACAGCGCCAGCACCAGGGTCACCGAGCCGGTCGCGTACCCGGAGACCTCGGTGAGCAGCGGGGTGATGTAGGAGTAGCAGGCGAAGAAGCCGCCGCAGCCGAAGACCACGGTGGCCAGCGCCAGCCAGAGCTGCCCGCTGCGGAACGCGCCCAGCTCGTGCCGCAGGCCCGCCTGCGCGGGGGAGGGCAGGTCCGGGACGAGCCGGGCGATCGCCACCGCCCCGGCCGCGCCGATCGCGACCACCACCAGCATGGTCGCCCGCCACCCCAGGTGCTGGCCGAGCAGTGTCGCGGCGGGCACCCCGACCACGTTGGCGAGGGTCAGCCCGGAGAACATCACCGCGACCGCCCGGGCCCGCCGGTCCGGGGCCACCAGCTCGGCCGCCGCCACCGCCCCGGCGCCGAAGAACGCTCCGTGCGGCAGCCCGCTGACCAGCCGGGCGGCGGCCAGTGTCCAGAAGTCGGGGGCGAGCGCGCAGAGCAGGTTCCCGAAGGCGAAGAAGGCGGCCAGTGCGACCAGCACCGCCTTGCGCGGCCGTCCGGCGGCGAGCGCGGTGAGCAGCGGCGCCCCGATCACCACGCCGAGCGCGTACGCCGAGATCAGCCAGCCGGCCTGGGGGATCGAGACGTCCAGGCCGTCCGCCACCTGGGGGAGCAGCCCCATGGCGGCGAACTCGGTGGTTCCGATGGCGAACGCGGTGACGGCCAGGGCGACCAGCGCGAGAGGCAAGGGGGTACTCCGGGAGAGAAACGGGAGGAGTCGGGATTGTCCGGCCGAAATCCTAATCCGAATTCCTGTGCGACCGGATGACGTGCCCGTGTGGGGCGGTGGACGGTCCGGTGACGGACGGGGGTCGCCTCCCGGACGTCAGCGCGGGAGACTGGGGTCATGTGCCGCAGTATCAAGACGCTGAGACCACCCGTGACGCCCGACGCCACGGCGGAGGACTACCACGCGGCCGCGCTCCAGTACGTGCGGAAGGTGTCCGGCTTCCGGGCGCCGGCCGCGCACAACCGCGAGGCCTTCGACCGGGCCGTGGACGCCGTCACGGAGGCCACCGCCCAGCTGCTCGCGGAGCTGGAGGTCCGCGGCTCCTCCGCCCGTCCGGCCAGGGCCGCCGCCTAGCGACCGGGTCGAACAGGCACCAGGAGGTCGGTGATGAGTCCCGTCACCCGTTACGCACTCACCTTCCCGGGCACCCCCGGCACCCAGGCCCCGCAGGACGTGGTCGTGGTCGCCCGCACCAGTGCCACCGGGCCCGGCGGCCACCCGGTGTACGAGGACCCCAGCGGCATCGTGCGGGCCGAGATCAGCGACGCGGGCGAGGTCCGGATGCTCGCCACCGGCGGCCACCAGACACCGCACTGCCCGGTGCACGCCCAGCCGCTGCCCTGACGCCCGCCGCGGCTCCGCCCCGGTCCCGCCGCGGCTCCGGCCTGGCTTCGACCCGGTGACACCGCCGTCCCCGTGGGGCAGACTCCGGACATGACCACAGCACGCTGGCAGGGCACCGTCGTCGCCGAGAGCGAGGACACCGTCGTCGTCGAGGGCAACCACTACTTTCCGGCCGACTCCGTGCGCACCGAGTACCTGCGCCCGTCGGACACCACCACGGTCTGCGGGTGGAAGGGCACCGCCGAGTACTACTCGCTGCAGGTCGACGGCGCGACCAACCCGGACGCGGCCTGGTACTACGCCGACCCCGATCCCGCGGCCGAGCACATCCGCGGCCGGGTGGCGTTCTGGCGGGGCGTGGAGATCACCGAGTGAACCGGCCCGGCCCGGGCTGACGGCCCCGGGCTGACGGCCCCGGCCTGACGGCCCCGGCCTGACGGCCCGGGCCACCGGAACGCGGCCGTCGTCGTCCTGTCGCAGGACCGGGACAACCCCCGGGGCGTGTCGCCGCACCCCGCCGGGTACCGCCACACCATGGCACTCTTCAGGAAGCCGGGACGGCCCGCGCAGCCCGAGCCCACCCCCGACCGCGTCGCCGACGAGCTGGCCGGCCTGGTCGAGGAACTCGAACGCCCCGCACCCGGCGAGCCCGCCGAGGGCGGCCCCGGCGGGCTCGCCGAGTACCGGGCGGCCGTCGAACGCGGCCGACGTCGCGGCGCCCGGCTGGTCACCGCCATCGCCCGCCGGCTCGGCACCGGGAGCCGGACCGCCGCCAAGGGCGCCGCGTACGGCGGCCGGGCCCTCACCGAGCAGCTGCTCCGGACCGCCCCGCGCATCCCGGTCCGCAACCTCGCCACGCTGCGCGCCCAGCACCCCGGGGCCGCCGACCCCGAGAAGCTCGCCGACCTGCTGATCACCGGAGCGAGCCGGGCCTCCAGCGCACTCGGCGCCGGTGTGGGCGCCGCCGCGATGCTCCCGGTGCCGCCCGCGATGCCGGTGGAGATCGCCGCCGAGACGATCGCCGTCGCGGCCGTCGAGATCAAGCTGATCGCCGAACTGCACGAGGTCTACGGCTTTGCCGTCCAGGGGACCGCCGCCCAGCGCGCCGGTGCCTACGTCGGGGCCTGGGCCGACCGGCGCGGCATCGATCCCACGCTGCTCGCCAAACCGGCCGGTCTGACCGCGATGGCGCTCGGCAGCGAGGTGCGCCAGCAGGTGCGCCGCCGGCTGACCCGCAGCTCGCTGCGTCGCCTGCCGTCGCTGACCCCGCTGCTGGTCGGCGCGGGCATCGGCGCCACGGTCAACCTGCGCGACACCCGCAAGGTGGCCCGCGCGGTCCGCAAGGACCTGCGCGAGCGCCCGCCGGCCGACCCGGGGTACTGGGTGGCCGCGGCTCCCGCCCCGGAGCCGCAACGCGGCGACTGACGGGCGTACCCGCGGCGGCCCGGCACCACCCGGGGACACCGGGCGGTGCCGGGCGGTGCCTGGCCGGGTCAGCCGGCCGGTGTCTGCGGGGCCGCTGCGCCCCGCCCCGCCTTCACGGCGTTCACCATCGCCTGGTGGACGGCCCGCGCCGTGTTCTCGTCGGCCGCCGGCACCGGGCTGCCCGCCACCGAGTACCAGTCCAGCGCGCCGGTGTACTGCACGGTCAGCTGTACCTCGCCGTCCACCCAGGTGGTGTGCACGGTGAGGTCGCCCGAGATCGGGCCGACCTCGACGGTGGTGACCCCGCCGGGCCCGCTGATGATCGACTGGGTGGTCCAGGTGGCCCACGAGGACCGGGGATCCAGCGGAGGCGCCGCCCGCCCCGCCGTCCCGCCCGTCCCGCCCGCCGGGCCCTGTCCTGCCGTGCCCTGCTGCTGTTCGGTCATGCGCCCATCCTCCCTCGCCGGTCCGCCGCCGCTCGGGCAGCGACACCGGCGGTCGCGAAGGCCGCCCGGGACTCGGGCGGCCTTGTGGCAACTGGTGTGCCGGAGCGGTCGGAGCGGGTCAGGAGCCCGCCCTCGGCTCCTCCTGGGGCTCGCCCTCCGCCTGCGAGGTGTCCTGTGCGTGCTGGTTCTGCATCGAGGTGATGCCTTCCTCGGGGTCGGCCGCGCGGACGTCCTCGTCCCGGTCGGTGCTCACCTCGGAGCGTGCGCTCATGTCGGTCATCGCGGGCTCCGTCTCCTCGGCCGGCCGGGGCGACCGGACCCGCCTCGGCACACCGTGGTGCCGGGCGGCCGCCGGGCCGGTTCGCTGTTTCGCACCTCCAGCCTGCCTCCGCACCCCGGGGAGGGCCAACCGGGCGGGTGCCGACCCCCGTCCGGCCCAGGCCCGACCCAGGCCCGGCTGAGGCCCGGTTCAGGCTCCACCCGGTGTCACCAGGTGACCGGCAGCGACCTCAGCCCGTAGATCAGCGCCTCCGTACGGAACTCCAGCGCCTCCTCCGGCACCGCCAGGCGCAGCCCCGGCAGCCGCCGGAACAGCGTGGCGAGCGCGATCTGCAGCTCCGCCCGGGCCAGCGGCTGCCCCAGGCACTGGTGCACCCCGAAGCCGAAGGCGAGGTGCCGGCGCGCCTCCCGGTCGAGGTCGACCTCGTCGACGCCCAGCCGGCCCTCGGCGCCGAACAGGGCGTCGTCCCGGTTGGCCGTCGACAGCATCGCCATCACCCCGTCCCCGGCGCGGATCAGGGTGCCGCCCAGCTCGACGTCCTCCAGCGCCTGCCGCGGTACCCCGGTGTGCACGATGGTGAGCAGCCGCAGCAGCTCCTCGACCGCGCCGGGCACGGCCGCCGGGTCGGCGAGCCGGGCGGCCTGCTCGGGGCGGCGCAGCAGCAGCGCGGTGGAGAGCGCGATCATGTTGGCGGTGGTCTCGTGCCCGGCGACCAGCAGCAGCACCCCGGTCGACGCGACCTGCCGCACGGTGAGGTCGTCGCGCGCCGCCAGCCGGCTGACGATGTCCTCGCCGGGCTCGGAGCGCTTCCGCTCGGCGAGCCGGGTCAGGTAGTCCAGCAGATTGCCCTGCGCCCGGGTGATGTCCCGGTCGTCGGCGCTGGTGGTGAGCAGCAGCCGGCTGTTCTCCTGGAACGCCTCCCGGTCCTCGTACGGGACGCCGAGCAGCAGGCAGATCACCAGCGAGGGCACCGGCAGCGCGAACGCGGAGACCAGGTCGGCCGGGCCGCCCCCGGCCGTCATCCGGTCGAGCGCCTCGTCCACGATCTGCTGGACGTCGGGGCGCATCTCCTCCACCCGCTTGACCAGGAACTCGCCGGTGACCATGCGGCGCAGCCGGGCGTGCTCGGGGTCGTCGAGGCGCAGGAAGGACGGGTTGGCGGCGACCAGCGCGCGCCGCCCCTCGCTCAGGAACGGGAACGCGGGCCGCCGGGCGTCGGCGCTGAACCGGCGGTCCGACAGCACCGTGCGGACCTCCTGGTAGCCCGTCACCAGCCAGCAGGGGCTGCCGTCGGGGAGTTCCGCGCGGCTGACCGGGCCGGTGCTCGCGGCCTCGGTGTACGCGGGCGGCGGCGCGAACGGGCAGGCCGTGTCGTGCCGGGCGGGGATCGGGGTGACGGGGACGGTGGACATGCTCAAGGGTGGTCTCCTCGCGTGACGGGTGAGAGCCGTGGCAGGCGGTGGGAGACGGCGGGAGGGCGGCGGGGTCCGGGCGGTGGTCGTCAGTCGGTGGTGCCGGGCCCGTCGGCCCCGGTCTCGGTGGTGGTGTCGGTGCGGGTGTCGGTCTCGGTGACGCTGATCGCACCGCCGGGGCAGAGGTCGGCGGCGAGGCGAACGTCGGCGAGGAACGCGGTGGGGAGGGCGGCCGGGCGGACGTTCACCAGGCCGTCCCGCTCGTCCTGTTCGAAGACCTCGGGAGCCGTCATGACGCACTGGCCGGAGCTGCAGCAGCGGTCCCGGTCGACGTTCACCTGCATGTCGGACACCTCTCCGTGGTGTGGCACCGGCGCGCCGGGGCCGGGTCGCCCTCCGCTGTCATGGCCAAGCTAACCCCGGCTCTCGTCGCACACGAAGAGTGGACGGCCACTTCGCGGAGAATGGCCGATATGCCTCCGGTCGTGAACCGGTTTGCCAAAAACGGAGTTTGATATGCCATCAGTTGGTTGTTCCAGGTAAGTGCCGGTGGGTCCGGGAGCTCAGCCGAGGCCCTCCGCGACGGCGATCTCCCGGACGGTGGCGACGGTGTCCGCCTCCGCCGCGCTCTTGTCGCCCCGGTAGCGCACCACCCGGGCGAACCGCAGCGCCAGCCCCGCCGGGTAGCGCGGGCTGCGCTGGACCCCGTCGAAGGCGATCTCGACGACCAGCTCGGGCCGTACCCGGACGGTCCAGGCGTCCCGTTCGACCTCGCGGGCCAGCAGCTCCCGGGTCTGCCAGGCGAGCGTCTCGTCGGTGAGCCCCTTGAAGGTCTTGCCGAGCATCACCCACGGGCCCAGCCCCGGTTCGCCGCCCGCCCGCGCGCCCAGGTGCAGATTGCTGAGGAAGCCCCGGCGCCGTCCGCTGCCCCACTCGGCGGCCAGTACCACCAGGTCCAGGGTGTGCCGAGGTTTGACCTTGACCCAGCCGGCGCCGCGCCGCCCGGCCCGGTAGCCCGCCGCCGGGTCCTTCACCAGCACCCCTTCGTGGCCGTGCGCGAGGGCCCGCTCGAAGAAGGCGAGTGCCTCGGCAGGGTCCCCGGTCTCGGTGTGCGCCACCCGCAGCCCGGCCGGGACGGCCCCGGCGAGCGCGGCCCACCGCTCCCGCCCGGGGCGGTCCACCAGGTCCTCGCCGTCCCGGTGCAGCAGGTCGAAGAAGTGCACGCCGAGCGGGACCTCGGCGCGCAGCCGCTCCGGGTCCCGGCGGGCCGCGGTGCGGGCGGCGGTCTCCTGGAAGGGCCGCGGCCGGCCGTCCGGCCCGAGCGCGAGGGCCTCGCCGTCCAGCACCGCCGCCCGCACCGGCAGCGCCAGCGCGGCCTCCACCACCTCGGGCACCCGGGCGGTGATGTCGTCCAGCGACCGGGTGAAGACGCCGACGTCCCGGCCGTCCCGGTGCACCTGCACCCGGATGCCGTCCAGCTTCCACTCCAGTGCCACCGGCCCGGCGAACCGCTCCAGCGCCGTAGCGACGTCCGGCGCCGAGGCCGCCAGCATCGGCCGCACCGGCCGGCCCACCTCCAGGCGGAACGCGTCCAGCGCCGCCCGCCCGCCGGTCAGCGCGGCCTCGGCGACCGCCCGGGCCGAGCCGCGGAACATCAGCGCCCGGCGCACCGCCGTCGCCGGTACCCCGGCGGCCTGCGCGACGGCGTCCGCGACCACCGCGTCCAGCGCCCCCTGGCGCAGATCGCCGAGCAGGACGGCGCGCAGGAACGCCTGCTCCGCGTCGGTGGCCCGCTCGAACAGCCCGGTCAGCAGGCGGTGCCGCTCCGCGCGGGCGCCCGCGCCGTGCACGGCGGCGATCGCCTCCAGCGTCCGCTCCGTCTCCCGCACGCCCAGCCCGGGTTCGGCGGCGGGCGGCGGGAGGTCGCGCAGGGCGGCGGGGCCGAGGCCGGTGCGCAGCCGCTGCGACTCGCCGGACAGCAGCGTGACCGCCGACGGCGCCTCGTCCGGGCCGAGCGCGCGCAGACAGTCGGCGAGCAGCCCGGTCTTGGCCCGGCGGCCGGGCTCGGCCGCCACGGCGCGGGAGGTCAGGGCCAGGCGGCGGAGCAGCATCGCGGGCCTCCTCGGGAGGGCGGGGTTCCGGGGGCGGGGGCATCGCCGGCCGGGCGTCCAGGATCGGCGATCCGGGCCGCCGATGCGCGGCGGGCAGCGGGGCCGGCCACACCCGGGCCGGTCGCAGCCGGTCCGGGCGCGGCTGGTCCAGCCGACGGATTGGCGTGGCGGTGCGGCGTTCTTGGCCACGCTGTCGATCGGTGCCCGAGCCGACGGGCCGTCATGCTGGCGCGCATCCCGGCCCACCCGCCACCCACCCACCCAGAGGGAGCCCCGCATGACCTCGGACACCGCCGCCACCGAACCGCTCGTCACCGAACCGGTCGTCACCGAACCGGCCGTTGCCGCCCCGGTCACCGCCGACCGCTGGAGCGTCGACGCGCCGACCGAGGCCGACTTCGCCGCCTGGCGCGAGCTGTTCCGCGGCTACTGCGCCTTCTACCGGGTGCCGATCCCCGACGAGAAGGCCGAACTGGTCTGGTCGTGGCTCACGGACCCGGCCCACGAGCTGGACGGCCTGCTGGTTCGCGACGCCGACGGCACCCCGGTCGGCCTCGCCCACTACCGGCCCTTCGTGCGCCCGCTGCACGGCGCGGTCGCCGGATTCCTCGACGATCTGTTCGTCGCTCCCGAGGCGCGGGGCGGCGGCGCGGTCGACCTGCTGCTCGCCCGGCTGCGCGGGATCGCCGCCGAGCGCGGCTGGAACGCCGTCCGCTGGATCACCTCGGAGGACAACTACCGCGCCCGCAGCAAGTACGACCAGGTCGCCACGCGCACCCGGTTCGTCACCTACGACATGCCCCCGGCCGACGCCTGACGGTGCTGCGCCGCTGCGTCACTCCGTCCTGCGCCGTCCTGCTGCTCCGCCGTCCTGTTCGGAAATCAGTTCGCACTTTTCCGTTATTCGGTGATCTCCCGACGGTCTCCCCTGTGTCGGCACCCGTCCGGCGGACCCTCCCGCCGGACCCGACGGACCCGAACACAGGAAGCGTGCGCAGGTGAACAGCGAAGACCGGACCACCATCCTCCCCGCGACCGGGCGTCCCGGCCCCGGCGGGCGTTCCGCGCGGCGCGCGGCGGAACGGCGAAGCGGCCACGGCCGGCGGCGCCGCCGCGGCGGGGTCGGACCGGTGGTGGCCGTCGTCGCGGCCGTGGCCGGGACGGGCGTGATCGCCGCACTGACCGGCGCCGGGTACGCGGTGTACCGGGGCGAGGAGGGGAACGACACCGCCGCCCGGGCGGTCTCCCACGAGCCCTTGGTCGCCGCGGAGGCCGGCGACCGGAACGGTATCCAGGTACCCGGGGCGGGCGCCGCCGCCCCGGCGGCGGCCCCGGTCGCGACCGACCAGGCCCCGATGGCCGGGACCTCACCCACGAGCCCCGTGACCTCCGCCGCCCCGGCGGCCAGCACCCCGGGCCGGTCCGCTTCCGGCGGGCCCGGCACCGCCTCCGCCGCGCCGCACACCTCCGCCGCGAGCACGGCACCCGGTGGCGCGGCAGCCGCCACCGGCGGGGGCACCGACCCGCAGCAGCCGAGCGCTCCGGCGTCGGCCCCCGCCACCCCCGACGCCCCTGCCACCGCCACCGCCACCGCGACCGCCGGTGCCAAGCCCTCCGCGACCGCGCCGCGTCCGAACGCCACCACCAAGCCCGGCGGCTCGTCCAATGGCTCCTTCGCCCAGCAGGTGGTGGACCTGGTCAACGTCCAGCGCTCGCAGGCCGGCTGCGGACCGCTCACCGTCGACGCCCGGCTGACCACCGCCGCCCAGGTGCACAGCGACGACATGGCCGACCGGAGCTTCTTCGACCACGCCAGCCCCGAGGGCTACCACGCCGACCACCGCATCGAGGCGGCCGGCTACCGCTGGAGCACCTGGGGCGAGAACATCGCGCGCGGCCAGAAGGACCCGGCGGCGGTGATGGAGTCCTGGATGAACAGCCCAGGCCACCGCGCCAACATCCTCAACTGCTCCTTCAAGCAGATAGGCGTCGGCGTCCGGACCGGGTCGGGCGGCCCCTGGTGGACGCAGGTCTTCGCCGCGCCGTCCTGACCGCCCGTCCTGGCCGTCCTTTCGGGCCGCCTCCTCGCTGCCGTCCGGGCCCGCCGGACGGCAGCGGGCCTCCGATTTTCCGAATCAGCGTGAATTGTTGTTATCTGAGCACTCTCCAGAAGTCTCCGAGGAGGCAGCGGCGGACGGACGACAGCAAGACGGAGTGCGGACCCATGAACGTAGACGTGCAGAGCAGGACCGGGACGACCCTGGTGCTCGCGGCCCAGGCGGGCGACCCGCAGGCGCGCGAGGCGCTGGTCGCCGCCTGGTTCCCGCTGGTCTACAACGTCGCCGGCCGGGCGCTGAACGGCCACGCCGACGTGGACGACGTCGCCCAGGAGACGATGATCCGGGCCCTGGACGGCCTGGCGGGCCTGCGCGACCCGGAGGCGTTCCGGTCCTGGCTGGTCGCGATCACCATGAACCAGGTCCGCAGCCGCTCGACCGGTCAGCAGCAGGCCGCCGTCGGAGGCCTGGACGAGAGCTGGGAACTGGCCGACCCGCGCGCGGACTTCACCGACCTGACCATCCTCCGGCTCGGCCTCTCCGGCCAGCGCCGCGAGGTCGCCGAGGCCACCCGCTGGCTGGACCCGGACGACCGGGACCTGCTCGCCCTCTGGTGGCTGGAGGCGGGCGGTGAACTCACCCGCGCCGAACTCGCCGAGGCGCTCGACCTGACGCCGCAGCACGCCGCCGTGCGCGTCCAGCGGATGAAGAAGCAGCTGGAGGCCGGCCGGGTGGTGGTCCGCGCGCTCTCCGCCTACCCGCGCTGCCCGGAACTCGCCGAGCTGACGGCGGGCTGGGACGGCACGCCGAACTCGGTCTGGCGCAAGCGGATAGCCCGGCACATCCGTGGCTGCGCCGCCTGCGACGGGCTGGGGCGCGACCTCGTCCCGGCGGAGGGGCTGCTGGCCGGGCTGGCGCTCGTTCCGGTGCCGCTGAACGGCCCGCACGGGCTGGTCTTCCAGGCGACGGGTGCCACGGGTGCCACAGGTGGGACGGGTACCGCGGGGGGCACGCCGCCCGGCGCACCGCCCACCGACCCGGCCGGAGGAACCGGCGGCTGGGCCGGGTACGCCCGCCGGAAGACCGTGCTGGCGGGCGGGACGGCGGCCGTGCTCGCGGCGGCGACGCTCGCGATGGTCTGGCCCCAGCACTCCGGACCGGGCGACCCCGCCCCGGAAGCGACCACCCCGGCCACCGCCCTGGACGCCCCGGACCGGACAGCATCAACCCCGTCGGCCCCGGCACTGCCGCCCCCGGCACCCGCCGCGCCGAGCCCGAGCGCACCCCTGTCGGCCACTGCCGTGCCCGCCCCGGCGGATCCACCGGCGGCGACGACCGGTCCGGCGCTCACGCCCACCGCGAGCAGTACCCGGCCGAGCACGGCCCCGGCCGTCCCGGCCAATCCGGAGCGCCAGCTGGTCGACCTGGTCAACGCCGAGCGGGCCCGGCGGGGCTGCGCCCCGCTGCGGATCGACCCGAAGCTGCACGCCGCCGCCCAGAAGCACTCCGAGGACATGGCCGCCCGCAACTTCTTCGACCACGCCGCTCCCGACGGCAGCCGGACGGACACCCGGCTGACCGCGGCCGGCTACCGCTGGTCGCAGTGGGGCGAGAACCTCGACCGGGGACCGAGCGCCCCGGCCGTGGTCTTCTCCCGCTGGATGGACGGCGGCATCCACCAGTCGAACATGCTGGACTGCGCGTTCAAGGACGTCGGCATCGGCGTGGCCACCGGCCCCGGCGGCTCCTACTGGACCCAGGACCTCGGCACCCCGCTCGGCTGAGCGATGCGCCGAGGCGCACCCGTCGGTCAGACCGGCAGGCCGACCAGCCCCGGCGCCTCGCCCGTGACGTGGCCGGTGGTCTGGCCGACCACCCCGGTGGCGTCCCCGACCTGCCCCGGCAGGGCGTTCGGCACCGAGGCGAGCGGACCGCTCTGCAGCGGTCCGGTCAGGTCGCCCTGGCCGACGAGGCCGGCGGCGTGGGCGCTGGGGGCGGTCAGGGAGGCCACGACGCCGACGGCGAGCGAGGCGACGGCGAGCATGCTGCGCTTCTTCATGCCCCCTCCAACGACGCTCCGCCACCCGGGTCACGGCCCGGCCGCGGTTCAGGGGCGCGCCGGGGTCGGCGGCGCGCCCCCACGGTCACGTCTCGTGGGTGGTCACTTCGTGCGGTCGGCCGGGGTGGTCGGGGCGGACAGGGTGGTCGGGGCGGACGGGGTGAGCGGGCCGTCCGGAGCCTGTCCGGCCGGGCGGACCGAGGCGACCATCGTGTCCAGCGTCGCGAGCGTCTCCTTCGACGGACGGCGCAGACAGCCCGTCAGCTGGACCACCTCCGGCCGTCCGCCCAGCACGAGCTTCCGGAAGCCGATCACCCGCTGAGTGCCGCCCATCACCCCGCAGTCCTCGTCGTTCAGCACGGGGTGCAGCAGTTCCTCGCCCCCGTACTTGCCGACGGCGCCCGGATCGCGCACCAGCCGGAGGGCGAGCACCACGCCGCCGTTGGACAGCCCGCCCGCGGAGACGCAGACCGAGTCCTGCAGGCCGACGCGGGTCGGGCAGGCGGACTCGTCGGACAGCTGCTGGGAGGCGAGGTAGCCGACGGGCTCCTGATGGTTGGGGGCGGGCAGGACCGTGAGGTCGTACCAGCCCTCCGGAACGTCGACGGCGATGTCGTCCAGCCCGCGGAAGCGGACCGTCCGCTGGTCGGCGGCCCCGCTCTCCGGCGAGGCGCTCGGCGACGCGTCGGCGGGCGGGCCGGAGGCGGCCGGGCCGAGCGCGGTGGCCGGCGGTCCGGGCGCCAGCGCGGGCGCCGCGGCCAGTACGGCGGCGGTCAGTCCGACGGCCAGTCCGCCCGCGAGGGCGGCGCGGCGACGGCGGCGGCGGGTCCGGAGCACCCGGGCCAGCACGCGCTCCATCCGGTCCTCGGGCGAGGGCAGCGGGGGGGCGGCCAGCTGGAGCAGGACCCGCAGCTCGTCCGCCACCTCGCGGTCCTCGGCCGTCTCCCGCTCCCCGGCGTCCGCAGCGGTGAACTCAGGATCCGTCACGACGACCACCTCCGTTCATGAGCAGCTCCCGGGCGGGCAGCCGACCGCGCAGCGCCTGCAGGGCGCGGTGCGTCTGGCTCTTGACGGTGCCCGTGGTACAGCCCAGCGCCTCGGCGGTGTCCTCCACGCTGAGGTCCTCGAAGAAGCGCAGCACCACCACGGCCCGCTGCCGGGGCGGCAGCGCCCGGACGGCGGCCGCCACCACCTGGCCCATCACCACGTCGTCGAAGGGGTCCGCGGCCGCCGGCGGCTCGGGCAGCTGCTCGTGCGGCAGCTCCCCGTGCCAGCGACGGCGCCACCACGAGACGTGCGAGTTCACCAGCACCCGGCGCACGTACGCCTCGGGCCGGTCGATGGAGATCTGCTCCCAGCGCGGCCACACCCTGGCGAGCGCCGTCTGCAACAGGTCCTCGGCCAGGTGCGGGTCGCCGGTCAGCAGCCAGGCCATCCGGAGCAGCCGGGGGCTGCGGGCGGCAACGAACTCTTCGAAGTCCGGTGTCGCGTTCCTCATCCCGCTGCCCCCGCCATGCCGTTCCCGCCGCCGTTTCCGTCACCCGTGCCGCCACGTCGGCGGCGGTCCTGCCGGTCGGCCGTGGCCGCCGGGTCCTCGCTGTCGTTCTCACGGCTGCTGAACGCGTTGGGGTCCGCTCCGGGTTGCCCCGCTCGGCGGTCCGGTTTCCCGTCCACTCTGCCGCAGGGTCCGGCCGGGGTTCCACAGGGGTGCCGGGGCGGCGGGATGGCGGGACGGTGCGTCGCGGTGCAGGGCGGGAGCGGGCCGGGAACGGCCAGGGGCAGCCGGGTGCAGCCGGAGGCGGATGCTGGACGGCCCGCGAGCCGGCCGGGACTCGGCCGGGCGGCGGGCGGGCCGTGGCCACCACGATCCGCCCCCCACCACGGCCCGCCAAGGGCGCGCGAAGGGCGCCCGGGGGCACCGGCAGGGCGCGCCTGACCGGGCGGTCCGCCCGCCCCACGCCGCCCGCCGCCCCACGCCGCCGCCCCGCGTCGCCGCCTCCCCGAACCGCTCAGAGCGTCCCCGACCCGTGCGGCACACCTCCCGTCTCCCGGGCGACGCCGGGATCCACCTGGTCCACCGTCCAGTCGGGGTGACCGGGCATCGGCGGGGTCCGTTCGCCGTAGAGCCACGGGTGGAGGAAAGCGCTCAGTGGCTGCCCGGACACCTCGTCGGCCGTGCGCAGGAAGTCGGCGGTGGTGGCGGTGCCGTGGCCGTGGCGCCGCAGGAAGGCCTGCTCGATCCGGTCGAACACCTCCGGCCCGACCCGCTCCCGCAGGGCGAACAGCACCAGCGCGCCCCCGGTGTAGCGCTGGCTGTCGAACAGCGTCGCGGCGGTCGGCGCCGCCACCGGACCGGAGTCGTGGCGCCACTGGTCGCCCCGGGCGTAGACGGCGCGCATCCGGTCGGTGAGCGTGGTGAAGCCGCCGGAGTCCGGCCAGCCGCGCTCGTAGTGGTACATCAGCCCGTAGAAGTCGGCATGGCCCTCGTTCAGCCAGAGGTCGGCCCAGCTGCCCGGGGTGACGCTGTTGCCGAACCAGGAGTGCACCAGCTCGTGCATCATGTGCGAGCCGATCAGCGGCTCCGCCCGGCGCAGGAAGTCCGGCTTGTAGAGCGTCAGCGTCTGCGTCTCCAGCCCGGTGAAGCCGAACGCCGCCGGATCGTCGGTGTCGACGGGCAGCAGCCCGTAGGTCTCGAACGGGAACCGTCCGAGGTGCTGCTCGGCCCAGGCCAGCTGGCCGGGCGTCAGGGCGAGAGCCGGTTCCAGGTCGGCGGCCCGCGCGGTGGGCACGACGTCGCGCAGCGGCAGGCCGTCCGGGCCCCGACGCTCCCGGACCGTGTAGCGGCCCACCGAGGCCTGGACCAGCTCGGTCGCCATCGGCTCGCGCGAGACGTAGCGCCGGGTGGTCGTGCCGTCGGGGTGCGGCTCGGTGGCGGTGAGCAGGCCGTTGGCCGCGCCGTACAGCTCGTCGGGCGCGGTGACGGCGATGGCGAAGCGGGCCTTGTCGCCAGGCCGGTCGTTGCACGGGAAGACGGTGTGCGCGCCGTCCGGCTGCCCGGCCACCGCGAAACCGTCCGGAGTCACCACCCACCCGGTGTGCGGCAGTGCCGCGCGCGGGTCGGCGGTGTACACGACCTCCACCCGCAGCACGGCGCCCGCCCGCACCGGTCGGGTCGGCAGCACGGTCAGTTTCTCCTCGTGCGCCCGGAAGCCGGCCGGGCGGCCGTCGACCCGCACGGCGTGCACGTCCAGGCCGAGCGCGTCCAGCTCCAGGCCCGTCGACCGCTTCAGCACCCGGGCGGTCAGCACGGTGGTGCCGTCGACCTTGCGGTCGGCGGGGCGGTAGTCGAACGCGAGGTCGTAGGCGAGCGCGTCGTAGGCGGTGGTGCCGAGCGAGGGGAACACGGGGTCTCCGCTGCCCGCCGTCGGCACGCCCGCCGCCGGGGCGGGCCCGAGCGGGAGCACGGCCAGCGCGAGCGCGGCGGTGAGGACGGAACGGCGCCAGGACAAGGCGATCACCTCTCTCGTGTCGAAGCTCTCCTGTCGAACGGACCCGCTCCCCGGCGCCGGAGCGGGCCCCGGTTCCGGTGAGCGATCTACTGGGCACGGACCGTAGCAGAGGGCTCCGACAATCGATGCGACACGCGGCGTCGCCCGGATGGAGCACTTCGGTAGCCGAGCGGCTGCGCAGTGTCATATCGTCGAAGAGCTCCGCCCCCTGACGGGCGGGGCCACGGCCGCCGGAGCGCCTGGCCAGGACCGGCGGCCGTACTCGTGCCCGCACGCCTTACCCGCCGCGCCCGCCGCCTCGTAGGCTGGGCAGCCGCGCCGGCCGACCGCAGCCCCGCCGGCCCACCGGACCGGCAGGAGCAAGCCCCGTGACCAGCCCGCACTTCGTGGTGATCGGCGAGTGCGTCGCCGACGTCGTCCGCACCGACGGCGCGCCCGACACCGTCCACCCGGGCGGCAGCCCGGCCAACGTCGCGTACGGACTGGCCCGGCTGGGGGAGCCGGTCGGGCTGCTCACCGAGCTCGCCGACGACCCCTACGGCCGGCTGATCCGCGCCCACCTGGAGTCGGCCGGGGTGACCCTGCTGCGCGAGCCGTCCGCCGCCGCCACCGGCCCGCGCACCCCGTCGGCGGTGGTGCGGCTGGACGCCGAGGGCCGGGCGCACTACACCTTCGACATCGGCTGGACCCTCCCGGCCGGCGACCTCCCCGTCCCGCCGGGGCACCTGCACATCGGCTCGATCGCGGCCGTGACCCCGCCCGGCGCGGCGGCCGTGCTCGCGCTGGTCGAGCGGTGGCACGGCCGGGCCACCGTCAGCTACGACCCGAACGTGCGGCCCGCGCTGATGGGCGAGCACGCCGAGGCCGTCCGCCGGGTCGAGCGCTGCGTGGCGCTCAGCGACCTGGTCAAGGCCAGCGACGAGGACCTCGCCTGGCTCTACCCCGACCGCACCCCGGAGGAGGCCGCCCACCACTGGCTCGGCCTCGGCCCGGCCACCGTCGCGGTCACCCGCGGCCCGGCCGGCGCCTTCGCGCTCACCGCCGACGGCCGCCGCATCGAGGCCGCCGCCCGCCCGGTCCGGGTCGCCGACACCGTCGGCGCCGGCGACGCCTTCACGGCCGCCCTCCTGCACGCCCGCCACACCGGCGCCGACCTCCCCACCGCCCTCACCCGCGCCACCACCGCCGCCACCCTCACCGTCACCCGCCCCGGAGCCACCCCACCCGACACCGTCGAACTGGCGGCAGCCCTGCGCGGATAGCCCCACGTCGGCCCCGTCGCAAGACGGCCGCGATCACCATCGCCACGCTCACCTCGGCGGAGCAGCCGGCCGGCGCTCCCACCCACGCACAACCGACCGGCACCGGGTGACGCCCCCCCAGCTCCGAGTGCGGCGGGCCACCCCTGGCAGGCTTTCCTGGCAACGGTGCTGCCATCGTAGAACTCATGGGAACGGCAGGAACGACACCGGAAGCGGAAGCCCCGACGCAGCGCGGGCTCACGATTCCGGGTGAGGTGGCGTGCCGCTATCAAGCGGATGAAGTCCGCCCGGAGGACCTGCCGATGACCGCTGCTGACGCGCTCGCGGCCGGATTCGACACACCGACGCTGTGCGAGCTCGCCGGCCGGCCGCGCGACGCCGGCGACCACGAAATCCGCAGCGCCTTCGAGCAAGCACTCGCCGAGTCCGGGATCGAGCTGCCCGACCGGGGCCTGGCGCGGCGCCACGGCCTGCGCAGACTGGCGGCGAGACTTGTCGAGGGACGCCGAGCTGCGGATCGCGGCGCTCGCCCTGACAGCGTCTGCGCCGATCGGCCCCGGCTGCTGACCCCGCCGTGATGTGGCGGCATGCTCGCTCGTGCCGGTGTCGGCCCGTGGGCCGAGCGTTCATCATGTTCCGGATGTTCCTGCGCGCGTTGTGCCGACCGAGGCCCAGCGTGCTGTTCGGCGCGGCGGCGGGTCAGGCGCCCAGGGGGCGGGTCTGCTGGGTGTCGGAGTCGAAGGTGCGGGCCGTGTCGAAGGTGCCGGTGAGGTCGGGGTGGCGGCCGAGGAGGGTGTGGGCGAGGGTGACGTCGTCCGGGGGGAGGCGGCGGGTGAGGCTGAGGTGGGGGGACCAGCGGCCGGGGACGTAGTGGGGGTCGGGCTCCTCGGCGTGTTCCAGGGCCTGCCAGACCCGGTGGTGCAGTTGCAGCAGCTCGAGGGTCGGGACGACCGACCAGCTGAGCACCCGGCGGCGGCTGCGGGCGGCGAAGGAGAGCAGGCCGGTCAGGCGGACGGTCAGCGGCAGGGCGTCCGCGAGGAGTTCGTCGAGCCGCTCGACCGCCTCGGCGGGCATCCCCGCGCAGGCGGCCAGGGTGAGGTGGGGGCGGTGGCCGGGGTGCGGGTTGTGGGCGAGGCTGTCCACGCCGCCGTCGGCGAGCTGCCGCCAGACCGCGCGCACGGCGCGGTCCAGCGGCGGGTCGCAGAGCAGCTCAACGGTCTGCACGGGTGAGGTCCTTGGCGTACCAGATCTCGGCGTACGGGCGGTCGGTGTAGGCGGGGATCTCCCGGTAGCCGTGCCGGGTGTACAGGGTGCGGGCCTCCACCAGGTCGAGCCGGGTGTCCAGGACGATCCGTTCGGCGCCGAGCGCCCGCGCCGCCTCGTCGATGGCCGCCATCAGCCGGGCGCCGCCGCCGGTGCCGCGTCGGACCGGCCGGACGTAGACCCGGGTCAGCTCGACGGTGGTGGCGTCGATGACGCGCAGTCCGGCGCAGGCGGCGGGCTCGTCGGCGTAGCGGCCGAGCAGGAAGACCCCGGTGGGCGGGGCGAGGTCGTCGCTGGGGGAGCCGGCGAGGCCGGTCTCGATCTCCTCGGGGGTGCCGTCCCGCCCGAGGTGCAGCCGGTAGTAGCTGGTGGCGACGTCGACGTAGTAGTCCCGCAGCAGCGCCAGGGCCTCGGCGGACCCGACATCGGCGGGCGCGATCGCCCAGAGTTCGGTCGTGCTGCGCTGCGTGCTGATCGTCATGCGCGCATTATCGGTCGCCCGCCGACCCTGTTGCGAGCCCTTTTCGATCATCCTCTCGATCGTCCACGCCCTGGTGAGCCGGGTGGGTGACGGGGGGATTGGGCGGTCGGCGTGGCGGGGGAGCAGTGGGGCTATGGATAGACCATCAGATAGTCGTACTGGTGGGGGATCGGCGGGGCGGCAGGCGCGGCGGGGGCGCAACGGGCTGGTCGCGGCGGTGTGCCTGGCCGCCGCGGTCGCGGGGTGCGGCGCTCCGGGCGGGGGCGGCGCGGCGCCCTCGGCCGAGCGGACCGCGGCGAGCGCGCCGACGAGCACGGCAGCGGGCGCGGCGGCGGGCGCGGCGGCAAACGCGGAGGGCACGTCGGCGGACCGGGGCGGGCCGCGCGCGGCCGCGGCGCCGCTGGTGCTGCCGGGCCCGGCCCGCGCCGAGGAGGAGGCCGGCGGCGAAGCCGTGGCCCGCAAGGCGCGGGCCGCCAGGACGGCGCTGGAGACGGCCGCGCGGTGGGGCCTGGCGCGGCCGCCGCTGCCCGCCCCGCCGCCCCCGGCGAGCCGCCCGGCGCTGTTCGCCACCCAGGGGGTGAAGCTCGCGGAGGGGCTGCCGCCGGTGGTCTACCGGGTGCCCACCGAGGAGCGGATCGTCTTCCTCACCGTCGACGACGGCGCCGAGAAGGACCCGGAGTTCAGCCGGATGGCCGCCGAACTGGGCGTCCCGCTGTCCACCTTCGTCGCGGACTACCTGGCCCGCTCCGACTACGGCTACT
Source organism: Kitasatospora sp. NPDC004723 (assembly GCF_040609255.1). Classification (NCBI taxonomy): domain Bacteria; kingdom Bacillati; phylum Actinomycetota; class Actinomycetes; order Kitasatosporales; family Streptomycetaceae; genus Kitasatospora; species Kitasatospora sp. NPDC004723. The sequence goes on along the minus strand of NZ_JBEXJT010000004.1, from coordinate 321,787 downwards.
TCCGCAGGCTGGCCGCCCAGGGCGACGCGGTGAACAACCACACCATCAACCACCGCAACCTCAAGGTGCTCGACTACGGCACCCAGCACGAGGAGATCTGCCGCCAGCAGGACCAGCTGGAGGAGCAGATCGGCACCCGACCGCGGCTGTTCCGCCCGCCGTACGGCGAGTACAACGAGGACACCCTGCGGGCGGCCGGGTCCTGCGGCGTCCAGGCGGTGCCGCTGTGGAACGAGGAGGCGTTCCCGGACCACATGGAGTACCGCTACGAGGACCAGCGGCTCCACCCGGGTGACATCATCCTCACCCACTTCCGCGGCACCGACCTGTGGAACGGCACCATGCCCGACCTGCTGCGCAAGGTGGTCGACGAGGTGACCGCGCAGGGCTTCGCGCTGGCCCGGCTGGACGACTACCTGTAGCCGGGGCCGGCGGGCGGGGGAGGGGGTGGCTCAGTCGAGCGAGAGGGCGTCCAGGTACACCCAGGCGCCCTCGTGCCGGACGAACCGGCTGTGCTCGGTGAGGACGCCCTCCTCCCGCCCGTCCGCGTAGTGCGCCCGGAAGGCCACCGTGCCCTCGGCGTGGAACGGTCCGCCCTCGGTGGTGGAGAGCACCTCCAGCCGCAGCCAGCGCAGCCCCGGGTCGAAGTCGACCGAGTCCGGCCTGGTGTCCGGGTGCCAGGTGCGCAGCAGATAGGTCTCGTCGCGGGCGGCGAAGGCGCTGTAGCGCGAGCGCATCAGGGTCTCGGCGGTGGTCGCGGCGTTCTGGCCGCGGTGCAGCCGGCCGCAGCACTCGGCGTAGCTGGCGGGCAGGCCGCAGGGGCAGGGCGAGGAGGGCAGCAGGCGCGGCGCGGGGGCGGTGGCGCGTTCGGCGGATCGGCGTCGGGACATGGGTCCATTCTGGCGCCTCGCGGGGCCGGCTCCGAAGCGGTGCGGGCGCGGTCCGGCGGGGTGGACCGCAGCGGTCCCGCCGAGGCCTTCCGGGGGGCCCTCCCTGAGCTCTTCCGCCGGCGCGGCGGAATGGCCTGAAGTTGACCGTCCTCCGACAATTCGGAAGGCGGAAATCCGCTTGCACCGACGTCAGGGCATGCGTGCCCGTAGCTGACGGGGTGTCGAAAGAGACCGTATCGGTCCGCACTGGCCCTGCCAAGGCGCCTGACAATGTGTACGAAATCGCCAACGAACCGTCACACTTGAGCACCGCTGGCGGGCGTGTCGGGGGTGATCTTTCCGGCATATCGAACGAGTGACGGAAATGTGCTGGTGATTCGTAGATCTTTACCCCACCATCTCCCAGGGCACACCGCCCATTTCTCGCCGACCACAAGTCGATGCAGCAGCACCCCTCGGGAGAGAGTGATGAGTTCGACGGGATTTCCCCCGCTGGATCCGGCCGCGCCGCTGGCCGCACTGGTTACCGCGCAGGTCAGACGGACACCGGACGCCACCGCCGTGATCGACGGCACGCGCCGGCTGACCTACCGGGAACTGGACGCCGCGGCCGACGCGATGGCGGGACGGCTGGCCGCCGCCGGCGTGCGCGCCGAGACACTGGTCGGCGTCTGCCTACCGCGAACGGCGGACCTCGTGGTCAGCCTGCTGGCGGTGCTGCGGGCCGGCGGCGCCTACGTACCGCTCGACCCGGCGTACCCACGCGACCGCCTCGAACTGGTGGTCGGCGACGCGCAGGCCCCCGTCGTGGTCACCGACCGCGCCCACGAGCACCTGCTGAACGGGGCCGGCGCCACCCTCCTGTACGTCGACGGCGAGAGCCCCGCCGCTCCGCTCGACCCGGCCGCCGCGCGCCCCACCACCGGTGACGCCACCACCGACGCGCTCGCCTACGTGCTCTACACCTCCGGCTCCACCGGCCGCCCCAAGGGCGTCTCGGTCACCCAGCGCGGCGTCAACGCGATGCTCCGCTGGGCGGCTGGCACCTACACCGCCGCCGACCTCGCCGGCGTGCTCTTCGGCACCTCCGTGTGCTTCGACATCTCGGTGTACGAGCTGTTCCTCCCGCTCTCCGTCGGCGGCACGATCATCGTCGCGGAGAACGTCCTCGCCCTGCCCGAGCTGCCCGCCCGGGACGAGGTCACCCTGGTCAACACCGTGCCCAGCGCCATGGCGGCGCTGCTGCGCGGCGACGGCCTTCCCGGCGGCGGGGGTCTGCCGGGCACCGTGCGCGTGGTCAACCTGGCCGGCGAGGCCCTCCCCCGTCACCTGGCCGACAAGGTCTACGCCCAGCCCCTGGTCGAGCGCCTCTACAACCTGTACGGGCCCACCGAGGACACCGTCTACTCCACCTGGTCGCTGGTCTCCCGCGACGGGGCCGGCGAGCCGGTCATCGGCCGCCCGCTCGACGGCACCCTCGGCCACGTCCTGGACGAGCACCGGATACCCGTGCCCGACGGCGGCATCGGCGAGCTGTACCTCTCCGGCGAGGGCCTGGCCCGCGGCTACCACGGCCGCCCCGACCTCACCGAGGAGCGCTTCGTCCACGTCGACGGCCTGCGCTGCTACCGCACCGGCGACCTGGTCCGCCGGCTGCCCGACGGCGACCTGGAGTACCACGGGCGCGTCGACCACCAGGTGAAGGTCCGCGGCTTCCGCGTCGAGCTCGGCGAGATCGAGGCCGTGCTCGCCACCCACCCGGCCGTCGAGTCCGCCGCCGCGGTCGTCCAGCGCGACGAGGCCGGCGACTACCTGGCCGCCTTCGTCCAGCCCGCCGCCGGCGCCGCCGAGCCGACGCCCGCCGAACTGCGCGCCCACTGCGCCGCCTCGCTGCCCGGCTACATGGTGCCGCTGGCCGTCGCCGTCCTGGCGGAGATGCCGCTCACCCCCAACGGCAAGACCGACCGCAAGGCGCTGCCCCCGGTCGCCCGCAGCCGCGCCGGGCACGAGCTGTTCGTCGCCCCCCGCACCCCCGTCGAGAGCCGGATCGCCGAACTCTGGCAGGGCCTGCTCGGCGTCCCCGAGGTCGGCGTCCACGACGTCTTCCTCGACCTCGGCGGCCACTCGCTGCTCGCCGCCGGCCTGCTGGCCCGGATCGAGCGCGAATTCGGCACCCGGGTCCCGCTCGCCGAGTTCTTCGCCGCCCCGACCATCGCCTCCCTGGCCGTCCGGGTCGCCAACGGCGGCGGCGGACGGGCCTCCGTCGAGCCGCCCCGCCGCCGGGCCGACCTGCCCGCCCGCGCCACCGACTTCCAGCGCGAACTGTGGCTGCACGAGTCCATGCAGCACGACAGCCCGCTCTACAACGTGCCGCTGCGGATCCGCGCCGAGGGCGCCCTCGACCGCGAGGCGCTCGGCCGCGCGCTGACCGAGGTCGTCCGCCGCCACGAGGCGCTGCGCACCGCGCTGCGCGGAGCCGCGATCCCGACCGAGCACGACCCGGTCGACGCCGACGTCCGCCCGCCGTACGCGGTCGAGGTGCCGCTGCTCGACCTCACCGGGGCCGACGGCGCGCAGCCCGACGAGGAGGCGCTCGACGCCGCGCTGCGCGCCGAGGCCGGCCGCCCGCTCGACCTGTTCAACGGCCGGCTGCTGCGCGCCCTCGCCATCCGCACCGGCGAGGACCGGCACGAGCTGCTGTTCACCGTGCACCACGCCGCGATGGACGGCTGGGCCGCCGGGCTGTTCCTCGCCGAGCTCGCCCGTGCCTACCGGGACGGCGAACTGCCCGAGCCCGACCTCCAGCTGTCCGACGTCGCCCGCTGGGAGGAGCTCAACGTCGCGGCCGGCCGCGAGGCCGCCGAGCGCTGGGGCGAGCGGCTGCGCGGCATCGAGAGCGACCAGCACCTGCCCGGCGACCGCCCGCACCCCAACCCGCAGGACGTCGCAGGCCGCCGGATCGCCCGCCGGCTCGACGCCGGCCTGGTCACCGGCGTCGAGAAGTGGGCCGCCCAGGAGGGCGCCAGCCTCTACATGGCGGTGCTCGCCGCGCTCGGCGGGGTGCTGCACCGCTACACCGGACGCACCGACGTCGCCGTGCTCAGCCCCTTCGCCGTCCGCCCGGTGCCCGAGCTGGAGACGGTGCTCGGCTCGCTGATCAACACCGTCGCGCTGCGCTTCGACGTGGCCGGCACCGACAGCTTCCGCGAACTGCTCGCCCGGGTCCGCCCGGCCGTCCTGGAGGCCGCCGAGCACAGCGGCTTCCCGTTCGTCGAGCACGCCCGCGCCTCCGGCGGCTCGGCCGGCCTCACCGCCTCGCCGATCTCCCAGGTGCTGCTGGCCGTCCAGAACCACCCGGTGGCCGGCGTCGAACTGCCCGGCCTGAGCCTGACGTTCGTCGCCGAGGTGTGCAACAGCACCGCGAAGACCGACCTCTCGCTGTTCCTGGAGTTCCCGACCGACGGCCCGCTGCTGTCCGCCGAGTACCGGACCGCCCGCTACGACGAGCGGTCGGTGCGCGCCGCGCTCGACCACCTGGTCGCGCTGCTCGCCGCCGCCGTCGCCGAACCCGACCGCCCGCTCGGCGAACTGGTCATGCTCTCCGCCGCCGAACTCGCCGCCGACGAGCCGGTCAACCGCACCGAGGCGCCGGTCCCCGACGCCCGGCTGCACGAGCTGGTCGCCGCCCGGGCCGCCCGCACCCCGGACGCGCCCGCGGTGTCCGCCGCCGACGGCACCCTGAGCTACGCCGAACTCGACGCCGCCGCCGACCGGCTGGCCCACCTGCTGGCCGCCCGCGGCGCGGGCCGCGGCAGCCTGGTCGCCGTCGCCGTCCGGCGCGGCCGGCTGCTGCCCGTCGCCCTGCTCGGCGTGCTGCGCAGCGGCGCCGCCTACCTGCCGCTCGACGTCGACCAGCCGCTCGCCCGCAACCGCGGCGTGCTCGACGACGCCGGCGTCACCCTGCTGGTCGCCGACACCGCCACCGCCGGCGACGAGCTGCTGCACGGCCGCGAGAGCGTCCTGGTGGACGGCCCCGAGCACGCGGCCGCCCCCGCCGAGGCGCCCGCCGTCACCGTCGGCCCGGAGGACCCGGCCTACCTGCTGTACACCTCCGGCTCCACCGGCGCGCCCAAGGGCGTCGCCGTGCCGCACCGCGCGATCGTCAACTTCCTGACCTCGATGGGCCGCGAACCCGGCCTCACCGAGCGGGACGTGATGGCCGCCGTCACCACCGTCACCTTCGACATCGCCGGCCTGGAGCTGTGGCTGCCGCTGGTCACCGGCGCCCGGCTGGAGATCGCCGACCGCGCCACCGCCACGGACGGGACCGCGCTCGGCGCCTGGATCGACAAGCAGGGCGTCACCCACGTCCAGGCCACCCCCGCCACCTGGCGGATGCTGCTGGAGGCCGACTGGGCCGGCCGCCCCGGGCTGACCGCCCTGTGCGGCGGCGAGGCGCTCACCGCCGACCTCGCCCGCGCCCTGCTCGACCGGGTCGGCACGCTGTGGAACATGTACGGCCCGACCGAGACCACCGTCTGGTCCACCGTCCAGCGGGTCACCCCCGACATCGCCGCCCACAGCGGCGTGGTGGCCCTCGGCGCGCCCATCGCCAACACCCGGCTGCACCTGCTCGGCACCGCCGGGCAGCCCGTGCCGGTCAACGGCATCGGCGAACTGTGCATCGCCGGCGACGGCGTCGCGCTCGGCTACCACGGCCGGTCCGACCTGACCGCCGAACGGTTCACCGCCGAACCCGGCCGCACCGACGGCGCGCGGATGTACCGCACCGGCGACCTCGCCTGCCGCCGCGCCGACGGCCGCCTGGAGTACCACGGCCGCGTCGACGCCCAGGTCAAGCTCCGCGGCTTCCGCATCGAGCTGGGCGAGATCGAGGCCGCGATCACCGCCGTCCCCGGCGTCACCGCGGGCGCCGCCCGGCTCGTCGAGACCCCGGCCGGAGCGGCCCTGGCCGGCTACGCCGTCGCCCCGGGCCTCACCGAGGACGCGCTGCGCAGCGCCCTGATCGAGCGGCTGCCCGACTACATGGTGCCCGCCGGCCTGGTCCTGCTCGACGCGCTGCCGCTGACCCCCGCCGGCAAGGTCGACCGCGCCTCGCTGCCGGTGCCTCAGCTCGGCGGCGCCGGCGCCCCGCCCGAGGGCGACTGCGAGGAACTGCTCGCCGACCTGTGGATCGAGGTCCTCAAGGTCGAACGGGTCTCCCGGCACGACGACTTCTTCGCGCTCGGCGGCCACTCGCTGCTCGCCACCCGGCTGCTCGCCAGGATCCGGGACACCTTCGAAACCGAACTGCCCCTGCGCGTCGTCTTCGAGGACCGGACCCTGGCCGCCCTGGCCCGCCGCGTCGAGGAGCGCCTGCTGGAGGAGATCGACGACCTCGACGACCTCGGCGACGACCTCGGCCTCGACGCCACCGCCGGGAGCGCCCAGTGAGCCACCGCACCGCATCCGGAACCACCGGCAACACCGGAGAGCCCGGAACCACCAACGCACGCCCGGCCGCCGGAGACACCGGCGCCCGAACGGGGGAGCCCGCATGACCGACCAGCCCACCGCCGGGACCGTCCCGGAACCGGATCCGGCCGCCAGACGGCAGGAACTGCTGCGCCGCCGCCTCGCCAAGGCCAAGGCCGCCAAGGAGGCGGCCGCGGCCGGCGGCGGCACCGACCGCCGCACCATCGCCCCGCGCCCCGAGGGAACCCCGGCGCCGCTCTCCTCGGCCCAGCGCCGGATGTGGTTCCTGGCCCAGTACGAGCCGGACAGCGCCGCCTACCACATCCCGCTCGCCCTGCGCATCGAGGGCGAGCCCGACGAGGCCGCCCTCGCCGCCGCCCTCACCGACGTCCTCGCCCGGCACGAGGTGCTGCGCACCGTCTACCCGGAGGTCGACGGCGAGGTGCGCCCCGAGGCGCTGCCCGCCGACCGGTTCACCCTCACCACCGCCGACGTCCCCGCCGAGCAGATCGAGGCCCGGCTGGAGACCGAGGCCCGCCGTCCGTTCGACCTCGCCGCCGACCTGCCGCTGCGCGCCGCCCTGCTGCGCACCGGCGACGGCGCCGTGCTCAGCCTGGTGCTGCACCACATCGCGGCCGACGGCTGGTCGATCGGCGTGCTCTTCGGCGACCTCGCCACCGCCTACGGCGCCCGCCGCACCGGCGCCGCCCCGGCGTTCACGCCGCTGCCCGTCCAGTACGCGGACGTCGCGCACTGGCAGCAGACCGAGCTCGCCGCCGAACTCGACCGCCAGCAGGCCTGGTGGCAGGAGCGCCTGCGCGGCGCCACCGCCACCGTCACGGTGCCCGCCGACCGGCCGCGGCCGGCCGTCGCCGGCACCACCGGCGCCCGGTTCACCGCGGAGCTCGGCGCCGAGCGCAGCCGCCGCATCCGCGCCCTCGCCGAACAGACCGGCAGCACCGTCTACATGGTGCTGCTGGCCGCCCTGCAGACCGTCCTCGGCCGCTACACCGGCAGCGAGGACGTCACCGTCGGCACCCCGATCGCCGGGCGCACCCGCAGCGAGACCGAGCCGCTGGTCGGCTGCTTCGTCAACACCCTGGCGATGCGCACCGACCTCTCCGGCGACCCGACGGTCCGTGAGCTCCTGGAGCGCGTCAAGGACGCCACCCTGGGCGCCTACGGCCACCAGGACCTGCCGTTCGAGCGGCTGATCGACGCCCTCGGCCTGGAGCGCGAACTCGCCCACACCCCGCTGTTCCAGGTCCTGCTGAACGTCCACAACCAGGCCGAGGCCCGCCCCGAGCTGCCCGGCCACAGCGTCGACTGGCAGCCGATCGGCACCGACACCGCCAAGTTCGACCTGTCGGTGGCCGTCGTCGACACCGGCGGCGACCTCGCCGCCGACCTCGTCTGGCGCACCGAGCTGTACGACGAGGCCACCGTCCGGCGGGTCTTCGGCCACCTCACCACAGTGCTCGACGCGATGGCCGCCGGCCCCGACCGCCCGCTCGCCGAGCTGGCCCTGCTCACCCCGTCCGAGCAGCGGCAGCTCACCGCCTGGGACGACGAGACCCTGCGCACCTGGGACCTAGACGGCACCCTGCACGGCCTGGTCGAGGAGCAGGCCCGCCGCACCCCCGACGCGCCCGCCGTGCGCGGCGCCGACGGCGTCCTCAGCTACGCCGAACTCGACCGGCGCGCCAACGCGCTGGCCCACCGGCTGCGCGAGCACGGCGTCGGCCCGGACCGCCCGGTCGGCCTGCTGGTCGAGCGCTCCGCCGCCCTGGTGGTCGGCATGCTCGGCATCCTCAAGGCCGGCGGCGCCTACCTGCCGCTCGACCCGGTCTACCCGGACGGGCGCATCCACGCGCTGCTCGACGCCGCCGGGGCCGCCGCCGTCGTCACCACCGACGACCTGCGCGAGCGGCTCACCGCCGACCTGCCGGTGGTCGTCGCGGACGGCGAGGAGCGCGCCGACGCGCCCGAGGCGGACGTCCGCCCCGAGCACCTCTGCTACCTCATCTTCACCTCCGGCTCCACCGGCGCGCCCAAGGGCGTCGCCGTCGAGCACCGCAACTACCGCAACTACCTGCACGGCCTGCGCGAGCGGATCGGCGGCGACCAGCAGGGCTGGAACTGGGCGCTGGTCTCCACCTTCGCCGCCGACCTGGGCACCACCAACGTGTTCGGCGCGCTCACCGGCGGCGGCTGCCTGCACCTGCTGACCCGCGACCAGGCCACCGACCCGGACGCCTTCGCCGCCTACGCGGCCGAGCACCGGATCGACGCCATGAAGCTGGTCCCCAGCCACCTGGAGGGCCTGGCCGCGCACGGCACCGGCCTCGGCGCGATCCTCCCCGCCCGGCTGCTGATCTGCGCCGGCGAGGCGCTGCGGCCCGACCTGGTGGCCCGGATCCGCGCCGCCCGGCCCGACCTGCCGCTGCACAACCACTACGGGCCCACCGAGACCACCGTCTCGATGCTCGGCATGCCGGTGCCCGCCGACCTCGGCGACGCGGCCACCGCGCCGCTCGGCCGGCCGTTCGGCAACGTCCGCGCCCACCTGCTGGACGCCCACCGGCGCCCCGTCCCGCTCGGCGTCCCCGGCGAGCTGTATGTCTCCGGCGGCGGCGTCGCCCGCGGCTACCTCGGCCGCGACGACCTCACCGCCGAGCGCTTCCTGGAGGTGGACGGCCACCGCGCCTACCGCACCGGCGACCTGGCCCGCCGCCGCCCCGACGGCGCGATCGAGTTCCTCGGCCGGATCGACCACCAGGTCAAGATCCGCGGCTTCCGGGTCGAGATCGGCGAGGTCGAGGCCGAGCTGACCGCCCGCCCCGAGGTGCGCGAGGCCGTCGTGGTCGCCCGCGGCGAGGGCGCCGCCCGCTCCCTGGTCGGCTACCTGGTGCCCGCCGACCCGGCCGCCGCGCCCGACCCGGGCGAGCTGCGCGCCGCGCTGCGCACCCGGCTGCCCGACTACATGGTCCCGGCCGCCCTGGTCGTCCTGGACGCCCTGCCGCTGAACGCCAACGGCAAGGTCGACCGGGCCGCGCTGCCCGAGCCGGTCGCCGCCCAGCCGGTCTCCGGCGGCGGCGAGCTGACCACCGACACCGAGCACGCGGTGGCCGAGGTCTACCGCAAGGTGCTGGAGGCCGAGGAGATCGGCGCGGCCGACGACTTCTTCGCGCTCGGCGGCGACTCCTTCTCCGCCGTGAAGGCCGTGCGCCTGATCGGTGACGGCCTGTCGGTCATCGACCTCTTCCAGCACCCCACCGTGCACGAGCTGGCCGCGCTGATCGACGCCCGGGCCGGCGGCACCGCCGACGAGGGCCCGCGCAGCCTGCTGCACAAGCTCACCCGCGGCAACGCCCCGGCCGGGATCAACGTGGTCTGCGTCCCCTACGGCGGCGGCAGCCCGATCACCTTCCAGCCGCTCGCCGACGCGCTGCCCGCCGGCCACCGGCTGTACGCCGTCGAACTGCCCGGCCACGACCCGAGCCGCCCCGACGACGAGCTCGCCGAGCTGGACGGGCTCGCCGACGAGCTGACCGCCCAGGTGCTGGAGAAGGTCGACGGCCCGGTCCTGCTCTACGGCCACTGCCTGGGCGGCGCGCTCGCCACCGCCCTCGGCGCCCGGCTGGAGGCGGCCGGCGTCGACCTGCGCGGCCTCGCGCTCGGCGGCACCTTCCCGGCCGCCCGGCTGCCCGGACGCTTCGCCGAGTGGATGGCCCGCCGGATGCCGGGCGACCGGGTGCTGTCCAACCGCGGCTACCTGGAGTACCTGCGCGCCATGGGCGGCTTCACCGACGTCTACGACCAGGCCGAGCAGGACTTCCTGGTCCGGGCGCTGCGCCACGACGTGCGGCAGGCCGAGGACTTCTACACCCGCGCCTACGGGGACGCGCGGCCGGAGAAGATCGACGCCCCGATCCTGTGCGTGGTCGGCGAGAAGGACCGCGCCACCCTGCTCTACGAGGAGCGGTACGCCGAGTGGGAGCACTTCGGCGACACCGTCGAGCTCGCCGTCGTGCCGCGCGCCGGGCACTACTTCCTCAAGCACCAGGCCGACGAACTCGCCCGGGTGCTGGCGGAGTTCGCCGCCACCGGGGAGATATCCACCCCGGCCGCGGTCAAGCGCCCGGCCGCCCGGGCCGAGCTGGGGATCTTCGCCAAGGTGGCGATCGGCCAGTTCGTCTCGATGATCGGCACCAGTCTGTCGACCTTCGCGCTCGGCGTCTGGGTCTACCAGCAGACCAACTCGGCCTTCGACTTCGCGATGATCTCGTTCATCGCGGTGCTGCCGGCCGTCCTGCTGCTACCGGTCGCCGGCGCGCTCGCCGACCGGGTCGACCGGCGCAAGATCATGATCATCACGGACACCGTGGCCGCCGCCGGCATGCTCGGCCTCGGTCTGCTGCTCTGGGCCGACCTGCTCGAGATCTGGCACATCTACGTGGTGGCCTGCATCGGCTCCACCTGTGGAGCCTTCCAACGGCCCGCCTACCTCGCCTCGATCACCCAGCTCGTGCCCAAGCGCTACCTGGGCCAGGCCAACGGCCTCGCCCAGCTCGGCACCGGCGCGGGCGACATGATGGCCATCCTCGCGGGCGGCGTGCTGGTCACGCTGATCGGCCTGCACGGCGTCGTGCTGTTCGACATGGTCACCTTCCTCACCGGTGTCACCTGCCTGCTGCTGGTCCGCTTCCCGGACGCCATGTTCGACAAGCAGGAGGAGCCGCTCTGGCGCGAGGTCGTCACCGGCTGGCGGTACATCGCGCGCCGGCACAGCCTGGTCGCGATGGTGGTCTTCTTCGTGGTGTTCAACTACCTGTTCGCCGTCGCCACCGTGCTGATCACCCCGATGGTGCTGGCCAGCGGCACGCCCCTGCAGCTCAGCGTCATCACCGCGCTCGGCGGCCTCGGGGCCATGGTCGGCGCCCTGGTCATGGGGCTCTGGGGCGGTACCCGCCGCCGCACCATCGGCATGATCGGCTTCACCTCGGTGGTCGGCCTCGCCGCCGTGCTGGCCGGCAGCCGGCCCGAGACCGTGCTGACCGCCTGCGGACTCTTCGTCCTCTGGTCGGCCATGATGATCCTCAACTCGCACTGGATGGCGCTGATCCAGACCAAGGTCGGGATGGAGCTCCAGGGCCGCGTCCTGGCGACCAACCAGATGCTCGCCATGTCGATGATGCCGCTCGGCTTCCTCACCGCGGGCCCGCTCTCCGACCACGTCTTCGAGCCGATGATGCGCCCCGGCGGCGCGCTGGCCGACTCGGTCGGCCTGGTGCTCGGCACCGGGCCGGGCCGCGGCGCCGGACTGCTGCTCGTGGTGGTCGGCCTGGTGCTCTTCGTCTGGGGCCTGCTCGGCCTCGCCTACCGGCCGCTGCGCCTGCTGGAGGACATCCTGCCGGACGCGCTGCCGGACGCCGAGATCGGTGACAAGGACGCCATCCAGGCCGAGGCCGACCGGCAGCTCGCCCTCGCCGAGGCCGCCCGCAAGGGCCGGAGCGTCCCGGGCTCCGTCCGGGTGCCGCACCCGTCCGGCAAGCCGGAGCCGGTCGAGGACGACGACCCCGCCGACCGGGTGCACGCCTCCACCGGCCGGTAGTACCAACCGCGCACACGCGCCCCCGTCCCCTCTCCGGAGGGGGCGGGGGCGCCGTCGTTCCCGCCCGACGGCCCCGGCCCTCGAGTCCGGGAAAGCGGAGTCCTGACTCTCATTCGGGGTGATCCGGCACCCCAGAAAGCTGGTCTGTCCACGACATGTCAACCCCTGCGACCATGGACGGACGCGCCGGCGGGGGAGCGGACTCCGCGGCCGGCGGTGTCTTTCCGCGTCTTCTCGGTAGAACGACCAAGGGGAGGGAACATCATGAAGAACCGGTTCAAGGGGCTGCTGGTGGCGGCCGCGGTCGCGGGCGCGATCGCGGGTGTGGCGCCGACGGCGCAGGCCGCGCCGATCACGGTCTGTACCGATGGCATCTTCGGCGGCGCCTTCATCTGCGACCAGGCCGACCCCAACCACGGCGAGACCTGGTGGAACCTGGCCGACGGGACCCGCCAGCTGTTCGTGATCGGTACGGACGGGGCGGTCTGGACGCGCTGGACCTACCCGGGGGGTGGGCTGAGCAGCTGGCAGAACTTCGGTGGCAAGTGGGCGCTCGACACCCCGTACATCGCCATCTCGCCCTCGCCGACCTCGGTGACCATCTCGGTCATGGGCGTGGACGGCCGACGCTGGTACAAGACCCGCCCGATCCCCGGCCCGTGGGGCGACTGGGTGACCGTCTGATCCGGCGCCAGGCCCGGACGGGCCCGGCGGTGGCGGGTGCGCACCCGCCACCGCCGGCGTTCAGAGCCGGGCGGTCACCGTCTTGGGGCGCTGGTACTCGTGCAGGGCCAGCACCGAGAGGTCGGTGCCCTGGCCGGAGGCGCCGCGGCCGCCGTGCGGGAGTTCGGCGGTCTGGACGAGGTGGCAGTTGATCCAGGTCTCGCCGGCGTCCAGCCGGGCGGTGAGGTCCAGAGCGGCGGACAGGTCGGCGGTCCAGACGCTCGCGCCGAGCGCCTGCGGCACGGCGTTGGCGAGGGCGAGCGCGGCGTCGACGGTGGGGGCGTGCTGGACGGTGAGCAGCGGGCCGAACACCTCCTCGACCACCGCCGGGTCGTCGTCCGGGAGGTCGGCGAGCAGCCGGGCCGGGCGCCAGAGGCCGTCGCTCCGGCCGGGCGCGGGCAGCGAGCGCCCGGCGCCCGAGGCGGCGAGGATCCGGTCGTGGCGGGCGGCCTGGTCGGGGTTGTTGAGCGGGCCGAAGTCCCGGCCGGCCTCGTGCTCGCCGAGCGCGGCGGCGAGGGCCTCGACGGTCCGCTCGTAGTTCGAGGTGAGGGTGATCACCCGGGCGGGCGCGGCGCAGCTCTGCCCGGCGTTGTAGGTGCACGCCGCCGCGAGCGCGGACCAGGTGTGCGCGGGGGCGTCCGGCAGCACCAGCACCGGGCCGTTGCCGCCGAGTTCCAGGCTGACCCGGCGGTGCCCGGCCCGGGCGGCGATGTCGGCGCCCGCGGTCGCACTGCCGGTGAAGGCGATCAGGTCCACCTCGGCCGCGACCAGCAGCCGGCCGGTGTCGCGGTCCCCGGGCAGGGCGGTGAGCACGTCCTCGCCGAGCGCCTCGGCGGCGTGGGCGGCGAGCAGCGTCGCGGAGTCGGGGGTGGTCTCGGCGGGCTTGACCACGACGGCGTTCCCGGCGGCGAGCGCCGGGGCGCCGCGCCAGGCGGCCATCAGCAGCGGGTAGTTCCACGGCACGACGGCGGCGACCACGCCGACCGGCTCCCAGCGCACCCAGCTCTCGTGGCCGGGCAGGTAGCGGCCGGCGGCCGGCGCGGTGCCGGTGCGCGCGGCGCCCGCGTAGAACCGGAACAGGTCGGCGACCTCGCGTATCTCGGCGGTGGCCTCCGCCTCGGGCTTCCCGGTGCCGGCCTGCTCCAGCACGGTGTACTCGGTGAGGTGGCGCTCGATCAGGTCGGCGAGCGCGTCCAGGCGGCGCTCGCGCTCGCGCGGGGTGAGCGCGCGCCAGCGCGCGGCAGCGGCCCGGGCGCGGGTGACGGTCGTGGCGACCTGCCCGGCGCGCGCGGGGACGAGCGTGCCCCGGGTGTGGCCGGTGCGCGGGTCGGTCAGGTGGAGCTCGGGTGCGGCGGCGGAGTCGGCGGTGGCGGAATCAGTGGCGGAATCAGTGGCGAGGTCGGTGGCGGAAGCGGTGGACGGTGCCATGGCGGGGCCTCCCGGGCCGGGGCAGCAGGGGACGTGGGCGAGCGGGTCACAGATCGTAGGAGCGCAGCCAGAGTTCCAGGGTGAGTACCAGCCAGAGCTTGCCGCCCTGACGGGGCAGCAGGGTGCCCTCGCGGCGCATCCAGGTGCGTACGGTGTCCGGGCGGACCAGCCCGCGTTCGCGGGCGGTGCGTCCGAGCAGCAGCTCGCCGGAGAGTTCGCGCAGCGGGCCGTGCAGCCACTGCTGGACCGGGACCCGCATGCCGCTCTTGGGCCGGTCGACGGCGGCCGCGGGCAGCAGGTCCCGCACGGCCTCCTTGAGCACCCACTTCTCCACCGTGCCGCGCAGTTTGAGGGTCGGCGGGGTGGCGAAGGCGTGGTCGACGACCTGCCGGTCGAACAGCGGTGAGCGGCCCTGCACCCCGCGCGAGGCGGTGAGCCGCTCGACCTTGGTGAGGATGTGGTGCGCGCCCTTGGTGCGCAGGTTGCAGTGCAGCAGCTGGTTGAGCAGCGCCCGCATCGGCCCGGGGGCCAGGTAGGGGGCGACGAAGCGGTGCGGCCGCGGTTCGCCGGCCAGGGCGTGCAGGGCGTCGGCGGTGAGCAGCCGGGGCAGGTCCTCGTAGCACTTGCGGTAGGACCGCAGGTAGGCCTCGGCCCGTGCCTCGGGGGACGGGTCGTCCCGGTGCATCTCGTGGACCAGCATCGGCAGGTTCTTCGGCCCGCCGTACACCGGGTCGCCGCCCTCGCCGTTGAGCGAGACGGTGATCCCGTCGGCGGCGACGGCCTCGGCGAGCATCAGGTTGGGGACGGTCAGCGGGTCGCCGACCGGGCTGTCGAGCAGGGCGACGGTGTCGGCGAGCCGGGCGGCGACCTCCTCGCCGGAGACGGTGAGGATCCGGTGCCGGGTGCCGCAGTGGTCGGCGACCAGTCCGGAGTACCCCAGCTCGTTGGGCAGCCGGTCGCCGAAGCTGATCGAGTAGGTGTGCACCGGGTGGTCGTGCAGCCGGGCGGCGAGCGCGGTGACCAGCGAGCTGTCGACACCGCCGGACAGCAGCACCCCGACCGGCCCGTCGTCCGGCAGCCGCCGGGCGGTGGCCTGTTCGAGCAGCCCGCGCAGCTCCCGGGCGTACGCCTCGGCCGGCGGCGCCTCGCCCTCGGGCAGGCGCTCGGCGGGCTCCCAGAACGGCTCCTGACGGGCGGAACCGTCGGCGGCCAGACGCAGCGCGCGGCCGGGCAGCGCCTCGTGGACGCCGCGCAGCAGGGTCTCCTCGCCGGGCAGGTAGGCGAAGGTGAGGAAGGAGCGGACGGCGGCCAGGTTGAGGCCGGTGCCGAGCGCGGGCCAGCGGCGCAGGGCGCGCAGCGAGGTGGAGGCGGCCCAGCAGTCGTCGGCGCGGGCGTAGAACAGGGTGCGGGTGCCGGCGTGGTCGCGGATCAGGACGAGGTCGGTGCCGTCGACGACGGCGAGTGCGAACATGCCGTCGGCCCGCCGCAGGCCGTCCGCGCCGAGCCGCCGCCACAGCCGCAGCAGCAGCTCGCCGTCGGGGCAGTCGGCGGGCGCGGGGGAGCCGGCCGCGGCGAGGGCGGCGAGCAGCTCGGGGCGGTTGTGCAGGGTGACCTCGCCGACGGCGGTGGTGCCGTCGACGGTGAACGGGCCGGTGGCGAAGCCGGGTTCGGCGTGCAGCAGGGCGGCCTGCGCGCCGTCGGGGGCGGGGGAGCCGGTGAGGGCGGCGAGGTGGGTGCGGGCCCGGTCGGCGTCCGGACCGGCGCAGGCGCAGCAGCGGGGCATGGTGGTGCGGTGCCTTTCGATCGAGTGGCGGCCCGCCGGGGCGGGGCCGGGGTGGTGCAGGGGGCCGCGCGGGGCGGCGGGGTGGCTCAGCCGAAGTCGTCGCCGTCCCAGCCGTCGTCGGAGTCGTTCCAGTCGCCGAAGTCGTCGGCGGCCCCGTCGTCGGCGGCCGGATCCACGTGGTGGCCGTCGTCGCCGTCGTCGCCGGTGGAGACGTCGCCGCCCCCGTCACCGCCCCCGCCGCCGGCGGCCTGCCGCCGGGCCTCGGCGCGCAGTTCCTCCTCCTCCGCCTCCGACAGCTCGTCCGGCGGCAGCTGCGCGGCGGTGATCGCGGCGACCCCGGCCACGCCGAGCGCGCCGACCACCACGCCCAGCCGCCCGCCGAAGGAGCTGCGGTTCAGGGTGACCAGCCCGCCGCCCCACACGGTGCGCCCGTAGCCGATGTCACGGCCGTACTCGGTGGCGCCGTCCGCGTGCCGCCGCTTGACCAGGTCGCGGCCGAGGGGTTCGTCGGTGCCGGAGCGGCCGAGGCTGTCGTGCCAGTGGATCTGCCGGTCGGTGCCGCGCCGGCGCCACTCGCTGCGGCCGTCCTCGTACCGGCGGTGCACTTGGCCGTCCGCCAGCAGTTCGTCGCGGTAGCCGAGGTGGCGTGCGTTGCTCATGGGTGCGGGGTCCTCACGGATCGGGACGGGACGGGGAGGGGGTGCGGGTTCAGCCGGTCGGCCAGCTGAGGAAGCCGCTGCCGCGCGCGGTGCGCACGCGCCGGCGCAGCGGGGTGCGGCGCGGTCCGGCCGTGCCGTCGCCGCGGACCTGGCGGATCACCGTGTGCAGCAGCCGGGCCGGGGCGACGGCGGCCAGTTCGATGGTCCGCCCGCTGCCGAGCCAGGCCCGCTCCTCGGGGCGCAGCCCGGCAGGCAGCGGCCCCCGGTAGCCGTGCGGGCCGCGTCCGGAGGTGAGGTGCAGGGTGGCGGCGTGCCGCGGCACCAGGCCCATCGAGCGCACCCGGACGCCCTGCGGCGCGCCCGCCGTCCCGCCCTCCCGGTTCGCGGCCCGGACCTCCTCGAAGCAGGCCAGCCCCGACGGACTGGCGTCGTGCAGCACGTGCACGACGGCGCCCCCGGCCCGCTCCAGCGCGGCCACCAGCCGTGCGTCCAGCGGGAGGTCACCGGCCGCGACGATCGGGCAGGCGGCCTCCAGGTGCAGGTCGTTGGCGAGCAGCATCGCGGTGATCTCCCGGCTCTGGCAGACCAGCAGCCGGGGCAGCCCGTAGTCGTAGAGGTCGGGCTCCGCCGCGTCGGCCGCCCCCGGACGGGCCGCCCCCGGACCGGCCGGACGCGGTGCGGGCGGCGCCGGCAGCAGGCCGGGCAGCTCCTCGCGGCGCGCGGCCAGCGCGGCGGCGAACCGGGCGTACCGCACGGGCGGCGCCAGCGTGTACGGGATCCGGCGCGGTCCGGCGTGCAGCGGCTGGAGCACCCGGCACAGCTCGTAGTAGAGCTGGCGCTCGGTGTACCGCAGCCCGCCGGGCGCCCCGGCCCGGGCGGCGGCGACGGTCAGCGCGCCGTCCAGCAGCGGACGCAGCGTCATGGGGTTCCTGCCTCTCGTCGTCCCCGCCGTCACGCGGGACCCTTGCGGAGGTCGGTGCCGCCGGGGCGGCCGCCGTCCTCGGTCGTGCCGTCCGGCCCGGGCTCGGGCCAGGTCATGAAGCCCACGGCGAGCGCCCGCCGACGGGTCTCGACCGGGGTCTCCGGCCGCCCCGCCGCCGGGGAGCGCAGCGGTCCGCTCCGGGGGACGGCCGGGTCCCGGGGCGCCGGGGGCGCGGTGATCCGCTCGGCGGCCCGCTCGGCGAGCGCCAGCAGCCGCTTGGGCGGCAGCGACGCCAACGGGGTCCACCAGCCCTCCGCGAACCAGTCGCGCTGGCTGCCGGTCAGCTCGGGCAGCTCCCGTTCCAGCCGGGCCGGCAGCTCCGCCGAGCGGTGGATGTCGCGCAGCAGCGTGTACCTGTGCTCGTCGGTCAGCACGGTGCGCACCGAGAGCCCGGCGTCCAGCACCCGCAGTCCGGGCCGTCCGGCCCGGGCCTCGGCGACCCGCAGGTGGCCGTAGGGCGAGGCGTCGTGCAGGACCACCAGCGGCAGGCCCGCCGGGACGGCGCGCGGATCGGTGACGACCAGCGCGCGGTGGCGCTCGTGGTAGCGGTTGGCGTGCAGGAACGCGCCGACCGTCCGGTCCGGGCAGAGCACGACGAACGCTGGGTCGGCGGGCAGCGGTCCGGGCTGCACCAGCCCGTCCTCCACCAGCCCGGCCGGCAGGGCGCCGTAGACGGCCCGCCAGCGGTCCAGCACGGTGCGGCGGAACTGCTCCTCGGTCCAGCGCGAGTGCACCGAGGTGTCCGGCACGGGGGAGTCGGCCAGGACCCAGGTGCGGATGCCGAAGCCGATCATGACGAGCGCGGCCAGCAGGATCCACCGGCCGAAACCGGTCCCGCTCAGGACGAGGGACACCACCAGGCCGATCACCGCGAAGGTGAACAGCGCAGCCGCGTCGCTCCGGCTGCCGCGGAACTTCACCGGGGGCCGCCCGCGGTGCTGCAGGGCGTAGTTGAGCTGTCCACTGGTGACGGTCAGCCGGCCCTCGTCCGTGAGCTTCGCGATCACCTTGCGGATCCGCAGGTCGTGCAGGCCGACGCCGTCGCTCTTCGGGTCGAGCGCGAACTCCTTGCGGCAGTACGAGCAGCGGTGCCGGGGGCGCTGGCGCTGGAGCAGGTCCTTCGAGCAGTGCGGGCAGATCATTGCGGCACCTCCGGTACCGGCCAGCTGAGGAATCCGACATCGCGGCGCAGCGCCCGGTCGGCGGCCCGCTCGGCCGTCGCCAGGACGCGCCTGGGCGGTAGGGCGGCGAGCGGGCTCCACAGGCCCCGGGCGAACCAGGCGCGCTCCGCCCCGGTGAGTGCGGGAAGGCGCCGCAGTTGCCGCCTCAGCGGCTCGCGCAGCTGATGCTCGTACAGCTGGACGGCCCGCGCGCCCGCCGCGAGGACGGTGCGTGCCGACAGCCCGGCGTCCACCACCGGGCTGTCCGGCCGCGCGGCGCGGGCCTCACCGGCCAGCAGGCAGCCCGCCGGCGAGGCGTCGTGCAGGACGATCACCGGCAGGCCCTTCGGCAGTTCGGCCGGCGTGGCGACAAGCACCGCCCGGTACCGCGCGGGGAATCCGTTGGCGTGCAGGAACGCGGTGACCGTCCGATCCGGGCAGAGCACGCCGAGCGCCGCCGGGCCGTCCAGCTCGGCCGGCCGCACGGCGGACTCCTCGACCACGCCCTCCGGGAGCGCGCCGTGGACCGCGATCCAGCGCTCGACGACCGAGCTGCGGAACATGTCCGCGTTCCAGGCGGAGTCGTTGCCGAGCGGTGAGGTCCACTGGGCCTGCTCCTGCTTGAGGCGTTTGCGCCGTTCCTGCCAGGCCCGTTCGGCCTGCTCGTGGGCGGATCTCAGCCCGTGCCGCCGGGACCACCGGACCAGCTCGGTCACCGCCCCGTGGAGCACCATGAGGCCGATGGCGGCGAGGGGGAGCGTGAAGACGATCAGGCCGATCGACAGGGTGAGCAGGTAGCAGACACCGGTCATCGCCGCCGCAGCCACGACGAAGTTGACGGCGATGACGACCGGATGGTCGAACCTCGGCGGATTCGGTCGCGCGGGCGGGTTCTCGCGGGGCACCGGCCCGGGCGGCCGCCGCTCGTGGAAGGCCCAGCGCAGCTGCTCCACCGTCAGGACGACCCGGCCGCCGTCGCCCAGCCGCTCCACCGTGCGCCGCAGCCGCAGGTCGTGCAGGCCCCGGGTGGATTTCGGCTCCAGCGCGAACGGCTTCCGGCAGCGTCCGCAGACCCGCCCGGTGCGTTCACGGCCGCGTAACCGGGCCTCGCAGTGCGGACAGATCATCGGCCCGATTCCTCCAGCGCCGCCGCCAGCCTGCGCAGCCCCGCGGCCATCCGCTCCCGCCGGCCGACCGGCCCGATCCGCTGACCGCGCTTCACCGCCCGCAGCGCCTCGGCGAGTTCGGCCTCCGCGCGGCGCTCGGCCTCGGCCGCGGTGATCGCGTAGTCCTCGTGGTCGATGCCGTACCCGGTGTTGGCGGCCAGGATGTTGAGCGGTTCGCGGCCCCGGTTGGCGAAGGAGTGCGGCATCAGCTCGGGTATCCGGATCAGCAGCCCCGGCGTCAGCGGGACGTCCACCACCCGGCGCCGCTCGGCGTCGTAGAGGCCGCAGGCGGCGTGGCCGAGGCTGAGCACCAGGTGCTCGCCGCCGTGCGCGTGGGGGGTGAAGGCGCTGCGCGGCGCGACGATGCCGAGCTTGTAGGTGGCGTTCGACGGCCGCTCCGGCGAGGTCTTGGCGTCGCCGACCAGGTAGTGGGCGAACTGGCCCTCGTCGATGAACCGGAGCAGTTCTTCCCCGGCCGGACCGTGCGCCGACCGCGGTCCCAACTCCCGGGCGCCGTCCCGGTCCGCGAGCAGCACGCGGCCGTCGGGGCGCAGCCGGTACAGCTCGGCGCCGGCCGGCAACCGCCCGGCGAGCCGTTCGAGTTCCCGCAGACCTGACCGTAAGGACATCGGCCACCCCACCCCCAGCTCGACCTGTGCGACGTCACCCCCGGTGACGCGGAGCGCCGCGCGGCCGGTTCCCTGCCTCCGGGACCGGTGTCGCGGATCCTACGCAACGGGGGTGACATCGTCCGGGGCGGGGAGTGGACGGAGGGTCAACGGCCGCGGGCCACCACGAAGTCCGGCAGCGCGGCGAGGAACGCCAGGGCCTGCGCCGCCTCCTCGTCGGGCGGCTCGGGCGCCCCCGCCAGTACCGCACCGACCTCCCGTCCGGCGGCCGCCACCAGCCCGGCCGCCGCCTCCCGGGCGCTCGCCACGCAGTCGTACGCCGCCATCCGGTCGAGCAGCCAGGCCACCTCCGCCGCCGCCCCGGGGCCGCGCTGCGCCCGGGTGAGGCTCAGATGGCGCACCACCCGGGCCCGTTCGGCGGGGGTGGCGCGCTCCAGGAGGTGGATCAGCATCAGGGTGCGCTTGCCCTCCCACAGGTCCCCGGCGATCTCCTTGCCGTACTCCTCGGCCGCCCCGGTCAGGTTGAGCACGTCGTCCTGGATCTGGAAGGCGGCGCCCAGGTACCAGCCGAACCGGTCCAGCCGGGTCGCGTCGGCGCCCGCGCCCTCGGCGACCAGCAGGCCGGAGCGGCACGGGTAGAGGAAGGTGTACCAGGAGGTCTTCTTCAGGCACATCCGGTAGTAGTCGGTGGCGGTCAACTCGCAGGCGTTGTCCCGGATCCAGCCGATCTCCAGCGCCTGGCCCTCGAGCGACTGGCGGCACATCAGCTCGGTCTCCTCGAACAGCCGCCAGGCCAGCTCCCCGCCGAGCCCCCGCCGGTTGGCCATCACCCGGCGCAGCCCGAGCAGGTTGATCGCGTTGCCGACGTTCAGCGCGACCTCGACCCCGTACCGGGCGGGCAGGGTGGGTGCGCCCCGGCGCAGCTCGCTGCCGTCCTGGATGTCGTCGTGGACGAGGAAGGCGTTGTGGAACAGCTCCACGGTGACGGCCGGGTTGAGGGCCCGTTCGGAGCGCCCGCCGAAGGCCGCGCAGGTGGCCAGGCAGAGTGCCCCGCGCAGGCCCTTGCAGGGGCGGGTCGGGTAGTCGGCGGCCAGGTCGTAGAGGTACGGCGGGCTCTGCTCGGGGATGTGGCGCAGGAGTTCGGCGACGGTCCGCTCGCGGTAGCGGGCCAGGACGTGTTCGACCAGCGGCGCGCCGAGGGCGGGGGACGCGGCCGGGGCGCTCACCCCCGCGGCCGCTCGTCCGGCCGCTCGCCGGGCGCCGCGCCGGGTGCCGGGCCGGCGCCGTCGCCCGGCCGTGCGGTGCGCTGCGGTCCGAAGGCGTCCTGCAGCCCGCGGTTGGCGAGGCCGGGGACGAGCGAGCCGAGGCCGAGCAGCAGGTCGAGGACGTCATGGGCGTTGGCCGTGAGCCGCTGGGTGTGCTCGGAGACCTCACCGGTGGTGTTGGCGAGCACCCGCTCGCTGACCGCGTCGATGAGCTGGTGGGTGTTCTCCGAGACCCGGCGCACCAACCGGTCGAACTCCTCCTGGTCGACGCGGTGCTCGCCGGTCAGCCGCTCCGTCGCCGCCCTGGCGTCGGCGAGTCCAGCGGCCAGCTCGCGCTCCAGGACGGCCGCCGCCTCCATCACCGCGCGCGAGCCCTGCTCGCCCAACTCGCTGAACCGACCGGCGTCGGGCATGGCTGACCTCCTGGTTCGCGTCCCGGACGGGGCCGGGGACGGCGGGCCGCTCCGGCGCCGGGCAGGGGCGCCGCCTCGATCGCCGATGGTACACGGGCGTGTGCGGAGCGTGTCCACGGTGGCGCGGGGGAGCCGTCGGCCGGGTGTGCCTGCCGCGGTGCGCCGGAGCGGCCCCGGCGCGCGCGGTCGGGTGCGCGCCGCCTGCCGGCCGGGCGGCTCCCGGGGGCGGTGCGCGGCGGTCCGGCGAGTCGGCGGCCGGATCGCGGACGGTCACTGGTAGTGATGGCGTGCTTGCGGAGCGATCCGCCGGGGGTGGAGGTCGGGACAGCCGGGGACGGCACGGCAGAGGGAGCGGTCATGGGTGGCAGGCAGCGTCCGCCGAAGGCGCGGAACGTCCGCTCGGTGGCGGACACCGGGGCGGAGATCGCGAGGTTGGAGGGCTACCTCGCCTGGGAGGCGGAGGTCGCGGCGGCCGAGCGGGACGCCCGGGCCTTCGCCGACCGCTTCTCGTGGCTCCCCGAGGACGACCGCGAGGCGGTGGAGCGCGCCTACGCCGACGACCGGCTGCGGTACGCCGAGGAGGTCGTCGACCGGGCCGTCGGCCGTTGCCGCGAGCTGGCCGCCCGCTACCGCGCCGAGTGCCGCCGGGTCTGCGCCCGCTGGGCGGCGGTCTGCCTGGCGGTGGCGTTCGCCGCGGCGCTGCTCGCCGTCCTCCCGGCCGCGCTGCGCGCCTGACGGCCCGCCACCGGCCGCGTACGGGCCCGCCGCACACCCCTCGGGTGCGCGGCGGGCCCGTACGCGCGGTGCGCGGGTCTCAGTGGTGGCCGTGGCCGCTGCTGATCTTCTCGTGCTCCTCGGCGGTCGGCTTGGCGATCTGGGCGCCCTCGCCGTAGAAGCCGCGGGAGAGCTTGGCCCGGGCGCGCTTCCAGACGGACAGCTTCCGGGGTACCCCGTTCTCGTCCACCGCGGGCGGCAGGACGACCGGCTGCGGCTGGTCGTGCGAGGTGAGCGTGTAGAGCCGGTCCTGCGGCAGCGGCGCGTGGATCTCGACGAACTCGCCGTGCTGCAGCCGCTGGATGACGCCGGTCTCGCGCCCGTGCAGCACCTTCTCCCGGTCCCGCCGCTGCAGGCCCAGGCACCAGCGCTTGGTGATCACGAAGACGATCACCGGCCCGACGAAGAAGCCGATCCGGGCCGCGTTGGTGATGGCGTTGATGGACAGGTGGAAGTGGGTGGCGAGCAGGTCGTTGCCGCCGGCGGCGAGCAGGATCAGGTAGAGGGCGATCCAGGCGGCACCGAAGGCGGTGCGCACCGGCGCGTTGCGCGGCCGGTCGGCGATGTGGTGCTCGCGCCTGTCCCCGGTGATCCAGCCCTCCAGGAACGGGTAGGCCCAGATCGCCACCAGGATCAGCGGGAAGATCATCAGCGGGACGAACACGCCCATCACGAGCGTGTGGCCCCAGAGGCCGATCTCCCAGCCCGGCATGATGCGGATCAGGCCCTCGGAGAAGCCCATGTACCAGTCGGGCTGGGCGTCGGTGGACACCTGGTCGGGCCGGTAGGGGCCGTACAGCCAGATCGGGTTGACGGTGGCGATCGCGGCCATCGCCGCGACCACGCCGAACACCAGGAAGAAGAAGCCGCCCGCCTTGGCCATGTAGACCGGCATCAGCGGCATGCCGACCACGTTCTCGTTGGTCCGGCCGGGCCCGGCGAACTGGGTGTGCTTGTGGTAGAAGACCAGGATCAGGTGGGCCACCAGCAGGCCCAGCATGATGCCCGGGATCAGCAGGACGTGCACGGTGAAGAGCCGCGGAATGATGATGGAGCCCGGGAACTGGCCTCCGAACATGAACATCTCGATGTAGCTTCCGACGATCGGCACGGCGAGGACCGCGCCCTCCATGAACCGGATGCCGGTGCCGGAGAGCAGGTCGTCGGGCAGCGAGTAGCCCATGAAGCCGTCGAACATGCCGAGGATCAGCAGGCCCGCGCCGAACAGCCAGTTGATCTCGCGGGGCTTGCGGAACGCGCCGGTGAAGAAGACCCGGAACATGTGCGTGAACATGGCGGCCACGAAGACGATCGCGGACCAGTGGTGGATCTGGCGGATCAGCAGGCCGCCGCGGATCTCGAAGCTGATGCCCAGCGTCGAGGCGTAGGCCTCCGACATCCGGATGCCCTTGAGCGGCACGTAGCTGCCGTCGTAGACGACCTCGCCCATGGACGGGACGAAGAAGAGGGTCAGCCAGACGCCGGTCAGGATGATGATGATGAAGGTGTAGAGGCAGATCTCGCCCAGCATGAAGGACCAGTGGTCCGGGAAGATCTTGCGCAGGTTGGACTTGGACAGGGCGTAGATGCCGAGCCGTCCGTCGGTCCAGTCGGCGAGGGCCTCGACCTTGTTGGCGGGCTCCGCGCGGGTGCTGGTGGCCGGCTCCGGGCCCGGCTTGCGGTCGGCTCTCACGACGGGCTCCCCGGCGTCCGCCGCGGCACGTCCTGGACGCCCGGCCGCGAAACGGCCGGCCGATGGAGTGATGTGATCATCGGACCTCTCGATACGGGGGTGCCGGGCAGGCCGGCGCGCGGATCCGGCGACCCGCCGCCCCGTTGCTCAAAGTGATGGAGCGCTTACTCTGTCATGCTGTCGGGAGCACGCCGACTGTGCACGTCCATCGGCCCGTCCGGCCGCTCGTGTCGGCCCGTCCGGGGGGTGCGGCACACCGTTCCGGCCCCCGCCGCGGCCCCGATGCTGCGCTCGGGTGCTGTTGGCGGCACGGTGAAGCGTTTCGGCGCGCGCCGCACCCGGGGAGGGTGCGGGGCCGGGCCTACGCTGCGCCAATGGTGGAACACGCGGAACTCTTCGAGGACGTGACGGCCGACCTGGCCAGGGCCGGCTTCGACACCGGGAGCGGGCCCTCGGGCCTGCGGATCGACCGGGAGTCGCAGGGGGTGGTGATCGGCTGGCCGTCCGTGGACGGCGCGGCCGGCGACCCGCCGCCCGCCCGGGGCATCCGGGCGGCGGTCACCGGTGCCGTCGCCGCGGTGCTGCGCGAGTCCGGCTACCGGGTGGCGGAGGCGGGCCCCGACGGACTGGTCGTCACCGGCGGCCCCGCCCGGGCCGTGGTCGCGGCGGAGGGGGCCGAGCGCGAGCCGGCCGCCGTCCCCGAGCAGTGGTGGGGCTGACCCCGGGGCGGCCGGCCGTCGGATTGCCGCTGCTCCCGGCCACGTGCAACCATGAGGTTGCAATCGCTGGCGACGGCCGAGGAGCAGCCCCATGAACGACACCGCGACGGTGGACCGCGGCCACGGCGACGCGGCGGTCGACGGCGTGCTCGGCGCCCTCGCCGACCCGACCCGCCGCCGGCTGCTCGATCTGCTCGCCGCCCAGGGCGAGGCCACCGCGACCACCCTCGCCGGGCGGCTGCCGGTCTCCCGGCAGGCCGTGGTCAAGCACCTCGCGGTGCTGGACGCCGCCGGCCTGGTCGCCGGGCACCGGGCCGGGCGCGAGGTGCGCTACACCGTCCGCCCGGCCGCCCTGGACTCCGCAGCGCGCTGGCTGGCCGGCCTCGCGGCCGACTGGAACCGGCGGCCGGCCCGGGGCCCGGACACCGACAGCCGGTGACCGGGCCCCGGGAGGCGTTGACGGCGCGGGTGGTGACGGCCGGTCGGGTTCAGCCGTGCGTCGCGGCGGCGAGCGCGGCGGCCAGCTCCGCCACCCCGGGCTCCCGCAGCACGCCGTAGTGGTCGCCGGCCAGCCGCAGCGTGCGCGGCGCGGCCACCGGTCGGCCGGCGCGGCCCTCGCCGCCGCCCCCGTTGCCGCCGATGCCGTCGGCGCCCTCGATGCCCTCGATGCCCTCGATGAACGAGTAGTCGTCACCGGTGGCCTTGAAGACGGTCACCGGGGCCGACAGCCGCCGCTCGGCCAGCTCCCGGAAGCTGTACTCGAACTCGTACGTCTCGCCGACGATCCGGGCGATCCGGCGGATCAGCTCCCCGTCGAGGTCGGGCAGCAGCCCGTGGACGAAGCCGGCGAAGCCGTCCTCGTCGCGCACCTCGGCCAGGCACCGCGCCAGCTCCGGCCCGCCGATCGACCCCGCGAACACCGAGTACAGGATCGTCAGGTACGCCGGGTTGCGGTAGGAGGACTCGCGCCCGTACCGCTCCCCGTCGGCCCGCCGCAGCTCCGGGTTGCCCGGGCAGATCAGCATGACGTCGGCCACCCGCTCCCCGGCCCGCTCCAGCTGCCAGGCCGTCTCGAAGGCCACCCGGGCGCCGAACGAGTACCCCCACAGGGTGTACGGGCCGTGCGGCCGGATCCGCCGGATCTCCGCCAGGTCGGCGGCGGCCGTCTCCCGGATCGTCGGGTACGGCGTCTCTCCGGGGTTGATCCCGTACGACTGCACCCCGAAGAACGGCCGGCCCGAGCGTCCGGCGAGCGGGCGAAGGTTCATCGGGTAGCCGCCCAGCCCCGGCCAGCAGAACACCGGTTCCCCGGCGCCGTCGCGGGCCAGCGGCACCAGCCGGGACACCGGCCCGCCGCCGCCCGCCCCGCCGGCGGCCCGGGCCGCGTCGATCCGCGCCGCCAGGTCCGCCAGCTTCGGGCACTCGAACAGCACCTGCAGCGGCAGCCGGGTGCCGAACTCCCGGTTCACCCGGTTGACCAGCGCCACCGCGATCAGTGAGTTGCCGCCCGCCGCGAAGAACTCGTCCGCCGTCGAGACGGCCTCGTACTTCAGCGCGGCCGCCCACACCCCGGCCAGCCGGCGCTCCGTCGGCGTCGACGGCGCCGTGAACGGCGCGCCCGTGCCGGCGTCGCGGACCTGCTCGGCGGCGGCCAGCGCCTTGGCGTCCACCTTGCCGTTGGCGGTCAGCGGCAGCCGGTCCAGCACCAGCACCCGGTTGGGGATCATGTAGTCCGGCAGCACCGCCGCCAGCTCGTCCCTGATCAGCTCCGCCGGGCCCTTCATGTGCACGGCGTCCTCGCGCATGCCCTCGCTGCGGATCTGCTCCTCGCTCACCCGGCCGCCGAGGAAGAAGTACGACGGCCCGGCCGGGATCCCGCAGCCGGTCAGGACCGTCTCGATCCGCCGGGCGGACGGCAGCGGGTGGCCGCTGCGCGAGCTGTAGCCCGAGGACATGAAGCCGAAGCCGAGACCGTTGCGCTGCAGGTGGTGCAGCCGGGCGCCGAGGCCGATGTACTCCAGCCACGGCTCGGCGGCCCGGCTCACTGCGGTGATGCCGAAACCCGCCCGCCGGTACACCTGCTGGTTGATCGCGATGACGTGCCGGGACTCCACGATCTCGTCCGAGACCCGGACCAGCTCGCCGCCCTCGTACCGGTACAGGCCCGCCGGCAGGCCCTCGACCCCGCCCGGATGGGTCTGGACGAACAGCTCGGTGTCGTCCCGGCGCGGTCGCCCGTCGTCCGTGGCGACGGTGAAGCTGCCCAGGTAGAAGTCCTCCTCGGCGACGTCCAGCCGTCGCCGGACGGCCGGCTCGTGGCCCAGCGGACGCACCGCCAGCCCGTACTCCGGCAGCACCTCCTCCAGCACGCCCAGCATGTGGCCGGTCTCGAACTCCAGCACCTCCCGGATGTTGTTGCGGTACACCGGCTCGATCGCGCCACGCCGGCCCAGGAAGTGCACCGCCAGCGGCGGCCCCGCGGGGTCGGCCTCGCCGACCCGGACCAGGGTGTGCTCCACCGGGTGGTGGTAGTACACGCCCGCCGGCGCGCCGTGCGAGCCGTCCGTCTCCAGGTACAGCTGGGTGGCGTACAGCGCGCCGGGGGAGGCGTAGGCGTACTTCGGCAGCAGTCGCTCCTCGCTGTGGAACTGCCCGAACCACCGCAGCACCGGGCCGAGTTCGGCGAGCGTGACGGGAGCCTCCCGGGGTGCGGCGGGCACTGCGGGCGGGGCCGGGTGCGGGGCGGCCAGCAGCGCCAGCAGGTCGTCCGCCGTCACCGGGCCGCCCTCGAAGAAGCGGTAGGTCTTGCGGGCGAAGGTCTCCCGCCGCTGCCGCCCGGTCTCCCGGCGCCCCGGCAGCTCCACCACCGGCCGCCCGGCCAGCTCGGCCGGGGTGCGCACGCCCGGATTGGACAGCTGCGCCCGCACCTGGAGCCGGCTCGCCTTGGACTGGTGGTGGCCGCCGTGGTTGCCCTGGTCCATCAGGGCGGCCTCCTTGGGATTCAGCTCCACGCAGGCCACCAGGTTCCGGTGCCCGGTCCGCGCGTCGTCCGTGACCACGGCCGCCGCCCGCCGCACCCAGGTGTGCTCCTCGATCGCGAGCGCGATCTCGTCCAGCTCCACCCGGTAGCCGCGCAGCTTGACCTGGTTGTCCACCCGGCCGGCGCACCGCAGCGTGCCGTCCGTGTTCCACTGGGCCAGGTCGCCGGTGCGGTACAGCCGCTCGCCCGGCAGGTGGGGCGAGGCGACGAACCGCTCGGCCGTCAGATCCGGCCGGTTGAGGTAGCCCCGGGCCAGCTGGACGCCGCCGATGTACAGCTCGCCGGTGGCCCCGGCCTCCACCGGCGCCAGCTCCCCGTCCAGTACGAAGCAGCGGGTGCGGTCGACCGGCACGCCGATCGGCACCGAGCCGCCCGGGTCGCCCGGCGCTTCGGGGTCGACCCGGTGGGCGGTCGCGTTGATGGTGCACTCGGTCGGGCCGTAGAGGTTGACCAGCGCCGCACCCGGCAGCGCGGCCGTCAGCGCCCGCGCCAGGCGCACCGACAGCGGCTCGCCGCCCGAGTACAGCCCGCGCAGACCGGTGCAGTCCGCCAGCCGCTCGGTGTCCAGCAGCGCCTGCAGCAGGGTGGGCACGCACTGGAGGGTGGTCACCCCGTGCGCGAGGACGGTGTCGATCAGCGCCTCCGGATCCCGGTAGACGCCCGGCGCGCCCATCACCACGTGCGCCCCGGCGGCGGGCGCCAGGATCTCCCACTGCGCCGCGTCGAAGCTCATCGGTGTCTTCTGCAGCACGGTGGCGTCCGGGCCGAGGTGCCCGGCGTCGGCCAGCCAGCGCAGCTGCGACACGATGCTGCGATGCTCGATCATCACGCCCTTGGGGCGGCCGGTGCTGCCGGAGGTGTAGATGACGTAGGCGAGGGACTCCGGCTCCGGTGCGGCGGGACCCTGGCTCTGGTGCGGGATCGGGGGCGCACCGGGGTGCTCCGCGTCCTCGGCGGCGTCGGCCGGGGTGACGATCCGGGTGCCCGGCGGGACCAGTTCGGCCAGCCGGACCCGCAGGTGCTCCTGGGCGACGATCACCTTGGTCCCGCTGGACTCGATCATCCGGCGCACCCGCTCCTGCGGGTACTCGGGCGAGAGCGGCAGATACGCGGCACCCGCGTGCAGGATGCCCCAGGCCCCGGTCATCAGCTCCAGGGACGGTTCGGTGTACAGGCCGACGCAGTCGTCGGCGGCCACCCCCAGCCGGTGCAGCCGGGCGGCGAGGGCGTCGGCGGCCGTGCGCAGTTCGCCGAAGGTGAGCCGGCCGGCCTCGCCGGTCACGGCGGTGGCGTCGGGCCGGGTGGCGGCCTGGGCGCGGAGCAGGTCGGGCAGGCAGAGGGAGCGGCGGACGGCGTCGAGGAGGACGGCGGACGGGACGGACTCTGCGGTCATGAGGGGGTTCCCTGAGGTCGGGGGCCGGTACGGCCGCCCGGTGCGCCGACCGGGCGTGACTCCCAAGGTCGGCCGCCCGATGTCCCGTCCGCCTGGGGCGACGGCCGCCTTCCGGTCCGGGTTTCCGCCCGGGCCGGGAGGCGGTCGGGTCCCGGGTGTCCCGGGCACGTCCCGGTCGGCCGCGCTCGCCGTCCCGTCCCGGCTCAGGTCCCCGACGGGTGGCCACCGCCGTCGGGTGGGGGAAGGAGGCGGTCACGGCGGGCGTGTCCCGGGGCCGGGCCGCGGGCCCGCTTCCGACCTGCCGGGGTGCCGCGGGGGTGCCGCCCCGGCAGGTCGGGCGGACCTGGGGTCTCCGGGGAGGTGACGTTGGTCCCTGCCGCCCGCCCCGTTGGGTTCCGCACCCTGGAATGCGGGTCCGCCGGTTCACGAAGACCGGCGGGCCCACCAGCAGACCCGGTAGCCGAACGAGTGAGGACCCACGCCGCCCATGCCCGTCGAGACGATCGTGCACCGTCTGGTCGATGCCTTCTTCACCCACTGCCGGGAGTGCGGCGAGCCCCGCGACGTCGAGTGCCACCACGCGCACTGGCGGCTCTACCTGGACCTCGACCTGGAGACCCTGCGCCGGATCCGCGCCTGGGCGCTCGACCCGGCCAGCCGGGCCGGCACCGAGACCGAGCGCACCGTGCTGCTGCACTGGCTGGAGACCCAGGAGGTCTGACCGCCGCCTTCGGCGCCTCCCCCGGCGCCGCGAACGGCGTCGGGGGATCAGGTCGGATCCGGTGCCGTTGCCCGTTCCGCGCGCACCTCGGCGACGTGCGGGTCGGTGCGGTCGTCGTACCGCCACAGCGCCGGCAGCGCGGCGGCCAGCACCCCGCCGCTCACCAGGCAGGCCAGGCCGCCGGTGCGCAGCGCGGCCCGGATGCCGTAGCGGGCGGCCAGGCCGCCCGCCCGGAGGTCGCCGAGAGCCGGTCCGGCGGCGCCGACCAGCAGCTCCAGCCCGGCCGCGCGCCCGCGCAGCCCGTCCGGGACGGACCGGTTCCAGATCGCGCCGCGGAAGGTGTCGCCCACCCAGTGCGCGGCTCCCGCGACGGCCAGGCAGAGCAGCACCGCCCACACGCCGGAGCCGAGCGCGGCCGTCGCCGTCGCCGCGCCGACCGCCGCGCAGGACAGCAGGACGAACCGCCCGTGCCGGTGCACCCGCCCGGTCCAGCCGCTGGTCGCGGCGGCCAGCAGCCCGCCCGCCGCCGAGGCCGAGTAGAGCAGGCCGAGCGCCCAGCGCGCGTCCAGCTCGTCGGCGAGGAAGGGGAAGAGCGCGGTCGGCAGGGCGAAGGCGGTGGCCGCGAGGTCGGCCAGGCAGGTGCCGACCAGGTCCGGCCGCCGGGCCACGTAGCGGGCGCCCTCGGTGAGCTCGCGCAGCGCCGGGGCCTGCTCCTCCCGGGCCGGGCGCAGCGGGCGGAGCCGGGCGAGCAGCGCGATCGAAAGGAGGAAGGTGGCCAGGTCGACGAGGTAGGCGGTGCGCACCCCGGCGGTCGCGATCACCACCCCCGCGGCGGCGGGCGCGGCCAGCCCGACCACGGTCCAGCGCAGTGAGAGCAGCGCTCCGGCCGCGAGCAGCTGGTCGTGCGGCACCAGCCGGGGGACCATCGCCTCCAGCGAGGGCTGCTGGATCCCCTGGAGCGCGGCGGCGCAGCCCGCCGCCGCATAGAGCGGCCAGGTCATCGGCTCGCCGGTCAGCGCGTTGAGCAGCAGCAGCGCGCAGAGCACGGCGAGCGCGATCTCCGTGGCCAGGGCCACCGTCCGGCGGTCGAGCCGGTCGGCGAGCACCCCGCCGTACAGGCCGAGCAGGACCGTCGGCACCAGTTCCACCGCGCCGACGGCGCCCACCGCGAGTGGCGAGCCGGTGGCGTCGGCGATCTGCAGCGGGATCGCGGTGAGGGTGAACACCGAGCCCAGCATGGTGACGGCGCCGGACGTCCAGACCAGGCGGAAGTCCGGGGAGGACCGCCAGGGCGCGGTGTTCGGCAGCAGCCGGGACCACGGGCGGCCCGGGCCCGTACCGGTGGTCGTCATGAGTGTGTGGGTCCCTTCCGGGGAGGCGCGGAGACGCGGTGACGGTTCCTTATCGCTGATAAAGTCCGAGCCGGAACTTAGCAGCGATAAAGTGAGGTGCCAAGGCAATAACCGGGGGCCGGCCCCCGGCGGCGGAAGGGCGGTGCACGATGGCGCTGACACGGGACACGGTGGTGCGCACCGCCCTGCGGCTGCTCGACGAGGTCGGCATCGACGGACTCACCACCCGCCGCCTGGCCCGCGAGCTCGGCGTGCAGTCCCCGGCCCTGTACTGGCACGTCAAGAACAAGCGGGAACTGCTCGACCTGATGGCGGAGGCCATGCTGGCCGAGGCCCTGCCGCCGGACCGCGAACCCGACCCCGCGCACTGGCCGGACTGGCTCGCCGCCGACGCCCGGGCCAAGCGCGCCGCCCTGCTCGCCCACCGCGACGGCGCCCGGGTGCACGCCGGCACCCTGCCCACGGCCGACGAACTGCCCGCCGTCGAAGCGCAGTTGAGCGCGCTCTGCGCGGCCGGTCTGCGTCCGCGCACCGCGCTGCGGCTGCTGCTGACCATCGACCGCTACATCATGGGCTGGGTCACCGAGGAGCAGGCGTGGCGGCAGGACGCCGAACAGCGGGACGGCGCGCCCTTCCCGGACGAGGTGCTGCGCGGGCTTCCGCTGCTGCGCGAGGCCGCCGACGTCCTGCGCATGACGGACCACGACGCGGACTTCGAGTACGGGCTGCGGGTGCTGATCGAGGGCTTCCGGGCCGAGATCGCCCGCGAGACCGCGGGTGCCGGGGAGGCCGGGTCCCGGACCGATTCGCTAAGTTGACCGTCCATGAGAACTCTCGACCCCGCCCGCACCGCCCTCGTCCTGGTCGACCTCATGGAGCGGATCGCCGCTCTGCCGCTCGCCCCTCGCCCCGGCAGTGAGGTGGTCGCCACGGCGCTCGACCTCGCGACGGCCTTCCGGGCCGCCGGCGCTCCGGTGATCGCGATCCGCGTCGAGCGCCCCGGCGTCGCCGAGCAGCCGCCCGGGAGCGACCTGCTGCCCGAGGTCGCCGCCCTCGCCGACGAGGTCGTCGTCAAGCGCACCATCGGCGGTTTCCACCGCACCGGCCTGCACGAGCTGCTCCAGGCGCGCGGCGTCGACACCCTGGTGTTCGGCGGCATCGCCACCAACCTCGGCGTCGAGTCCACCGCCCGGTCGGCCGCCGACCACGGCTACGCGGCGGTGTTCGTCGAGCCGGCCATGACGGCCCTGACCGAGGAGGAGCACCGGGCGTCCGTCGCCCTCTCGCTGCCCCGTTTCGGCGAGGTGGTCGACCGGAGCGGTCTCAGCCTCGGCTGACGCCGCCCCGGTCGGCGCCGCCGCGCGCCAGCTCCAGCGCCTCGCGCAGCCGGCCGTCCGCCGCGGCGAGCAGCCGGGCGGCGGCCGGGGCGTCCACCCCGGCGAGGACGACCAGCACGGCGTCCTTCACCTCGCCGCCGGTGGCTGCCAGCGCCCGTCGTGCCGTCTCCTCGTCCGCGCCGGTGATCCCGGTGACGATCCGCCGCGCCCGGTCGCGCAGTTTGGCGTTGCCCGCCCGGACGTCGACCATCAGATTTCCGTACGTCTTGCCGAGCCGGACCATCACCGCCGTGGAGAGCAGGTTCAGCACCAGCTTCTGCGCCGTGCCCGCCTTGAGCCGGGTCGAACCCGCCACCACCTCCGGCCCCGTCACCACCTCGATGCCCAGCTCGGCGGCTGCGACCAGCGGCGACCCGGCGGTCCCCGCCAGTCCGACGGCCAGCGCCCCGGCGGCGCGGGCGCTGCGCACCGCCGCCACCGTGTACGGGGTGCGACCGGAGGCGGAGACGCCCACCACGGTGTCCTCGGCGGTCAGCGCCAGCGCCGCCAGGTCGGCGGTCGCCAGCTCCGGACGGTCCTCCGCGCCCTCCACGGCGCGCACCAGCGCCTGCGCGCCGCCTGCGATCACGCCCACCACCTGACCCGGGGCGGTGTTGAAGGTCGGCGGGCACTCGCTCGCGTCCAGCACCCCGAGCCGCCCCGCCGTCCCGGCGCCCGCGTAGACCAGCCGCCCGCCCCGGGCCATCCGCTCCGCGACCGCGTCCACCACGACGGCGATCCGCGGCAGCTGCCCGGCCACCGCCCCGGCGACCGTACGGTCCTCGGCGTTCAGCAGCCGCAGCAGCTCCAGCGTCCCCAGCCGGTCGAGGCCGGCCCACTGCGGCCGCACCACCTCGGTGGCCGGGCGGTCGGTGTCGTCCATACCGCCTCCCTCCCCGCGCATGACGGCCGGCAACCGGGGCAGGCGCCGCACGGGCGAGGAAAGGAGACCGCCGTGGGCCACGAGGAGACGGTCGCCGCCCTGCTGAAACGCTTCGGCCGTACCTACGCCGACGAGGCGGGCATCAGGCTCCGCGACACACCGTCGCCGCTCTACCGGCTGCTGGTCCTCACCACGCTCAGCTCGGTGCGGATCGGCGCCGCCCTCGCGGTCGCGGCTGCGCGGGAACTCTCCGCGGCCGGCCTGCGAACCCCGAAGGCGATGGCCGCCTCCCGCCGGCAGGACCGGATCGACGCCCTCGGCCGCGCCCACTACGTCCGCTACGACGAGAGCACTGCCACCGCCCTCGGCCACGGCGCCGAACTGCTCCTCGGCCGCTGGCACGGAGACCTCCGCCGCCTGCGCGACGAGGCCGGCGGCGACCCGGACCGCATCGCCGAACTGCTCCGCGAGTTCCCCCGGATCGGCCCGGTCGGCGCGGGCATCTTCTGCCGCGAGGCCCAGGCCGTCTGGCCCACCCTGCGTCCCTCCTTCGACGCCCGCACCCTGCGCGCCGCCGCCGACCTCGGCCTGCCCCACACCCCCACCGCCCTCGCCGCCCTGACCCCACCGCACGACCTCGCCCGCCTCGCCGCCGCCCTCACCCGCCTCAGCCTGAGCCACCCCCACGGTGACCCGCTCCTCGCGGCCGCCGAGCGCGTGAGGCCGCCGAGATCGCGGCAGGCCTGGGCTTGACCTCGACCGCCGTGGCACGCCTGGGCGCGTCAGCAGTAGCGACCGGGCGGGTCGATGACCGGGCTGGTCAGGTGGGGGGTGTCAGCTGGGTGAGGAGGGCGCGGGCGAGGGGGATCGGGAGGGCGGGGTTGGCGGCGGCGACTTCGGCGACGTGGGGGACGGGGTCGCCGATCAGTTCGGTGAGGAGGGTGGGCGGGAGGGAGGGGTGGGCGGCGGCGATCGGGCGGGCCTGTCGGTCCTCCAGGCAGGCGGTCAGGGCGGGCAGCGGTGCTGCGGGGTGGGAGGCGATGGCGCGCAGGGCCGTCCGGACGGGCGGGCGGTGGTGGGCCAGGTCGGTGAGCAGGGCCGGTGAGGCGTCCGGGTTGGTGGCCATCCGGGCGGCGACGCGGACGCCGTGCCGGGCGAGCATGGCGCGCAGCAGCGGCTCGGGCAGACCGGGGTGCGGGGCGATCGCCTTCAGGACCTTGGCGTCGGGGTCGGCGGCGAGGGCATCGCGGACGGCGGGCGGCAGGTCGCGGCGCTCGGCGACCAGCATCCGGACGGCCGGTATCGGGGAGGCGGCCAGCTGTGCGACCTCGGCGGGGGAGGCGGCCGCGATCCGGGGTACCAGGACGGGGTGGCTGCGGCCTCGGACGGCCAGTCGGGTGAGCACGTCGAGCGGCAGCCGTGGGTGGTCGGTCAGGGGCCCGGTGACGTCGCTGCTCTCGTCCTCGGCCAGGATGCGGATCACGTCCTCGTCGATCGCCGGGTTCTCGGCGAGCGTGCTGCGGACCCACCGCACCGGGTCGGTGGCGAGCCGGCGGTAGACCTCCGGCGGCAGGTCGGTGCGGGCCGCCAGCTCGGCGCGTGGCGGCACCGCGGGGTGGTCGGCGAACCGGGCGGCGAGGGCAGCGGGCGTCGCGGGGTGGGCGAGGGCGTTGGCCGTGATGTGGTGCCGGGCGGTCTCGTGCTCGCCGGAGCAGACGGTGCCGGGCAGCGCCGGGCAGTCCGGGAACTCGCAGTCCTGGCCGTGCTCGTAGGGCATGGTGTGCCGCTCGCAGACCGGGCAGGCACCGGCCGGTGGCAGCGTGTCGCCGGTCGGCAGGGCGTCGCCGGCGAGCAGGGCGAGCAGGACGTCCGGCGGTGTCCGGTCGTTGGCGGCCACCGCGCGGCGGACGGTGGTGTGCGGGTGGTGGGCGAGGGCCGCCGCGAGATCGGGTGGTGCGGCGAGGGCGAGTTCCGCGACGACCTCGGGATCCCGGTCCTCGGCGAGGCGTCGTACGACGTCGTCCGGCAGGTCGGGGCAGGCGGCGAGCCGGCCGCGCAGCCAGGGGTCGGGGTCGGCCGCGAGCCGTCGTGCCAGGTCCGGCCGGCCCTCGCCGCGCTCCAGCAGGGTGAGCGCGGACTCGGGCCGGCTCGCGTCGTCGACGTCGGCGAAGAGCGCGCGCACCTGGGACGGGGTGAGGTCGTCCCGGTCGGTGAGCTCGGCGGCGAGGTCGTCGGCGAGAGTCCGGTCGGGGGTGGTCGCGGCGAGGGTGATCAGCCGGTCGACCAGGTCGGCGGGCAGGGCGGGGTTGGCGGCGAGGCCGC
This sequence comes from Kitasatospora sp. NPDC004723, assembly GCF_040609255.1. Lineage (NCBI taxonomy): Bacteria > Bacillati > Actinomycetota > Actinomycetes > Kitasatosporales > Streptomycetaceae > Kitasatospora > Kitasatospora sp. NPDC004723. The sequence goes on along the minus strand of NZ_JBEXJT010000004.1, from coordinate 285,327 downwards.
ACAGGACGCGGTCGGGGTGGAGCACGACGTGGATCACGCCGGCATCCTGCCAGGTCCACAGTGGCACGCGTGTGCGCCTGTGCTGGGTCAGGCCATCCAGAAGAAGACCGCCGTCATCCGCCGGTCCTCCAGGGACAGGCCGTGGTAGGCGGTGGCGCTGTGGATGAGGTTGGCGTGGTAGACGAGCAGGCGGTTGAAGCGGTTGGGGACACGGACGTCCTCGGTGAAGGCGTCGGCGGGGACCCGGCGGGTGCCGAGGGCCTCGACGAGGTTGTTGTGCGGTGCCGTGACCAGGTTGCCGCCGAGCCGGCCGCCGGGGAACTGCTGGCGGTAGAAGCCGGTGCCGGCGCCCTTGGGGGCGCCGGGGGTCAGGTAGAGGACGGCCGCGTAGCGGCAGAGGGCGCGGGAATCGGTGTGCGGGCGCGGCTCCGATTCGGCGGCGCCGACGAGCTGGACGCAGTTGTGGTTCAGGGTGCCGCCGCCGGGAGCGGTCTGTACCCAGAGCCGCGGTGCTCCGGTGGCCTTGCGGACCAGTGCCTCGACGCGGACCAGTTCGTCCGGTTCGAGGCCGGGCATGGTCCGCAGGCCGGGCCAGGTCTCCGGGCGGTAGGGGTAGCCCTCGGCCCAGTCGTTGCGTTCCAGGCAACGGCGCCGGACGGTGTCCGGGTCGGGCAGGACGTCGTCGAACACCCAGTAGTCGCGGCCGGGAGTGGGCTTGCGGTAGGGCAGGACGGGAAGGGGAGCCGTCCGTCCGGCGGGCAGTGGAGGCATGGGCCGACCATAGGATTTGTCGCCCCCAACGTTCTGCCGTGAGCAGGTCAACCTTTCGTCAAGGTCGCCATGACCATGACCGGTTGTGTGTGGGCGGGGTCACGCTTGAGCGCGCGGCGGGGGACCGGAAGGGTGGTGCCATGACCACCTTCGAGATCGATCCGGCCGACCCGTCGGCCGCCGGGGCGCCGCGCACCCGCACCCATCACTGGCAGTCCGGTCCGCCTATCTCCGCGTTCCCGCACCTCACCGGCGAGGAGATCCTCCAGGAGATCATCGCCGGCCGGATCCCGCAGCCGCCGATCGGGAGCACCATGGGCTTCCGGCTGGTGGAGGCCGGTCCCGGGACGGCCGTCTTCGACGGCGAGCTCGGCGACCACCTCTTCAATCCGATGAACACCGTCCACGGCGGGTACCTGGCCACCCTGCTGGACTCGGCGCTCGGCTGCGCCGTGCTGAGCCGGCTGCCGGCCGGCATCGGCTACACCACCACCCAGCTGAACGTGCACATGGTGCGGCCGTTGTTCGCGGACTCGGGCCAGGTGCGCTGCGAGGGGGTCGCCCTGCACGTCGGCCGGACGATCGCCACCGCGGAGGCGCGGATCATCGGTTGCGAGGACGGCCGGCTCTTCGCGCACGCGACCACCACCTGTGCCGTCCTGGCCCCGCGTCGGGCCGGCTGACGCACCCGAACGGGCCAGGGCTCCGGGCCCCCGGCGGTTCGCCCGCGCGCGTCGGCGCGGTTGCCGACCGCCGGGGCCCGTCGGCCGTGACGGGGCGGCCGACGGGTGGTGGCCGGTGGGCGGCGGCCGGTGCGCGGCGCCGTCACCGTGCCCCGGACGCCACTACGCCCCGAGGGCCGCGGCGACCAGCCCGCAGACGGCGACGAAGCCGCAGATCCCGAGGTTGATCACCTTGTGGGAGAGGAAGACGGCGGCGAACTCGCGGATGGTCGCGCTCGGCCAGTAGTACCGGGCGGTGGGCGAGCCGCAGACCTGGCCGGTGACACCGGTCTTGCGGGCCGTCAGGGCGGCACGGAAGGCGTGGAAGTTGTTGGTGACGACGACGGCGCGGTAGTCGGCCTTGGCCTGCTCCATGATCACCTTGCTGAACAGCAGGTTCTCCTCGGTGGTGCGCGAGCGGTCCTCGCGCTCCAGCCGCTCGGCCGGGAAGCCGCGCTCGGTCAGGTAGTTCGCCATCGCGTGGGACTCCGGCAGCTTCTCGTCCGGACCCTGGCCGCCCGAGGTGATCAGCACCGGCGGATTGCCGCGCGCGGCCTGCTTCTCGTAGAGGTCGCGGCCGCGTTCGAGCCGGCTGGCGAGCAGCGGCGGCACCCGCTCGCCGCCGATCAGCCCGGAGCCCAGCACCACGACGAAGTCGACGTCGCCGCGCGGCCGGTGGAGCTGGTAGAGGAAGGCGTAGCCGACGAAGCAGACGAACAGGAAGGAGACGTAGCCGACCACCAGCAGCGCGGTCGCGGCAAGGATGCCGATGCTCGGGGACTTGGTGAGCAGCGCCACGATGAACAGCCCGATCAGGCCCAGGATGCCGAGTCCGGCGAGCAGGGACAGCAGGTTCGCCGGCCGCCGCCCCTCCTTGCGGATCATCGTCAGCCCGTTGGAGAGCAGGAACCAGACCAGGGCGATGGTGCCGACGGTCGGGAGCAGCGCGATCAGGGCGACCGCCAGCTCGGCGACCAGGCTGGGTGCCCGGCGGAGCTCGGCGATCAGTGCGAGGGCGAGCAGCGAGACCGCGATGCCGAGCAGGACGGCGTTGCTGAACCGGCGGCGGTCGCGAAGGACTCCGATCCCACACAGGAGGAAGAACAAGGCCGCTGGGGCATAGGCGATCATGTCCGTATCGTAGGGTCCGGCCGGACGGCTCCGGCGCGGGCCTCCCGGTCCGCGGGATACCCACCGGTCGTATCCGTTTCGACCGCCTTTCCCGCGCCGTCCCGGTCCGATTCCACCGGCCGGCCGACCCGGCGGACGCCGGGGACGGCCGCGGTGCCGGCGCAGGCGAGCGCGACCAGGACGGCGGTGACCAGCAGCGGCCCGGTGCTGCCCCAGGCGTCCGCGGCCAGCGGTGCGAGCGCGTACCCGAGCGGGGCGGCGGCGAGCGACAGCAGCCAGTCGTAGGACGTCACCCGGGCCAGTACCTGCGGCGGGAACTCCTGCTGCACGACCGTCTGCCACACCGGGCTGAGGAAGCCCAGCCCCGTCATCGCCAGCGCGTACGCGGCCACCGTGACCGGGGCCGGCGCCGCCAGGGCGAGGGAGGTCAGCGGCAGGGCGTACAGGGCCAGGCCCAGGTTGGCGACCAGCACCGGCCGCGGCGGCCGGTACCGGCCGGCGAGCAGCGAACCGACCAGCACGCCGCCCGCGGCGGCCTGGGTCATGGCGATCCAGACGCCGTCCCCGCCCAGCTGCCGGGTGGCGATCAGCGGGCCGAGGGTGAGCAGCACGGCGGCGGCGCCGTTCCACACGCCGTGGCCGATCAGGCTCGTCCAGTACCAGTCGCGCGAGCGCACCTCGCTCCACCCGCGCACCAGGTCGGTGCGCAGCGAGCGGCGTTCGCCGGGGGTGTGCCGCACCCGCAGCCGCGTCAGCAGTGCCGCGCTGACCAGGAAGGAGAGGCCGTCCAGCAGGAACGCCCAGCCGGGGCCGGCCGTCCAGATCAGCAGTCCGGCGAGTGCCGGGCCGCCGAGCCGTGCGGCGTTCGCGGCCGAGGCGAGCAGCGCGTTGGCCCGCATCCGGTGCGGCCCCGCCACGGTGGCGGCGACCAGCGGCGTCGCCGTCGGTATGGCGAACGCGGAGGCGATCCCGCCGACCGCCTCGGCCGCCGCGATCGGTGCCAGCCGGGGCTGGTCGGCGAAGAGTTCGAGGCCGACGGCCAGCTGGGCGGCGGCCCGGACCAGGTCGGTGACGAGCGCGACCAGCCGAGGGTTGACCCGGTCCCCGACCACGCCGCCCAGCGGGAGCAGCAGCAGACGCGGGACCATCGCGCAGCCGAGCACGAGGGCGAGCGCGCCGGAGGAGCCGGTCGCCCGGGTGACGGCGATGGCCAGGGCGGCGGGCACGACGGCGTCGCCCAGGGTGGAGATCGTCCGGCCGAGGAAGAGCAGCCGGAAGTCGGGCAGGCGCAGCGGGTGCTGAAGCAGGGTCACGGGAAGCACTGTATTTCGTTGCCGAAGTTTCGGCAACGAAATATCGGCGGCCCGAAACCCGCAGCTCACGGGCGCCTACACTCGGGGCATGACACGCGCGACCCACCGGACGGCGGCCGAGCGGCCCCGCGACTGGACCGACGGCCACGTCGAACGCTGGCGGCCGGTGCTGCCGCACCTCGACCCGGACGTCGAGGGCGCCGTCACCCGGATGAGCAAGCTCACCCGCCACCTCGGGCGGGTCCGCGAGCAGGGGGTGGCCGACTACGGCCTGCAGAAGCACGAGTTCGACACCCTGCACGGGCTGGCCGGCCGCGGCGGCCGGGCCACCCCCTCCGACCTGCGCGCCGACCTCAACCTGGCGCCGGCCTCGGTGACCGGCCGTCTGGAGGCGCTGGAGCGGCGCGGATTCGTCGTCCGCACCCCCTCCAGCGACGACCGCCGCCGGGTCGACGTCGAACTCACCGAGGCGGGCCGGCTGGCCTGGCGGCGGGCGCTGGACGTGGTCGGCCACGAGGAGCAGCGCCTGCTCGGCGTCCTCACCCCGGTCGAACGGCGTCAGCTCTCCGACCTGCTGCGCCGCGTCCTGCTGGCCGCCGAGCAGCCGGTGCCGGAGGCCCCGGCCGACCGCCCGCGGCCGCGGACCGACCGCGCGGAGACCGGCTGGCACGGCTGATCCGGCGCGGCTGATCCGGCGCGGCTGATCCGACACGGCCGAGTCGGCACGCCGGAGACCGTCCCGAGGCGGCGGGCCGTCAGTTCCAGGGCCCGACCGTGAGGCGGATCCGGGCGTCCGGTCCGAGGATCGGCCGGGTGGTGGCCGGCAGCGGCACATGGGCGAGCCAGGAGCCGTCGCCCTGCGGGGCCTCGTCGGGCAGCGGGTCGCCGGTCGGGCTCAGGTCCCGGATCGCCCCGGGCACCTCGGAGTTCCAGTGCGCCCAGGCCGCCGGCCGTTCACCGTCGGCGGCCACGTCGACGATCAGGGTGTCCGAGAAGTCGGCGGTCTGCTCCAGGTGGTCGCCGAAGCCGAAGAGCCCGTGCGTCTCGCGCAGCGAGAGCAGGTTCAGGTCGAGCACGAACCGCAGCGCGCCCGAGTCCTGCGGGCGGAGCCGGCTGGAGAGGAAGGTGGTCGCCAGCGGGACGGCGCCGTCCCCGGCGGTGGCGGCCCGTGCGCGCAGGCTCGCCTCGGTCGGATCGGACAGCTGGATCGGGCACCAGTGCGGCGCGGCCCGTTCGTGCATCAGCACCGGCAGCCCGCGCGCCGTGACCCGCACCTCGGCCTGCCAGGTGACCTCCGGGTCCCCGGGCAGCCGGACGTCGACAAGGTCGGTGTCGGCGCGCACGTCGCCGAACAGGAAGCGGCGCAGGTTCTGGTAGCCCTCCTCGGAGTTGACCAGCCCGTAGGCGCCGCTGTGGCTGCGGTAGGCGAACGCCCGGTTGGCGCCGGTGACCTGGGCGTTCTCGATCTGCACCAGCCCGTCGCTGCGCGGGCCGACCGCCTCGGCCGAGATGCCGTGGCCGACGTCGTAGTCCCGGGCGTCGGTGCCGACCATGCAGAACACCCGGTCGAGCGGGAAGCGGCCGGCGGCGTTCGCGGCCGGCCCGCTGCCGTTGTCGTCGCCGATGTCCACCGCGCGCCAGCCGTCCGGCGGTCCGTCCGGGTCCGGAGCCGGGGTCAGGTACTGGTACATCCGGTCCGGGCCGAAGATGTCGGCGCCGTTGATGTCGAAGAGGTCGCGCAGCGCCTCCGGGACCCCGAAGCCGACGGCGAAGGTGATGCCGCCGTGCGGCGTTCCGTAGGTGAACAGCTTCGCGACGTAGTCGGTGGCGCGTTCGTTGCGCTCGGCCGGGATGATCTTCTGCAGCAGGCAGCGGCAGATCAGCCCGCCCATCGAGTGGGCGACCAGGTTCACCCGGCGCGCACCGGTCCGCTCCCGTACGTGGTCGATCAGCCGCAGTAGGTCACGGGCGGCCGTCTCCAGGTCGAACGACTGTGCCTGGCTGCCCCAACTGCCGGAGCAGAGGTCGTAGAAGCGGTGGATCCAGATGCTCTCGGGGGGAGGGTCCTCCTCCTTCTCCGGCCGCGGTCCGCCCTCGACGACGATGTGGTAGCCCTCGTCGAGGTGCAGTCGCAGCAACGGACTTTCGAACTGGTAGAGAACGGGGTTGTCCTGGCGGCCGACGCGGATGTGCGTCGAGCCCTGGTTGAATCCGTAGAACGGATCCGTGACGGCCTTCTCGATCCCGGGGGTGCCTCCGGCGTATCCCCGGACGTAGATGATCGGGAGCCCGGCGGACGGCGTGCTCATGGCCGGCCTGCCCTCTCCGCGGCCGGTACCGGCCGGCACCGGCCGACCCGTTGACTGGGGAGCTTCTCCTCCCAGTGTCGGCGGCCGGCGCCGGCCTGTCACCCCCCTGCTCCGGACCGTTGATGACCCGTCACTGAACGTGTGGGGGCCGTCGGCCCGCGAATCGCTCCATCGCCGCCAGGACGGTCTCGCGGGTGGCGGGGGAGCCGGTGTGTCCGGCGTTCTGGATCACCGTCAGCTCGGCGTCCGGCCAGGCCTTGGCGAGCGCCCAGGCGGTGTCCAGCGGACTGTCGAGGTCGAGGGCGCCGTGGATCAGCACGCCCGGGATGCCGGCCAGCCGGTGGGCGTCGCGCAGCAGTTGGCCGGGCTCCAGGAAGGCCTGGCGGGAGAAGTAGTGCGCGGTGATCCGCACGAAGGCCGTCAGCGCCTCGGAGGGCCGGTTCGTGTAGGCGTTCGGGGAGCCCTGGGTCTCGTGGGAGATGACCGCGTCCTCCCAGGTCGCCCAGGCGAGGGTGGCCGCGCGGCGCACGGACTCGTCCGGGTCGTTGAGCAGCCGGTCGTACGCGACGAGCAGGTCGCCGTCGCGGTCCTCGGGCGGCAGCGCGTCGCGGAAGGCCTCCCAGGGGCGCGGGAACAGCCGCCCGACGCCCCGGTAGAGCCAGTCGATCTCCTCGGGCCTGGTCGTCGTGACGGCGCTGATCACGATCTCCGACACCCGTTCGGGGTGCGCCTGCGCGTAGGCGAGGATCAGCGTGGAGCCCCAGGAGCCGCCGAACATCAGCCACCGCTCGACGCCCAGGTGTTCGCGCAGCCGCTCCAGGTCGGCGACGAGGTGCGCGGTGGTGTTGTGCTCCAGGCCGGTCGCCGGGTCGGCGGCGTGCGGCTCGCTGCGGCCGCAGTTGCGCTGGGAGAACAGCACCAGCCGGTAGCGCTCGGGGTCGAAGTACCGCCGGTTTCCGGTGTTCAGTCCGGAGCCCGGTCCGCCGTGCACCACGACGGCGGGCTTGCCGTCCGGGTTGCCGGACACCTCCCAGTGGATCCGCTGGCCGTCGCCGACGTCCAGCAGGCCTTCCGCGTAGGGCTCGCCGACGGGGTGGAAAGCGGTCATGCGGGTGCCTCCTCGTTGGGACGGATCGTGCGCGCCCGCGAGACTAGCGGTCTGACGGACGGTGGTCGAACGATTTCGGACGGCACCCGCCCGATGCCGGCGCCATCGTGAGGCGGACGGCGCCGAGGGTCCCGCGCCCGGACGGTCAGCGGCGCTCGGCGGGGAGCAGCGCCGCCAGCCCGTCGAGGATGCGTTCGAGGCCGAAGGCGAACCGGGCGTCGAGGTCCGGCCCCGTGAGCTCGTCGGCCATCGCGACCAGCCGCGGGAACTCGTCGGCCGGCAGTGCCCGGAACCGCTCGGCGGCGGCGTCGGCGACCGCGCGCCGGCCGGTGCCGGTGGTCTCGGCCGCCGCCATCGGGGACTGCTCCTGGAGCACGAAGCCCTGCACGTACGCGCCGAGCAGGTAGGACACCATCGCGGCGTCGGCGGCGGAGAAGCCGGCCCCGCGCAGCCGGTCGAGCTGGTCCTCCATCAGGTGCAGCAGGTTCGGACCGGGTGCGAGGCGGCCCGCCACCACCTTGGCCGCGTCCCGCCTGCCGAGCAGGTGGGCGCGGTGCCGATCGCAGTAGCCGCGCAGCTGGACGCGCCAGTCGCCGGTGCGCGGCGGGGCCTCGACACCGGCCATCAGGGCGTCGTTGAGGAGGTCCAGCAGCTCCTCCTTGTTGCGGACGTGCCAGTACAGCGAGGCGGCCTTGACGCCGACCTCGGCGGCCACCTTGCGCATCGACAGGCCGGCCAGGCCGTCGCGCTCCAGCACCCGCAGCGCGGCCTGGGCGAGTGCCTCGCGGGTGAGTGCGGGCTGGGCGGCGTCCTGCTCGTCGGCCGGCATGTGGTCCTCGCTGTTCGTCGGGCGGGCGGCGATCGCACTTGCAATCTAACACCGTTAGGTGCACGCTGTCCTCCGTCGAACGAGTCCCTAACGCCGTTAGGGACTCTGTGGGTCGAAGCACTTCGTGCGACCGAATCAACCGAATCAGGAGGGCCACCCGATGGGGGAGACCGAGGGAATCGCGGCGCCGGGCGCCCGGCGCCGCCGGCTCGCGCTCGCGACGCTCTGCATCACCATGTTCATGTCCATGCTGGACAATGTCATCGTCAACAACGCCCTGCCCCGCATCGGCCGGGACCTCGACGCGGGCATCACCGGCCTCCAGTGGGTGGCCGAGGGCTACAGCCTGGTCTTCGCCGCCCTGCTGCTCACCGGCGGCGCGCTCGGCGACCGCTACGGCCGCACCGCCGTCTTCCGGCTCGGGCTCGCGCTGTTCACGGCCGGCTCGGCCGCCGCCGCGCTCGCCGGAACCGTCGGGACGCTGGTCGCCGCGCGGATGCTCCAGGGCGTCGGCGCCGCCCTGCTGACCCCGGGCAGCCTCGCGATCCTGCGGCAGGTGTTCACCGACGAGCGCGAGCGCACCAAGGCGATCGGGACGTGGTCCGGCGTCTCCGCGCTCGGCCTCTCGGTCGGCCCGGTGGTCGGCGGCCCGATGGTGGAGGCCTTCGGCTGGGCGAGCGTGTTCTGGATCAACGTGCCGATCGGCGTCGCCGCGCTCGTCCTCTCCGGCCGGGTGCTGCCCGCGATCCCGGGCCGCGCCCGCCGCGTCGACCTCGGCGGCCTCGTGCTGTCCGCGACGGGCCTCGCCGCCGCCGTCCACACCCTCGTCGAGGGCCCCGGGCGCGGCTGGACGGACACCCGGGTGATCACCACCGCGGTGCTCGCGGTGCTGCTGCTGGTCGCCTTCGTGCTGCTCGAACGGCGGATCGCCGAGCCGATGCTGGACCTTCGGCTGTTCCGGGACGGCGTGCTCGGCGGCGCGCTGCTCGGCGGGTTCATGGTGAGCTTCGGGATGTTCGGTGCGCTGTTCTTCCTGCCGCTCCTGATGCAGGGCGTGCTGGACTGGTCACCGACGGCGGCCGGCCTCGCCGGACTGCCGATGACGGCGATGATCGTCGTCGCCGGCCCCCTCTCGGCCCGGCTGACCGGCCGCCACGGGCCCCGGTTGCCGCTGGTCCTGGGCATCGCCCTGTGCGCGCTCGGCCTGGCCGGCCTGTCGCTGTACGGCGAGCAGGCCCGCTACGCCGAGTACCTGTGGACGCTGTTCGTGCTCGGCCTGGGCATGGGGATGACCTTCACGCCGGTGTCGATCGCCGTTCTCCACCGGGTCGCCCCCGAGCGGATGGGGACCGCGTCGGCCACCGTCAACACCCTGCGCGAGCTCGGTGGTGTCCTCGGCATCGCCGTCCTCGGCGCCGTGCTGACCCACCGCCTGACGACCGTGCTGACCGCCTCGCTGGCCGGCCTCGGCCTCCCGTCCGGGACGCTCGGCCACGCCGCCGACACCCTGGCCACCGCCACCACCGCCCCGGCCGAGTCGTTGCCCGCCCCGGTCGGGTACGCCGTCGAGCACGCCTTCACCGACGGCATCCACCTCGCCCTGCGCTGCGGCGCGGCGGCCCTGGCGGTGGCCGCCGTGCTGGTTGCCCTGCTGCTGCGCGCGGGTCGGCGTCCGCCGGCCGCCGCGGCCCCCGGCCCCGCGGAGCACGACCTCGCCGCCGAGGCCGAAGCGGGGGCCGAGGCCGGGACCGGAGCCGGAGCCGGAGCCGGGACCGCGCCGTAGCGCCCGCGCCCGCTCACCCGCCGACCTGGAGCCCGCTCAGCGGATGCCCTCCACCGCGCACTGGGCGGCGCGGGCCAGGGACTTGCGGGCCTCCCAGCGGCGGGACGGGTCGCGGTCCGGGGCCGGGATCGCCGGGCGGAAGGCCAGCTCGGCGACCAGGCCCCGGACGGCGACGACGCGTGCCAGCGAGGTGAGCAGACCGTCCTCGCCGACGAAGGCGGGCGCGCTGGTGGGGCGGCCGTCGGCCAGCCGGTAGCGGATCGCCACCGGCTGGACGGGGGCTGCGGCTTGGACGGCGGCCTCGAAGAAGGCCGGACGGAAGCGGCCGCTCTCCCGGCCGCACCAGGTGGAACCCTCCGGAAAGACGATCATCGGGTGACCGGCCCGCAGCGCGGCGGCCACCTCGGAGACGGTCGTCGGCAGCGAGCGCAGCCGGTCGCGGTCGAGGAAGACGGTCCCGCCCAGGGCGACCAGCGGACCGAGCACCGGCCAGCGCCGCACCTCGGTCTTGGCCAGCGAGCGGCCCGGGCTGGCGGCGGCGATCAGCGGGATGTCCAGCCAGGAGACGTGGTTGGCCACCAGCAGCATCCCGCTCCCGCCCCCCGGTTCCGCCTGGGGGCCGGGTTCGATCCGCACCGCGACCCCCAACGAGCCGAGCAGGGCGCGCGCCCAGAACCGGGCGAGCCGGTCGTGCGGCCCGCGCGGCAGGGCCCGGGCCGGCACGGTGAGCGCGAGCCCCACCGTGAGCACCGTCAGACAGGCGGCCAGCCGCAGGACCCGGCGGGGGAGGGCGACGGTGGGCGCCGGGTCGGTCAGGCAGGCCTCCGGGGTGCAGGAGGCCGTCGGCAGCCAGACACTCATGAGACCTGTTCCGGGGCCGGGGCCGGGGCCGCCGTGCCGACGCCGCCCACACCGGAGAGGAAGTGCCGCAGGTAGCGCGGGTCGGTGCGCTCCAGCGACAGCAGCACGTAGAGGTCGGCGCAGTCGAAGTCCGGGTCGTGCGCGGGCCGGCCGCAGACCCAGGCGCCGAGCCGCAGGTAGCCGCGGAGCAGGGCCGGCAGCGGCGCCTTGGCGGCCCGCTCCACACCGGTGGCGTCCCACGGGCGGTGCGGGGTCACCCGGTACTGCTCGGGGGCGAGGTGCTTGGCGGCGACGGTGTCCCACACCCGGGCGGCGGTGGCGCCGCCGTCCTCCAGCGAGATCGAGCAGCAGCCGCCCACCCAGGTGTTGCCGGTGTCGGCGAGGTAGCGGGCGATGCCGCCCCACATCAGGTTGATGACCGCGCCGTTGCCGCGGTGCTCGGCGGCGATGCAGGAGCGGCCGAGCTCCACCAGCCCCTCGCGCAGCGGGGCGAGGCCGGAGAGGTCGAACTCGCCGTCGGAGTAGAGCCGCCCGGCCCGGCGGGCGGCCTCGGGGCGCAGCAGCCGGTAGGTGCCGACGACCGCGCCGTCCTCGCCCTCGCGGACGAGCAGGTGGTCGCAGAACTCGTCGAACGGGTCGACGTCCAGCCCGGGGACGGTGCTGTGCAGGGTGGCGCCGAGTTCGTCGGCGAAGACCTGGTGGCGCAGCCGCTGGGCGGCCCGGACGTCGGCCTCGTCGCGGGCCAGCGCTACGGTGTAGACGGCCGAGGCGGAGCCGGCGGCGCCGTCCTGGCGCGCGGCGGGCACCGCGTCGGCGGCCCGGCCGGGGGTGACTGCGGGCGGAGCGTACGTGGGGGCGGTGGTCATGGCGGACCCTCCAGGGCAGCACGGACGACGGCGGCGGCCACGGGGTTCCCGTGGCACCGGCCCGGCCAGGCCCGTACGGTCGACGGGTCTGCGAACCGGCACCCGTATGTCTCTCCAAGTCGGCTGGCATCCACGTTGCCGTTCGGCGGAGCGCAGATGTGCACCTGCTGAATGCGGTCACTCGACGTGTGCGGGACACCTGTTGGGCACCGGCGCGCCGCCCTATCCTCCGCTGCATGGGGTGGATTCCGGGGGCGGGATTCTGGCGGGGACTCGCCAGCGACATGACCGGCGTACTGCGGTGCCAGGCGACGGCGACGGCGGGGCTCGCCGTCGTCTATCTGCTGGCCAGAGCGGTGGGACTGGCACCTTCGCCGTGGTGGTGCCTGGTGGTGGCGATGGCGCTCGCCCTGCACCTGGTCGGCGAGCGCTGCTGGGAGGACGACCGCCGACCGCGGGCCGCGCTGGTGGCGCTGGCCGTGGCGCTGCTGGTCGCGGTGGCGCCGTACCTGCTGATCGGGGTGGCGGCCGGCTGGGCGGAGGCGCAGGCGGCGGACACCTATGCCTCGGGCGCGATGGCGGGCGGGCTGCTGCTCGCCGGGTACGTGGTGCGCGCCGTGCACGCGCTGCGCAGCGGCGCCCACCCGCCCGGCCCCGCCGTCGCCCCGGCACCCGGCCGGGGCACGGGCGGGTAGCGGGGCGGACGGGGCCGGGCGGGTGGGCGCCGGGGTCTCGGCGGGGCCGAGGGGCGGTCGGGTCGGGTCAGTACGCCTGCCAGCCCTGCGGGTCGAGGCCGCCCGGGATGACCTCGGCCGGCCCGTAGGGCTCGCGGGTGAGGACGAAGGAGCCGATGTCCAGATGGCTGACCGAGCCGTCGGCGGCCCGCACCACGCGCAGCGTCTCACCCGCGTAGTAGTCGTCGAGCCCGGTCCAGGTGCCGTCCTCCTCGGGGCGGAACCGGGAGCCGCGGCCGCCGCGGCCGAGCACCGAGAGCTCCAGCGCGCGCCCGGCCGCCAGCCGCAGGACGTGCGGAGCGGCGCCCCAGTACCAGGGGCCGGTGAGGGCGAGGAGCTGCTCGTCGACCTCGGACAGCGGGCGCCACGGCTCGGGGAGGCGGGGCTCGTGCTGCGCGGTGATCGCGATCAGCTCGGCGGCGACCAGCGGGGTGCGGGAGCCGTGGGTGGCGTTGGCGAAGGCGATCGCGGCCAGGCCGTCGGCCTCGCTGACCCACAGTCCGGCGGTGAAGCCGGGCATCGAGCCGCTGTGCCCGAACAGGGTGCGGCCGTCGTGCCGGATCAGCTGCAGGCCCAGGCCGTAGGTCTCGGTCCAGTCGTCGGTGTCCGGGGCGACGGCGGGACGGCGCATCTCGGCCACGGTGTCGGCGGACAGCACCTTCGGGTCGCCGTCGGCGAGGAAGGCGGCCCACCGGGCGAGGTCGGCGGTGGTGGACCAGAGCTGGCCGGCCGGGGCCATCAGTCCGGTGTCGTTGAGCGGTTCGGGCAGCAGGACGTCGGCCCAGGGGTGGACGGCGAAGCCGCCGGCGTGCGGGTGCTCCGGGAGCAGGGTGGTGCGGTCCATGCCGAGGGGTTCGAGCACCTCGCGGCGCAGCACCTCGCCCCAGTGCTCGCCGCGCAGCCGCTCGACCAGCGCGCCGAGCAGCGCGTAGGTGGGGTTGGAGTAGTGGTGCAGCCGCCCGGCGGGATGGCGCCGGGGCCGCTCCTCCTCCAGCAGGTCGGCGAGGGCGGGCCGCAGCGCGCCCTCGGTCCGCTCCCACCAGGGGCCGGGGGTCTCGGAGGCGAGGCCGGCCGAGTGCGAGAGCAGCTGGGCGACGGTGGCGCCGTCGGCGGGGGTGCCGGGCAGGTGGCGCTCGACCGGGTCGGCGAGGTCGAGCAGGCCCTCGTCGCGCAGCCGCAGGACGAGCACGGCGACGAAGGTCTTGGTGATCGAGCCGATCCGGTACTGCACGTCGGCGGTGGGCGCGTGGCCGTCGACCATGCTGCGGGCGCCGTTCCAGACCGGCCGCCCGTCCCGGACCACGGCGGCCACCATCGAGGGGGCGCGGCCCTCGCTCTGGGCGACGGCCAGGCGGTGCAGCAGCGCGCGGCGGGTGGTGGGGAGCAGTTCGTCGGACAGGTCGGTCATCTGATCCTCTGACATGGTGCGGTCGGCTTCGGTCGGGTTCGTTCCGCGGTGCCATGGCACAGCGGCCCCAACCTAGTTCGCTCCGGGCGCGTGGTTCCACCCATTTTCTCCCGATCGCCGATTCCCCGTCCGACACTCCGGCACCGTCCGTCCGGCGGACATCACTTGACATGAGCAATTGGTCCAGTCCATTTTGGGGCCCTCCCCGCACCTCCACCCCCACACCCCCACTGGAGGTCATCGGTGCACAAGCGCACCCGACTGCCCGCCGCCGGCGCCGCCGCGCTGCTCGCGGCCGCCGCGGCGTTCACCGCGCCCACCGCCGCCCACGCGGCCGACCAGCTCACCAACGGCGGCTTCGAGACCGGCACACTGTCCGGCTGGAGCTGCTCCGGCGGCCTCGGCTCGGTCGTCACCACCCCCGTGCACAGCGGCGGCAAGGCGCTCGCCGGCGCCGCCACCGCGGGCGACACCGCCAAGTGCGTGCAGACCGTCGCGGTCAAGCCCTCCACCACCTACACGCTCTCCGGCTGGGTCCGCGGCAGCTACGTCTACCTCGGCGTCACCGGCGGCGGCTCCGCCTGGACCTCCGCCGCCGACTACAGCAGACTGAGCGTCTCCTTCACCACCGGAGCCACCCAGACCAGCGCCGAGGTCTACGTCAACGGCTGGTACGGCCAGGGCACCTACTACGCCGACGACATCGTCCTCGACGGCCCCGGCGGCGGCACCACCCCGCCGGCCGACACCCAGGCCCCCACCGTGCCCGGCAACCTGCGCGCCACCGGCAAGTCCGCCACCAGCGTCACCCTGGCCTGGGACGCCGCCACCGACAACGTCGGCGTCACCGGCTACGACGTGTACCAGGGCGCCGCCAAGGTCGCGACCGCCACCAGCACCACCGCCACCGTGCCCGGTCTGAGCGCGTCCACCGCCTACACCTTCACCGTCAGGGCCCGCGACGCGGCCGGCAACACCTCCGCCGGCTCCACCGCCCTGACCGTCACCACCGACGCCAACGGCGGCGGCCCCGCCCCGAGCGGCTTCAAGCAGGCCGCGCCCTACCTCTACAACGGCTGGGGCAACCCGCCGGCCGCCACCACCGTCATGAACGCCACCGGCATCAAGTGGTTCACCCTGGCGTTCGTCCTGGCCCAGAACGGCTGCAACCCCACCTGGGACAGCCAGCGGCCGCTGCTGAACGGCGTCGACCAGGCCACGATCAACGCGGTGCGCGCGGCCGGCGGCGACGTCGTCCCGTCGATCGGCGGCTGGAGCGGCAACAAGCTCGGCCCCAACTGCGCCACCACCGCCGACCTCGCGGCCGCCTACCAGAAGGTGATCGACGCGTACGGCCTCAAGGCGATCGACGTCGACATCGAGAACACCGACGAGTTCGAGAACACCGCCGTCCAGGACCGGATCCTCGGCGCGCTCAAGATCGTCAAGCAGAACAACCCCGGTCTGCGCACCATCGTGACCTTCGGCACCGCCACCACCGGCCCGACCTACTACGGCAACCGGCTGATCGAGCAGGCCAAGGCGCTCGGCGCGGACATCGACGTCTTCACCATCATGCCGTTCGACTTCGGCAACGCGTCCACCGACATGTACGCCGCGACCGTCAGCGCCTCCGAGGGACTGAAGAGCAAGCTGAAGTCCGTCTTCGGCTGGGACGACGCCACCGCCTACGCGCACATGGGCATCTCCGGCATGAACGGCCTCAGCGACACCGGTGAGATCACCACCGTCCAGAACTGGACGGCGATCCGCGACTGGGCCAACAGCCACCACCTGGCCCGGATGGCCTTCTGGTCGGTCAACCGCGACCGCGGCTGCCCGGGCGGCGGCCAGCAGGAGACCTGCTCCGGCATCGCCCAGAACGACTGGCAGTTCACCTCCGTGACGGCCGGCTTCACCGGCTGACGCACCCACGGCACGGACCCGGCCCGGCCCCTCGGCGGAGGGGCCGGGCCGTACCGCTGCCGCCGTGCGGGCGGGTGACCCCGGCGGCGTGGCGCCGACCCGCATGAGCGCCGCGCTCCTAGGGTCCGTCTGACCGCCGACCACCCCACGGAGCGTCATGCCCTCCCACCGCGAGCCGACCCTTCCCGAGCCGCGCCGGCCAGAGCCGCCCGCCGGCGTCAAGGCCCGCCGGGTGCTCCGCAACCCCAAGGTCTGGGCCGTCCCGGCCGTGCTGGTCGGCCTGCTCAGCCTGCTGATGTCGCTGCTCTACCTCGGCGGCATCCTCGACCCCCGCGGCGATCTGCACCACCTGCCGATCGCCCTGGTGAACAGCGACCGCGGGGCCGAGGCCGGCGGGCAGCCGCAGAACCTCGGCGAACTGCTCGTCACCGGCATCGCCACCGCCCCCGGCCAGGGGGACACCGTCTCCTGGCGGCGGCTCGACGAGGCCGAGGCGAAGCGGCAACTGGCCTCCGGCAAGCTCTACGGGGCGCTCCAGGTGCCGCCCGAGTTCACCGCCACCGTCGTCGCCCTCGGCGGCGCGAGCGCCAAGCCCGCACGCCCCACCGTGATCCAGTACACCAACCCGGGCGTCGGCAGCCTCGGCTCCTCGATCGCCGCCCAGATCGGCCAGCAGGCCGTGCACCAGGCCTCGCTGGCCCTCGGCACCCGGCTCAGCGCCCTCCCGCAGGCCCAGGGCCTGGACGACGCAGCCCGGCTGCTGATCGCCGACCCGATCGCCCTCAGCACCACCGTCGGCCACCCGATCGGCAACCGCAGCGGACTCGGGCTCTCCGCCTTCTACTACACCCTGCTGCTCGTCCTGGCGGGCTTCTTCGGCGCCAACATCATCGGCAACGGCGTCGACGTCGCACTCGGCTACGCCGACAACGAGATCGGCCCCTGGCGGGCCCGCCACCCGGTGGTGCCGATCAGCCGCACCAGCACCCTCGCCGTGAAGAGCGTGATGTCGGTGGGTCTGTCGCTGCTCACCTCCTCGCTCATCATGCTGGCCGGGGTGGTGATCCTGGACATGGACGCCGCGCACCTGCCGCTGCTGTGGATCTTCTCGGTCTGCGCCAGCAGCGCGGTCGGCCTCGGCGTCCAGGCCATCAACGCGGCCTTCGGCGGTCTCGGCCTGCTGGTCAGCATGTTCGTCTTCATCGTGCTCGGCCTGCCGTCCTCCGGCGCCACCGTGCCCCTGGACGCCCTGCCGGCCTTCTACCGGTTCCTCGCGCTGTTCGAACCGATGCGCCAGCTCACCGACGGCGTGCGGGCCATCCTGTTCTTCGACGCCCAGGCCGACGCCGGCCTCACCCGGGCCTGGATCTGGATCGGCATCGGCACCGTCGCGGCCCTGCTCTTCGGCTTCGCGATGACCCGCTACTACGACCGCAAGGGCCTGCACCGCACCGTGCCCGAGCTCGCCTGAGCGCGGTCCGCCGCACCGGGCCCGGGCACGGTGCGGCGGACCGCGGAGGGCCGGGTCAGCCCGCCGGCAGCGGCGGCAGCTCCGGCCGCTGCAGCCAGGCCTCGAACAGCTCGTCCAGCGGCCCCCGCGCGTACCGGGCGGCATGGGCGCGGAAGTCCGCCGTGGTCACCACCCCGTGCCGGTGGAACGACGCCCAGTCCTTGAGCATCCGGAAGAAGGCGGTGTCCCCGAGGGCCAGCCGCAGCGCGTGCACCACCAGGCCGCCGCGCTGGTACAGCCGGTCGTCGAACATCAGCTTGCGGCCCGGATCGGCCAGCCGCAGGTCCTGCGGCAGCCCGGCCAGCAGCCGGTGCGCGAACGCCGCCCGGGCGCCCGCCGTCGGCCCGCCGGAGCGCTCCGACCAGAGCCACTCCGCGTACTTCGCCAGCCCCTCGTTCAGCCAGATGTGGCTCCAGTCGCCGATCGACACGCTGTTGCCGAACCACTGGTGCGCCAGCTCGTGGGCCACCAGCCGCTCCCGCTCCCAGCCGCCGCCCAGGTGGTTGGTGCCGAAGGTCGCCACCCCTTGCGCCTCCACCGGGACGTCCAGCTCCTCGTCGGCGACCACCACCGTGTACTCGCCGAACGGGTACGGACCGAACACCTCCCCGAAGTAGGCCATCATCTTCGGCTGGCGCCCGAAGTCCCCGGCGAACGCGCCCGCCAGCCGCTCCGGCACGTACCCGGTCTGCGGCACCTGCGGGTGCTCGGCCAGCACCACCGGCCGGTACTGGCCGATCGAGACCGTCACCAGGTACGTCGACGTCGGCGCGGACTGCTCGTACACCCAGGTGGTGCTGGACGAACCGGTGGTCCGGGTCAGCAGCCGGCCGCCCACCACCACCGTGTACGGGGACGGCGTGGTGACCGCTATCTGGTAGGTCGCCTTGTCCGCCGGCCGGTCGTTGCACGGGAACCAGGACGGCGCGCCGATCGGCTGGCTGGCCACCAGGGCGCCGTCGGTCAGCTCCTCCCAGCCCAGGCCGCCCCAGGGACTGCGCACCGGCCGCGGGTTGCCGGTGTAGTGCACGTCGACGGTGAACGCCGCCCCCGCCGCCAGCGGCTTGGGCGGGCGGATCCGCAGTTTGCCGGCCCGGTGGGTGTAGCGGGCCGCCTTGCCGTCCACCAGCACCCGGCCGATCCGGAAGTCGGCGAGGTCCAGCGCGAACTCCGTCAGGGCGCTCACCGAGACGGCACTCAGCCGGGCGGTGCCGCCCAGCCGGTTCGGGCCGGGCCGGTAGTCCAGCGCCAGCTCGTACCGGTGGACCCGGTAGCGCGGGTCACCGCTGTTCGGGAAGTAGGGGTCCGGCGGGGCGGCGGGCTGCGGGGGCTGCGGGGACTGCGCCGGGCGGGGGTTCACCGGGTCGTACGCTCCTGGAAACACGGGACTGGGCAGGGGACGGGAACAGGGACGGGGCCGGACGTGGGCAGGGACGGGGACACCCGGGGGCCGGACGGGGCGAACCCCGGCCGGCCCCCGGGGGACGGCGGTCAGGAGGTGGTCTGCCACACCTCGATCGGGTTGCCGAGCCACCGGCTGTCGGCGGGCACGGACTCGGCGCGCATCACCAGCGAGGCCGGGCCCAGCGTGCTGCGCGCGCCCACCGTACTGCCGGGCAGCACGATGCCGCCGGGCCCCAGGGTGGCGCCCTCGCGGAGGACGACAGTATCCATCCGCATGATCCGGTCGTGGAAGAGGTGGGTCTGCACCACGCAGCCGCGGTTGACCGACACCCCGTCCCCGAGCGTCACCAGGTCCGCCTCCGGCAGCCAGTAGCTCTCGCACCACACGCCGTGCCCGACCTTGGCGCCGAGCGCCCGCAGCCACAGGCTCAGCACCGGCGTGCCCGGCACCGCGCCCACCAGCCACGGCACCGCCAGCACCTCCACGAAGGTGTCCGCCAGCTCGTTGCGCCACACGAAGGAGCTCCACAGCGGGTGCTCCACGGCCCGGAACCGGCCGACCAGCAGCCACTTCGCGGCCACCGCGACCGCGCACGCCGCCGTGCCCGCTGTGAGCAGCACCGCGCCGGACAGCAGCGCCGCCGCGAGCGGCGACCACGCGGTGGAGAGCCAGGACAGCGCCGCCAGCGTCAGCGCGCCCAGCGCCCCCGAGGCCACCACCGGCAGCAGCCGGGCCACCTCGACCAGCCCGCGCGCCCACAGCAGCCGCGCCGGCGGCTCGTAGGTCAGGCTCTGGTCCGCCCGGTCGGCCGAGCGCGGCAGCCGCACCGGCGGCATGCCCAGGTACGAGCCGCCCTTCTTGGCCTTCTCCGGCGTCGCCGACAGCACACCCACCAGGCCGCGCTTGGGCACCGAACGGCCCGGCGCGGTCATCCCCGAGTTGCCCAGGAACGCCCGCTCGCCGACCTTCGCCTCACCGAGCCGCACCCAGCCGCCGCCCAGCTCGTACGGCGCCATCAGGGTGTCGTCGGCCAGGAACGCGCCGTCCCCGACCGTGGTCAGGCTCGGCAGCGCCAGCACCGTCGACACCTCGGCGTGCTTGCCGACCCGCATGCCCAGCGCCCGCAGCCACAGCGGGGTCACCAGACCCGCGTACAGCGGGAAGAGGACCTCCCGGGCCTGGTCCATCAGCTGCATGACCGTCCACGCCTGCCAGCCGACCCGGCCGTGCAGCGGGTGGACACCCGGCTTCAGGCCGATCGACAGCAGCCGCACCGCCGCGACCAGCTGCGCCGCGTACACCACCCCGAACGCCAGGGTGGCCGGCAGCAGACCGAGCAGGGCGCCGCCGAGCGCGCCGCCCAGGCCGTCGGCCGGGTCGACGAACGGGGCGAGCACCGCCAGGCCGGCCACTGCCGGCAGCAGCGGCAGCAGGCTCAGGGCGGTACCGCTCAGCCCGTACAGCGCGGACCAGCGGGCCCGGCGGACCGGGCGCTCCTTGGGCCAGGTCCGCTCGGCGCGGCCCAGCTTGACGGCGGGCGCGCCGCCCCAGCGCTGGCCGGTCGGGACGTGCCCGGTGACGCTGGAGCCGGCCACCACCTGGGCCCGCTTGCCGACCCGGGCGCCCGGCAGCAGCGTCGAACGGGTGCCGACCACGGCGCCCGAACCGACCTTGAGCTGCCCGACCTCCAGCCGGTCGCCGTCCAGCCAGTAGCCGTTGAGGTCCACTTCGGCCTCCACCGCGCAGCCCCGGCCCAGCTTGAGCATGCCGGTCACCGGCGGCAGCGAGTGCAGGTCCACCTCCTCGCCGACCTTGGCGCCCAGCGCCCGCGCGTAGCGGACCAGCCAGGAGCCGGAGAGCGCGGTCGCGCCGCTCACCTCGGCCAGCCGCTCGGCGGTCCACAGCCGCAGGTGGACGCCGCCGCCGCGCGGGTAGCTGCCCGGCCGCAGGCCGCGCAGCAGCAGCCGGGCGCCGCCGGCCGCGATCGCCAGCCGGCCCGCCGGGGTGAACAGCACGGCCGCGCCCGCGCCGACCGCCCACCAGGAGGCGGTCGGCGCCCAGCCGAAGCCGTCCAGGTGGGAGAGCAGGTTGCCGAGCGCCAGCAGGGCGACCGTCCAGCGCAGGCCGACCACGGTGAACAGCGGGATCAGCAGGAGCAGCTGCAGCAGCTTGGCGCGGGTCGGCACCGGGTCGACCGTCCGGGCCTCGCCGGTGCCGACCGCGGTGCGCTCCAGGTGGCGGGCGAGCTTGCGCAGCGTCGGCTGCTGGTAGATGTCCAGCACCGCCGCGTTCGGGTAGCGGGTGCGCAGCAGGGTGGTCAGCCGGGCGGCGGCGAGGCTGCCGCCGCCGATCGCGAAGAAGTCCTCCCGGGGGCCGCTCACCGGCACCCCGAGGATCTCCGTCCACTGCTCGGCCAGCCAGGCCTCGGTGCCGTAGAGCTGCTCGGTCGGCCCGGCGGTCTCCAGGTCGGGCAGCGGCCAGGGCAGCGCGTTGCGGTCCACCTTGCCGGAGGTGCGGGTGGGCAGGGTGTCGACCGGCGCGAGCAGCGGGACCAGCGCGGCCGGCAGCTCGGCGCGCAGCCGCTGCACGGCCTGCTCGCGGTCCCAGCCCTCGCCGGTCACCAGGTAGCCGACCAGCAACTGGTTGCCGCCGCGCGCGGTGCGCACGGCCGCGGCCGCGCCGGCGACACCGGGCAGCGCCTGCAGCGCCGCGTCCACCTCGCCGAGCTCGATCCGCCGGCCGCCGAGCTTGATCTGCTCGTCGGCGCGGCCCAGGAAGAGCAGGCCCTCCGGGTCGGCCTGGACGAGGTCGCCGCTGCGGTAGGCGCGCTCCCAGCCCATCGAGGGCAGCGGGGCGTACTTCTCGGCGTCCTTCTCCGGGTCCAGGTAGCGGGCCAGGCCGACGCCGCCGATCACCAGCTGGCCGGTGCCGCCGGGCGCGACCGGCTCGCCGGCCTCGTCGACCACGACGAGGTCCCAGCCGTCCAGCGGCAGGCCGATCCGCACCGGGCCCTCGCCGGTCAGCAGCGCCCCGCAGGCGACCACGGTGGCCTCGGTGGGGCCGTAGGTGTTCCACACCTCGCGGCCCTCGGTGACCACCCGCTGCACCAGCTCGGGCGGGCAGGCCTCGCCGCCGAAGATCAGCAGCCGGACCTCGTTCAGCGCCTCGGCCGGCCAGAGCGCGGCCAGCGTCGGCACGGTGGAGACCACGGTGATCTCCTGCTCGGCCAGCCAGGGGCCGAGGTCGGCGCCGGAGCGCACCTGGGAACGGGGGACCGGCACCAGGCAGGCGCCGTGCCGCCAGGCCAGCCACATCTCCTCGCAGGAGGCGTCGAAGGCGACGGACAGGCCGGCCATCACCCGGTCGCCGGGGCCGATCGGCTCGTCCTGGAGGAAGAGCGCGGCCTCGGCGTCGACGAAGGCGGCGGCGTTGCGGTGGGTGACGGCGACGCCCTTGGGGCGGCCGGTCGAGCCGGAGGTGAAGATGATCCAGGCGTCGTCCGCCGGGGTGGGGCGCTGGGCGGCCGGGGTCTGGTCGGCGAGCGGCTCGCGGGCCGCTCCGACGGGGGTGAGCACGCGCTCGGCGCCGAGGACGGCGGCGACGGCGGCCTCCTCGAAGACCAGCTGGGCGCGCTCGTCCGGGTCCTCGAAGTCGACGGGGACGTAGGCGGCGCCGGCGGCGAGCACCGCGAGGACGGAGATGTAGAGGTCGTTGGTACCGGAGGGCACGCGCACGCCGACCCGGTCGCCGCGGCCGATGCCGGCGGCGGCGAGGCGGCGGCGCAGCTGGTCGACCTCGGCGGCCAGTGCCCGGTAGCCGAGCACGGTGCGGCCGTCGTCGAGGGCGGGCTCGGTGGGGTACTGCCGGGCGGTCGCGTCGAGGATGTCGACCAGGGTGCGCGGGGCGGCGGCGGGGCGGCCCGGGTAGCGGGCCTGCTTCTCGTCCTGCTCGGGCTCCGCGGCCTGCTCGGCCTGCTGAGGCTGCTCGGGCTCCGCGGCCTGCTTGCGCAGCTCGGCCTGCTCACGTCGGTCGGCCTGCGCGGGCTGCTGAGGCGGCTCGGCGGGCGACGTCGGGGTGGCGGCCGGGGTCTGCTCGGTCGTGGCGTCCGGGCGCGGTTCCCGGCTGGGTTCGGCTGTCATGGCTGCCGTGTGCTCCTTTGTCCTCGCCCCGTCCCGATCGATGTCCGACCCTTGGGGGCTGTGGGAGCACTCGCCTGTCCGGGTGACCCCACTCCGGGGCCGGAGCGGACAACCCGACTGATGGTAGCCCCGGGTGATGAACGAAGGTTCGACCGATCCTCCGCCCAACTGGCCCGCAAGTGGCCGAATCTGACGGAGTGTCAGCTCACAACTGAGGCTTCGTGGGTTGCATGTGACGACCTGTCAGTCGTTTTGACGGTCCGTCAGGTCAATTTTCCGACCGTGACCCATGCCACACCGGATGCTGCTCCTTCGGGGTGACGGGCCCGCCGCGCGGGGGTGCGGCGGGCCCTGCGGGTGGTGCGGGCGCTCAGTGGTGGGGGTGGCGGAACCGGTCGAGGTGCTCCTGGAGGAACGCCTCCAGGGTACGTGGGGGCCGTCCGATCAGCCGGGTGGCGGCGTCGTCCGGGGCCTCCGGGCGCTCGACGGCGAGCCGCTGGATCTCCACCACATGGGCGGCCAGCCAGTCCGGCATCCCGGCCCGGGCGACCAGGTGGGCGCGCAGTTCCCCGGGCGGCAGGTCCACGTAGGCCACCGGCCGGCCGAGCAGGGCGCCCAGCAGTCCGGCGAGCTCCGGGTAGCTGTAGGCGCGCCCGCCGGTGAGCGGGATGCTGCCGCCGGCCGCCTCCGGACGGGTGAGCGCGGCGGCGGCGACGTCGCCGATGTCCCGGCAGTCGACGTAGTTGCAGCGGGCCGTGCCCATCGTGCCGTGGATCAGCCCGGCCGCCGCGATGCCGGGGGCGAGCAGCAGCAGCTTCTGCATGAACGCGTAGGGCCGCAGCACGGTGGCGGTGACGCCGTGGGCGCGCAGCCGCTGCTCGATCAGGTGGTGGCCGCGGGAGACCGCGACCGGGGAGTCCGGCTCGGCGGCGGGTGCGGAGACCTTGACGATGTGCTCGACCCCGGCCTGCGCGGCGAGGTCGACGGCGAGCAGCTCGTGGTCGACCTGGCGCGGGCCGTTGGCCATGGTCAGGAAGAGCTGTCGGGTCCCCTGGAGGGCGGAACGCAGCGAGTCCGGGTCCTCGGCGTCGGCGGCGACCGGCTCGACGAGGGGGCGGGTGCGCTCGTCGAGGCCGGCCGACAGCCGGCCGGGGTCACGGCTCAGCGCGCGGACGGGGACGCCCTGGGCGGTGAGGCTGCGCAGGGTGGCGCCGCCGGTGGCGCCGGACGCGCCCATGATGGTGATCATTCCGGGTCTCTCTTCTCGGGAGGATGCTCGGTGTGCTCGGTGTGCTCGGTGTTACTGGGTGTCGGGGTGGGGTCGAGGTCGGGCCGGGTCAGCGCGCCCGGCGGCGCCGGGGGCGGCTGCCGCGCCAGCGCCAGGTGATCGCGGTCCCCGCGATGGCGGCGGAGACCGGCAGGTCGAACCGGAGCCGACCCGGCCACGGGCTGTCGGCCAGGGCCGGGATCCGCGGCAGCCACTGCGCGCCCGCCAGGCCGACGGCCAGCGCCAGGGCGGCGGCGCCGAGGCCGAACGCGACGGCGAGCAGCGGGCGCGGCCCGCGCTCCACCCAGGAGCCGGGCGCGCGGCGGCGGTGCCGGGCGCCGAGCAGGGCGGCGACCAGGGCGGAGGTGCCGGCGATGGTGGTGACGGCCGCGATCTTGAGCTCCGTCTGGCCGGTGGCGAAGCCGCCGATCCCGGCCATGACGGCGGGTGCCGCATAGGAGACCAGCACCTCGCGCCAGAGGACGAAGGGCGGCGGGGCCGCGGTGGCCGGAGCGGCCGGCTGTTGGTGGACGGTGCTGGGCATGGATGGCTCCAGAGTGATTAGGCGGCTAACTATAAGTGCTAAGGAGGCTAACTATCTGGGTGTGAAGGGCTCCGCCGGTGGCTGTGGCCGGCCTCCCGGGGGAGTGGAGCGGGGTGGGGTGGGGAGCGGTCAGTCGTCGGTCAGGGCGGACATGCCCTCGACCAGCCGGGCCAGCAGGTCGAGGAAGACCGTGCGCTCCTCGACCGTGAGGCCGCCGACCATCGCCTGCATCCGCTCGAAGTGCTCGGGTGCCATCTCGCGCAGCCGCAGGGCACCGTGCGTGGTCAGCACCACGACGTTGCCCCGTCCGTCCTCGGTGGACGGGCGCCGGGCGACCAGGCCGTCCCGTTCCAGCCCGTCGACCAGGCCGGTCACGGTCGCGCGGGACACCCCGAGCGAGGCCGCCAGCTGCGAGGGCGACTTCTCGCCGCCGTGGTCCTCCAGTTCGGCCAGCAGCCGATAGCGGCCGGTGGACAGGCCGAAGCGCGCGAAGTGCGCCTCGCCGGCCTGGCCGAGCCGGGAGCCGGCGGCCATCAGCCGCGCCGCGACCAGAACCGCCTGCGGGTCGGCCGACAGGCCGTACCGGGAGAGCTGCCGACGGGCCTGGTCGAGCGTGGGTGCGCCGTTTCCGGCCTCGTGCTGCTGAGCCATGGAAGTAATATGGCGGCTAATCAGATGCGTGGTCAAGTCGCCCCCTCGCCGGCCTGTCCGCCCGCTCGCCCGCCCGCACCGTCGCCTGCCCGTCCGCTCGCTCTCCCGGCGGCCGAAGACCCCGGCCCGGCCGTCGCTGTTGGCGCACCATCGGGGATGGCTGAAATTCGCTTGCATACTTTCACATTGATTTATGCAAGATCTGCGGCTCCCCGTAGTCCGTGCTAGCGTGCGCCGCCGCCAGCTTCTCGGAGTCGGGAAAGAGGGTCCCCGGAATGCCTCATGAATTCTCCCGCCGCGGGTTTCTCGGCAGCACCGGAATGGCCGCTGTCGGAGCGTCCGCCGCCGCCTCCCCGGGCCTGACCGCCGATGCCGCGTCGGCCGCACAGCCCGAGGGGGTGACCGTCCGCCCCTCCGACCTCCGCTACGAGACGCTCGGCCAGGGCTTCAACCAACGCTGGCGGAGCCGGCCGGCCTACATCCGGCTGGTGGGCAACGAGGCCGACGCCGTCGCCGAACTGCGGTCGGCGCTCGACCACGGGCTGCGGCCGACGGTGCGCGGCGGCGGCCACTGCTACGAGGGGTTCGTCGACAACGACGAGGGGGTCATCCTCGACCTCAGCACCCTGCGCGGCGTGTGCGCCGCGACCGACAAGTTCGGCGCCGCCACCTACGTCGTCGAGGGCGGCGCCACCAACTGGGACGTCTACACCGGCCTGTTCCGCCGCTACGGCGTGACGATCCCCGCCGGCTCCTGCTACTCGGTCGGTGCCGGCGGGCACATCTGCGGCGGCGGGTACGGCCTGCTCTCCCGGCGGCACGGGCTGACCGTCGACCACCTGGTCCAGGTCGACGTGGTCACCGTCCGCGGCGGTCGGGTCGAGGTGACCCGGGCGAACCGCGCGGACCCCGAGGGTTCACCCGAGCGCGAGCTGTTCTGGGCCCACACCGGAGGAGGCGGCGGCAACTTCGGCGTCGTCCTGCGCTACCACTTCGCCCAGCGCCTGCCCGCGCCGCCGCCCCGGGTCTGGCTCAGCAGCGTCGCCTGGAAGTGGGAGGAACTGCGCCGGCACCCCGAGGACTTCCGCACCCTGCTCACCAATTTCGGTGCCTTCTTCGCCGCCCACAGTGGGACGGCGGAGACGGTCTACCGGGGCTTGTTCTCGATCCTCCACCTCACCCACCACTCGAACGGGAACGTCGTCCTGTTCAGCCAGTGGGACGAGGAGGACCCGGCACCGCTGGACGCGTTCCTCGCCCAGGTGGAGGCCGGCATGCGCACCGGCGCCACCGTCCAGAGCGGTCCGGCGGGTCTGTTCTACCTGCCCTATCCCGACAAGCGGCGCCAACTTCCCTGGTTCCAGGCGACCATGACGGTCAGCGGCTCCGGCGCCAACCAGCGCGGCAAGTACAAGTCCGCCTACCACCGCAGGGCCTTCACGCCCGCCCAGATCGACACCTGGTGGACCTGGCTCACCAAGGACGTCGAGGGCGCCGACCTCACCCAGACGCTGGTCCAGATCGACTCCTACGGCTGCCGGGTGAACGACCGCGCCACCACCGACACCGCCGTCCCGCAGCGCGACTCGGTGATGAAGCTCCAGTACCAGACCTACTGGACCGACCCCGCCCAGGACGCCGCCCACCTCGCCTACCTCCGCGGCCTCTACCAGGAGACCTACCGCACCACCGGCGGCATCCCGGAGACCGGCACCGACACCGACGGCGCCTACGTCAACTACCCCGACACCGACCTCGGCACCACCGCCGACCGGACGCCCCCCTACCAACGCCTGTACTACAAACAGAACTACGCCCGCCTGCAACACGCCAAGCAGCTCTGGGACCCCGACAACGTGTTCCACCACGCCCAGTCGATCACCCTGCCGTCCTGACCGATCACGCAGAGGTATGTCGACCATCAGGTCAGCGGATGATGTCGGTGCCAAGGTTGCGGGCAAAGGTGGTTGGGCGGCTATGCGGTGTTCGCGAGGGCGGCCTCTGTGAGCGGGGGCAGTGGACTCGCTGACCCCGAACCCGACAGCGGCCTTCGCCAGGGTGACGTGTTTCGCGCAGGTGCACCGGTGCCACCATCGCGCGCCGAGAGCGGCGGAGCCTGCGGTGCCGCTCGCCCTCACGGGTGACGATGAGTACGGCGACCCGCTCCACGAACGGGTGGGGCAGGTCGAGCGCGGCAGGACGGACAACCGGCGAACGCCCCCGAACAGCGTGATCGAGACGTCGGACAGCCCGGTCAACGGCCCTGGGGCACTTGCCCATTGTGATCTCATCGGCCGAACGTCATGGTGCTCAAGATGCTCAGGGAGATCTCCCAGGCACCCGTGCCGCAGGTCATCAGCGGGGGTGATCTCTCCGCGTTCCTCGACACGCTGCCGATCAGCCGTCTCGAGGCGCTGATGGACCGGATGCAGCACCTGCGCGAGGCGGCCGGGATCGAGGACGCGGAGCGGCCCGCGCTGCCCGAGGCGGAGGGCGGGGAGGCCGAGAGGAAGGAGTGAGACGCGGCGCCGGTGGAGGCCTCACCACCTCCGCTCCGGCGGGCCACGACGGGAACCGGCCAATCTCCGGCGCTCCCGCAGCGGGAAGGGTGACGGGGCGTCAGGCTGGTGGCAGGCTGCTCGTGTCCCAACCCACTGTCCGCCCGTCACGGGAGTCTCAGGATGGGTTCAACGCCGTCGTTCTTCACGCAGGCCGGTAATTTCGGGAGCGCGGTGGCGGGAGGCGTGGATCCCAGAACCGGCCTGTTCAACGTCCGGATCGATCTGGGGAACCTGGTCGGGAACCGGAATCTCGGACCGGCGCTGCCACTGGTCCTGAGGTACTCGCCGCTCAGCGGCGTCAACGCGGGACTCGGCCGGGGCGTCTCGCTGGGACTGACCACCTATGACAGGGACAATCGCCTCCTCGCCCTGTCCTCCGGCGAGCAGTACAAGGTCCAGGAGACCTCCGCCGGCGTCACCCCGCTGCAGAAGAAGCTCGACACGCTCCGCTTCACCAAGGACCCGGACGCCTACCGCCTGGTGCACAAGTCCGGCGACGTGGAGGTCCTGACCGGCCCCCGGAACGGGTCCGGCCTCAAGGTGCCCGTCGCGCTGCTGACGCCCGCCGGCCATGCGCTGGCGCTGACCTGGGACTTCAACGCCGGCCCGGTGCCGCGCCTCAGGACGGTCGCGGACGGGGGCGACACCCTGCTGACCGTCGACTACTCCGGCACCGCCAAGGCCACCCTCACCGTGCTGCCCGGGCGCTCCGAGGGCTACACCGTGGAACTGCGCTTCCAGAACGGCCTGCTGACGAGCGTGCACCACTTCGGCCTCGGCGCGGATGCGCCGCTGGTGTGGGACCTCACCCCGAGCCCGGTCGGACAGCAGGGGTTCTGGGGTTCCTGGATCACCGGTGTGAGCATGCCGGGCGGGATGTCCGAGACGGTCACCTACTCCCAGGGCGGGACGGGCCACCGCTTCCCGGACTCCGCCCGGCTGCCGGCCCTGCCCTATGTGACCCGGCACGTCCGGAAGCCGGGCGGCGGGCAGCCGCCGGTCCAGGTGGACTACGACTACACCGACAACAACTTCCTCGGCGGCCACTCCGGCGCCGCCTGGGACCCCGACCGCGACAGCCTCTACGGCGTCCTGACGACCTACTCGTACGGGTCCACGGAGTCGGTGACCGGCGGGGACGGGACCACACGGACCACCCGCGCCTACAACAACTACCACCTGCAGACGGACGAGACGACCAGCCGCAACGGCTGCTCCCGGCACCTGCGCACCGAGTACTACGCGGTGGTCGGCCGGACGTTCGACCAGCAGGACGACCGCTTCCAGCTCCCGACCACGCGGACGGTCACCTGGACCGATGCGCAGGGCCGTCCGCGCGGCGAGGTCACCACCACCGACTTCGACGACGCGGGCAACCCGCGCGGCCGCACCGCTCCCGACGGAACCCGGACCGACTGGGAGTACTACCCGGCGGGCGGCAGCGGCGGGGACTGCCCGCCCGATCCGCACGGGTTCACCCGCCGGCTCAAGTCCGTCACCCACACCCCGCCGGCCACCGCCTTCGACGCCCCCGTCCACCGGACGTCCTACACCTACACCGCGTACCCGACACCGGACCCGCGCGTGCCCACCGTGGTCGTGAAAGCCACCGAGCGGAGGTACGCCGACGCCCTCCTCCTGCGGCGGGAGGAGGTCGCGTACGGCACCTCGGGCCCGGAGTTCGGCCGGATCACCG
Source organism: Kitasatospora sp. NPDC004723 (assembly GCF_040609255.1). Taxonomy (NCBI): domain Bacteria; kingdom Bacillati; phylum Actinomycetota; class Actinomycetes; order Kitasatosporales; family Streptomycetaceae; genus Kitasatospora; species Kitasatospora sp. NPDC004723. The sequence continues at coordinate 255,793 of NZ_JBEXJT010000004.1, read as the reverse complement.
GGCTGGCCGAGGTCGAGTACCCGGACGGCGAGGGCGGCGCCTCGTACACCGCGTCCCACGCCTTCACCTTCCAGTCGGACGGCGAGGCGCTGGTCCAGACCCACCGGCTGACGACCCACGACGGACTGACGACGACGCGATCGCAGCGGCGTTCGCGGTTCACCGGGCGGCTCTGGTCCGCCACCGATCCGCAGGGCAGCGCCGTGGCCCTGGCCTACGACGGCCTGGGCCGCACGCTCTCGCGCACCGTCAATCCGGGCACCGCGTACGAGGCGACCGAGACCCACGCCTACGAGGTGGGCACCTCCACGCCGTTCGTGACCATCTCCACCGACACGCTGGGCAACCAGCGCCGCGCGAGCCACGACGGTGCCGGGCGGCCGGTCCTCGGCGAACGCCGGTACGCCGGGGACGGCACCTGGTACGTCGTCCAGCGGCTGGGCTACGACGAGCAGGGCCGCACGGCCACGGTGTCGCACCACGTGCCCGACACCGGCGGCCGGTCGGCCGAACTGACCGGGACCCCGGAGTACGACGACTGGGGCCAGGTCTCGGCCACCACCTGGAGCGACGGCACCGGCCGGCTCACCCGGACCGATCCGGTCGGGCTGACGACCACCGTCCAGCGGCTGGGCGGCGGAGGCCCGGTCAGCGGCACGGAGGTGACCACCTTCAACACCCGGGGCGAGCCGGTGGCCACCGAACGGTTCGACCTCAAGGGGCAGGCCGCCGGCCGCCGGGTGCTGGAACGCGACGGCTGGGGGCGGGTGCGCCGGGAGACCGACGAGGCCGGGAACACCACGCGGTACGACTACGACGCGCGCGGCCGGCTCGCTCGCACCACCCTGCCGGACGGCACGATCACCACCCGGGCGTTCGCGCCGTTCTCCGCCGACGGCCTGCCGACGGCGCTGACCGTGGACGGCACCGCCTACGGCACGCAGGCGTTCGACGGCCTGGGCCGGCTGACCACCAGCAGCGCCGGCGGGCGCACCTGGTCGTACCGCTACGCCCAGGACGGTGATCCGCTCCCCGCCCGGGTCACCACGCCCGACCAGCGGCAGATCGTGTACACCTACGTCCCCCAGCTCGGCAACGCCGTCTCGTCGGTCCAGGCCGGCCCCCTCACCCGGTCGTTCGGCCACGACCCGGTCTCCGGCTTCCTGACGAGCGCGCAGGAGGACGACGTCACGGTGACGCGTGGCTACACCCCGGCCGGTCTGCCGAGCACCGAGACCACCACCCGGTCCGAGGCGTCCGACACCACCGCGCGGTGGACCTTCACCCCAGGCGGCCTGGAGAGCGCCTACACCGGAGTGGACGGCGCCACCCGGCAGACCGTGCGGGACGCCTTCGGCCGGACCACCGGCATCACCGACCCGGCGATGGGGGTTTCGCTGGCCTACGACGCCGGGGGCCGTCCGACGTCGTGGACCGCCAGGGACCCGCGGTCCGGGTACACCCTCACCACCACGCTGACCCTGGACGACTTCGGCCGCGAGGTGACCCGCTCGACCCGCGACAGCCAGGGCCGCACCTGGTCGCTCGGCCAGGAGTGGCGGGACAACGGCCTCCTCGGCCGCCGGACGTCCACCTCCGGCGCGACGCTGCTGCGCGACGAGACCTTCGGCTACGACAGCCTGGGCCGGCTCACCACCTACACCTGCGACGGACCGGCCGCTCCGACGGACGTCCGCGGCAACCGGGTCACCGCGCAGACCTTCGCGTACGACGCCTTCGGCAACGTCACCTCGTGCCGGTCCCGGTTCACCGACGGCTCCGACACCGCCACCTACCTGTACGAGAACCCGGCCGACCCGTGCCAGCTCACCGCCGTCACCCACACCGGCGGGGGCCACCCGCCGCGGATCGCGCTGGCCTACGACGCGGCCGGGCGGCTGACCACCGACGCCGCCGGTCGCACCCTCGCCTACGACACCCTTGGCCGCCTGCGGTCGACCGGCCCGGCGAACCAGTACGGCTACGACCCGCTCAACCGGCTGCTCACCCAGCGGACCGACGGGAGCACCACCGTCCTGCACTACCGGGGCGAATCCCTCGCGGCGGTCACCGAGGACGGCCGCCCCGCCCGCCTGCTGCAACTCGGCAACGGCGCCTACGTGGCCCAGTCCCGCGACGGACGCACCCGGCTGCTCACGACGGACGGCGCCGGTACCGTCCACCTGGCGGCCGGCGCCGAGGGCCAGGAGCCGTACGCCCGGACCCCGTACGGCGAGCGGCCGGTCGACGGCGCCGACAGCGTCCTCGGCTTCACCGGCCGGCGCGGCGACCCGGTGACCGGCTGGTACCACCTCGGCAACGGGGCCCGCGCCTACGATCCCGTCCTCCTGAGGTTCACCACCCCCGACACCCTGAGCCCCTTCGGCGCGGGCGGCGTCAACCCCTACACGTACTGCGCGGGCGACCCCGTCAACCGGATCGACCCCTCCGGCCATCTGAGCTGGATGGCCTGGCTCGGCATCGGTCTGGGCATCGCGGGCCTGGCCCTGGCCGCCGTCACCGGCGGGATGGCGATCGTCGCCGCCGGCGGGGTGATGGCCGCGATCAGCGCCGCCTCCGCCACCACCCTGGTCGTCGGCGGGCTGGGCGTCGCCTCCGACGTCACCGCCATCGTCGGCGGCGCCCTGGAAACCGCCTCGCCCAAGGCCTCGGGCATCCTCGGCTGGGTCTCGCTCGGCACCGGGCTGGCCGGGTTGGCCGAGGGCGGAGCGGCCCTCGCCCGCACCGCGGCCGGTCGCGGCGCGCGCCTCGGCGGGGAGACCGCGCGCGGCATCGGCGAGCAGGTGAGCCTGGCCCCTCGCTTCGAAGGGAACCTCGCCAGGACCAGGCCCGAGGTCCACGGCCGGCCGATCGTCCTGCCGGAGCGGAACCTCAATGAGTTCGACTCCGTGCTGAACGCCAACGGTGAGCGGGTCTGGGTCAGTCAGGACGAGGTGCACGGCGGCCTGGTCAGGACGGTCGCCGAGGACGCGCTGAGGCGCGGCAAGAAGGTCGACATCCTCAGCGGCACCCACGGCGGCCCGGACGGCGAACGGACCCTGGACTTCCGGGAGGAGGACTTCTACTTCGAGGACCTCGGCCAGCGGATGGTGATGACCAGGGGGATGCGGCGGGGGCCGAAGCGAAGCTTCTGGGAGCCGCGGGTCCAGGTGTACAGCACGCCCGACCTGTCGTTCGACCGGATCGGGGAGATCCTCCAGGGCGAGGTCGGCCGCGAGGTCATCGCGGCCTTCTGCCACAGCCGCAACGACGACGCGGTCCTGCACTTCCTGGGGCTGGAGCCGACCTATTCGTACTCGCCCTGGGTGGACTGGTACCACACGGCCCTCTGACGAAGGAGACAGCGCATGCCGACCTGGACAGGTGTGTCGACGCTCTCGGTCGTACTCGAGAGCGGTTATCAGAACTGCGACATCTACGCGAACGGACAGAACAGGATCGCCGTCACGGTCAGCATCCAGCCGACCGACGAGGACGCGGAGGTCATCTGGGTCGACCCCGGGCACCTGCTCTCCCGGATGTGGCTCATCGACTACGTCGACGAGTCGACGCTCTCCTGGAAGAGCGGCTCGAGCTGGTCCTACACGGACAGCGCGAACCAGTTCACCGCGATTCCCGGGTCCACGGACTCCGCCTCCGCCTCCGCCTCCGCCTCCGCCTCCGCCTCCGCCTCCGTTTCCGAGGAACGCGCCGTGGTCTCCACCGCGGAGAACGGGATCCAGCAGATCACCTTCTACGTCTACTGCGGGTCCGGGGTGGCGAACCCGAAGTCGATCGGTGTTCTGGTCAGGACCGATACCGACGACAGCGTCACGAGCTCCCTCAACGGCACGTTCCACGACAAGGTCACGCTCAAGCCGAGGTCGGCCGTGGTGTACCGGCGGGGGGACGTCAGCTGGGAGTACGCGCGCACGACGACCAAGTACGGCGGCAACACCAAGTACGTGACGACGGACGCCTGGAACTACTACCTGTCGCTGGACTCCAGGGACAACCACTTCGTCACCTTCAAGGTGTGGAACTGCTTCAGCCAGTCCGGCTACCAGGGGTTCTTCTCCAGCCACATCCCGTCCGACAACCACCGCAAGAACTTCTACGGCGGCTACGTCTGGAACCAGGAGCCGCACGACTCCGCGTACTACGTCCCGTCGGACGGCCACAGCCTGGGGGAGGTCGTCAACTTCCCCGACGGGAACAAGTGGTGGGACTACGCGAGGATCTACGACCGGAGCTACCCCGAGCGCTACCTGTGCTTCACCTGGGTGCACTCCACCACCGGCGGCGACGGCTGGCACCTCCCGAACGGGCCGCTGACGGACTGGGGGGAGTGGTACACGCTGGAGATCGCCGCCTACGACCGGTACGGCAACAGGAGCGAGTTCTGGGTCGACGGCTCGGACATCATCGGCGGGCTCAACCTCTACGACACCAGGCCGTAGCCCGCCCCGGACCGGGGTGCGCACGCCGGACGGAGCATCCGTAGGCACGGGAGGCGGCGGGGGTGCGGCCCGATCGGGCCGCACCCCGTTCGACCGCCTGGGCTCGGGCTCAGTGCGGGCGCGGCCGGTCGCCCGGCGGCTCGTCCGGATCCGCGGCGCTCAAACGGGCGACCAGCTCCCGTTCGAGCACCTTGCCGCTGGGGCCGAGGGGGAAGGCGTCGACGAACTCCACCCGCCGCGGGTACCTGTACGGCGCCATCCGCTCCCCGCCCCTGGATGACGATCTCCTCGACGCGGCTCGCGCCGACCCGCGCCGACCCGCGCCGACCCGCGCGCTCCGCGAGAACGCGCGACTGACACACCGGCTGCTCACCGAACACCGATTCCCCTTCGTCTCCGACGAGTCCCACATCGTCTCGACCTTCGTCGGGGACGACGCACTCGCCCGCCGGATCTCCGCCCTGCTGCTGGAACGCCACGGCATCTACGGACAGGCCGTCAACGCGCCGAGCGTGCGCGCGGGCCAGGAGATCCTCAGGAGCGCGCCCGGCGCCGTCCACCAGCCCTCGGAGGTCGAGGAGTTCGTCGCGGCGCTGGACGGGATCCGGCGGGAGCCGGGGATGACCCGGACCCCGGGCCCGCAGCGGTCCGCCGGAACGCACGGCCGACCCGCCCCACGGGGTGCGCGCGGCTCTCCCGCGGCTCCGTGACCCGCCCGCTCCCCGTATCCGCGTCGTGTCGCGGCCTGCGCTATCGGGCCGCTATGCGGCTTGGGCAAGATCGACGTCGCAGGTCCGGTGGCGGTACACGCCGGGCATGACGAAGGCGTCCCGGTCGCCGCGCGACCCGTGGGAGCGGGCGCCCCGCCACGATCCGGCGACTGATGGTCCTGCTCGCGTGAAGGAGTCCGAACACACGATGGCGCACCCCGACGGTACGGAAGCACCGCTGCTGTGGACACTGGCCGGCAGTGGCAAGGAGTCGCTGGCGGCCGGCGCGCGCGGCCTGCACGCGTACCTGGCCGGTCGTGACGACTGGAGTCCCCAGGACATCGCGTTCACCCTCGCCCGCACCGCGTCCGAGGGGAGCCGGCGGGCGGCACTGGTGGCGGACGGCCGTGACGGATTCCTGCAGCGGCTGGACGCGCTCGCCGACGGCAGGAGCATGCCCGGCCTGGTGGAGGGCGCCGCAGGGGCAGGCCGCCGGGTCGCCTTCGTGTTTCCCGGACAGGGCGCGCAATGGCCCCGGATGGCGGTCGACCTGCTGGACACCTCCACGGTGTTCCGCGACCGGATGGACGCCTGCGCGCAGGCCCTGGAACCGTTCGTCGACTGGTCGCCGATCGACGTGCTCCGCGACCCGGACGCGCCGGGCGCACCCGCCGGGGACCGGGCCGACGTGGTGCAGCCCCTGCTGTTCGCCGTGACGGTGTCGCTCGCCGCGCTGTGGCGGTCCCACGGTGTGGAACCGGCCGCCGTGCTCGGGCACAGCGTCGGCGAGGTCACCGCCGCCGCGGTCTGCGGCGCGCTGTCCCTGGACGACTCCGCGCGGGTGGTGGCGCTGTGGAGCCAGGCCCAGGCGACCCTGGCCGGGCAGGGCGACATGGTCTCCGTCATGGCCCCGGCCGGCGAGGTCGAGCCGCGGCTGCGCCGCTGGGACGGCCGCCTCGTCGTCGCCGCGTACAACGGCCCGCGGTCCGTGATCGTCTCCGGCGACCGCGACGCCGCGGCCGAACTCCTCGCCGACCTGGCCTCGGACGCGGTGCACGCACGGCGGATCGCGGTGGGCCTGGCCGCCCATTCCCCCCACATCGACGCGATCGTCCCCCGGATGCGCGCCGACCTCGCACCGATCCGGCCCCGCACACCGCATCTGCCCTACTACTCCGGACTGACCGGGGAACGACTGGACGTCCCGGCCCTGGACGCCGACTACTGGTGCCGCAACCTGCGCAACACGGTCAGGTTCCACCAGGCGGCCGGGGCCCTGCTGCGGGACGGGTACGGCGTCCTGCTGGAGGTCAGCCCGCACACCGTGCTGACCTCCGCCCTCACGGACTGCGCGGAGGAACACGGTGCGCAGGCCGCCGTCCTCGGGACGCTGCGCCGGGACCAGGGCGGTCCGGGCCGGTTCCTGACCTCGCTCGGTGACCTGTACGTGCGCGGTGTCACCCCGGAACGGGACGTGCTGTTCGCCGGGCAGCACGCCCGGGTACGGGAACTGCCGGCGGCTGCCCTGGCGGCGCTCGCGGAGCCCGGTCCGGGGGACGCGAACGGGCCGGGCGGCGCGGGCGGCGCGGGCGGCGCGGGCGGTCACCGGGATGCCGGCACCGCGTTCCGCGCGGAGCTGGCCGGACTGGACGTACCGGAGCGGCGTGCCGCGGTGGCACGGCTGGTGGGCGAGGAGATCGCCGCGCTGACCGGGCGGTCCGATCCGGTCCCCGCCGACCTGGCCTTCCTCGACCTGGGATTCGACTCCGTCACCGCCGTGGAACTGCGCAACCGGCTGAGTGCGGCGACGGCGCTGCGCATCCCGGCGACGGTGGTCTTCGACTGCCCGACACCGGCGGCCCTGACCGCGTACCTCTGCGCCGGGATCAGCGGCGACCGGCCCGACGGGAACACGGACGCGGACGAGCCGGTGCGGCGGGCCGAGGACGACGACCCCGTGGTGATCGTCGGCATGGGCTGCCGCTACCCCGGCGGTGTCGGCAGCCCCGACGAACTCTGGGAGCTGGTGGCGGCAGGTGCCGACGCGGTCTCCGCGCTGCCCGACGACCGCGGCTGGGACACCGCCGGACGGTACGACCCCGCACCAGGGACGCCGGGCCGGTACTACCAGCGAGAGGCGGGTTCGCTCGCCGGTGCGGCCGAGTTCGACGCGGAGTTCTTCGGCATCTCGCCGCGCGAGGCGGCGGCGATGGACCCGCAGCAGCGGCTGCTGCTGGAGACCACCTGGGAGGTGCTGGAACGGGCCGGGATCGACCCGGCCACCCTGCGGCGGACCCCGACGGGCGTCTACGTCGGGGCGATGACCATGGACTACGGGCCCTCTCTCGAACAGGGCGCCGACGAGGGCGGCCACCTGCTGACCGGCAACACCGGAAGCGTCGCGTCGGGCCGACTGGCCTACACCCTCGGTCTGGAGGGAGCGGCGGTCACCGTGGACACGGCGTGCTCCTCCTCGCTGGTGGCCCTTCACCTCGCGGTACGGGCGCTGCGGTCGGGCGAGTGCTCGCTTGCGCTGGCCGGCGGCGTGACCGTGATGTCCACGGTCGGCATGCTCGTGGAGTTCAGCCGTCAGGGCGGTCTGGCCCCGGACGGCCGCTGCAAGGCCTTCGCGGCAGCCGCCGACGGCTTCGGCCTGGCCGAGGGCGTGGGCATGGTGCTGGTGGAGCGGTTGTCGGACGCGCGGCGCAACGGGCATCCGGTGCTGGCGGTGATCCGTGGTTCGGCGGTGAATCAGGACGGTGCGAGCAATGGTCTGACGGCGCCGAACGGTCCGTCGCAGCAGCGGGTGATCCGTGCGGCGCTGGCGGACGCGGGTCTGACGGCGTCCGAGGTGGATGTGGTGGAGGCGCACGGTACGGGGACGCGGTTGGGCGACCCGATCGAGGCGCAGGCGCTGCTGGCGACGTACGGGCAGGACCGTCCGGTGGACCGTCCGGTGTGGATCGGTTCGCTGAAGTCCAACATCGGCCATGCCCAGGCCGCGGCGGGTGTGGGCGGTGTCATCAAGTCGGTGCTGGCGATGCGGCACGGTGTGATGCCGAAGACGCTGCACGTGGACGGTCCGACGCCCGAGGTGGACTGGTCGGCGGGGGCCGGCCGACTGCTGACGCAGGCCCGTGCGTGGGACGACACGGGCCGTCCGCGCCGGGCGGGTGTGTCCTCCTTCGGTATCAGCGGGACCAACGCTCACGTGATCTTGGAGTCTGCGCCGGCCGAGGCTCCGGTCGGGGCGGTGGAGGGTGCCCGGCGTCCTGGGACGGTGGTGTGGCCGGTGTCGGCGCGCAGTGCGGAGGCTCTGCGGGCGCAGGCGGAGGCGTTGGCGGCACGGGTGGTGGCGGAGCCCGGGCTCGACATGGCGGACGTGGGCTACTCGCTGGCGGTGGGGCGTGCGTGCTTCGAGCACCGTGCGGTGGTGGTGGGCGGGGACCGGAGTGAGTTGCTCGGTGGGGTGAAGGCGCTGGCGGAGGGGCGTTTGGCACCGGGATCGGTGGCCGGCGGTGCCGGGGTGTCGTCGGGTCGTGTGGTGCTGGTGTTTCCGGGTCAGGGTTCGCAGTGGGTGGGGATGGCTGCGGAGTTGTTGGGTGAGTCGGAGGTGTTCGCGGGGCGGATGGCGGAGTGCGGTCGGGCTCTGGCGCCTTATGTCGACTGGTCGTTGACGGAGGTGCTGGGTTCGGAGGTGCTGCTGGCGCGGGTGGATGTGGTGCAGCCGGTGTTGTGGGCGGTGATGGTGTCGCTGGCGGAGGTGTGGCGTTCGTTCGGTGTTGTTCCGGACGCGGTGGTGGGTCATTCGCAGGGTGAGATCGCTGCGGCTTGTGTGGCGGGTGGTCTGAGTCTGGAGGACGGGGCGCGGGTGGTGGCGTTGCGTTCCCACGCGATCAGGGTGCTGGCGGGTCGGGGTGGGATGGCCTCGTTGCCTCTGCCGGTGGATGCGGTGCGGGAGCGGATCGCCCCGTGGGCAGGTGGGTTGTCGGTGGCGGCGGTGAACGGTCCGTCGTCGACGGTGGTGGCGGGTGACGCGGACGCGGTGGCGGAACTGGTCGACGGGCTTGTCGGCGAGGGTGTGCGGGCGCGTCTGATCGAGGTCGATTACGCGTCGCATTCCTCGCACGTGGAGGAGATCCGTGAGCGGCTGCTCTCCGACCTGGGAGACATCGTGCCTCTTTCCGGTGCGGTGCCGTTCTATTCGAGCGTGACGGCTGGCCTGTTGGACACGAAGTCCCTTGATGCCGGGTACTGGTACCGGAATCTGCGGGAGACCGTCGAGTTCGAGCAGGCGACCCGCGCGCTCCTCGCGGCCGGGCACCGCGTCTTCATCGAGTCCAGCCCGCACCCGGTGCTGGGCGTGGCGGTGGGGGAGTCGGTGGAGGCCGCCGGTGCGGACGCTGCGGTGCTGGGGACGTTGCGGCGTGAAGAAGGCGGCCTGGAGCAGGTGTTGCGCGCGGTGGGCCGCGGGTGGGAGTGCGGCTTGGAGGTGGACTGGTCGGCGGCGTTCCCGGAGGGGCGGCGGGTGGACCTGCCGACGTACGCCTTCCAGCGGCGGCGCTACTGGCTGACGGCCCCCGTCGCCGTTCCGGCCGCCCCCGCCGAAGACCGCTGGGACGACCTGGAACTCGAGGACCCCGCCCGGCTCGCCGAAACCCTCGGGGTCGGCCGTGCGGCCCTGGACGAAGTCCTGCCCGCCCTGACGACCTGGCGCTCCGCCAGGAACCGTGAACGGAGGGCGGAGTCCTGGCGCTACCACGTTGCCTGGGCGCCCCTGTCGGTCGCGCCGGCGGACGGCCTCCCCGGTCGCTGGCTCGCCCTGCGTCCCGAGGGCGACGACGCGGCGGCCGTCCTGGACACCCTCGGCGAGGCCGGAGCCGACCTCCTCCCGTGCGTCGTCGCCGATCCGGGCACGACCCGCGAACAACTGGCCGCTCTGCTCACGAAGACCGCCGGGGAGCAGCCGATCGCCGGCGTGCTGTCCCTGCTGTCCTGGGAGGAGCGCCCCCATCCCGAACACCCCGACCTGCCCGGTGGTCCGGCGCTGACCCTCGCGCTGGCCCAGGCGCTGGAGGACGCGGGCATCCACGCCCGGCTCTGGACGCTGACGAAGGGAACGGCGGTCCTGGGCGGCGCGGAGCGGCCCGGACACGTCGGTCAGGCCGCGTCCGCGGCTCTGGGCCGGACGCTGGCGCTGGAGCACCCGCACCGCCGGGGCGGTCTGATCGACCTGCCCGAGGCGCTGGACGTACGGGCGGCCCGCCGCTTGTGCGCGGTGCTCGCGGGAGCCGTGGCCGATGAGGAGCAGGTGGCGGTGCGCTCCACCGGGGTCCACGGACGCCGCCTCCGGCCCGCGTCGTCCGTGCCGCCGAAGGCCCGCAACGGTGGCGCGGCCGTCCGGGGGCGGACGCGACCGCGATGGCAGGGCACCGTCCTCGTCACCGGTGGCACCGGTGGCGTCGGCTCGCACACGGCGCGCTGGCTCGCGGGCCAGGGCGCGGAACGGCTGCTGCTGGTCAGCCGTCGCGGTGCCGACGCACCCGGTACGGACGCGCTGCGGGCGGAACTGACGGCGCTGGGCGCCGAAGTGACCTTCGCGGCCTGCGACGTCGCCGACCCGGACGCACTGGCGGCGCTGGTCGCCGGCATCCCGGCGCGGTACCCGCTGTCCGCCGTCATCCACGCAGCGGGCGTCCTCGACGACGGTGTGCTCGACGCGCTGGACCCCGCGCGGCTCGCCGTGGTGCTGCGCGCCAAGCTGACCGCCGCACGGAACCTGCACGAGGCCACCGCGGGTCTCGACCTGTCGGCCTTCGTGGTGTTCTCGTCGGTGATGGGCGTCGTGGGCAACGCCGGACAGGGCAACTACGCGGCCGCCAACGCGGCTGTCGACGCGCTCGTCGCCGCCCGCCGGGCCGCCGGGCTGCCCGGCACGTCCGTGGCCTGGGGCGCCTGGGCCGGGCCGGGCATGCTGGCGGACGACGTCGCCGCGCGGCTGCGGGACCTCGGCATGCCGGTGATGGAGCCCGAAACGGCCGTCACCGCGATCGGCCGAGCCCTCGCGGAGGACGACGCGCTGGTCGTGGTCGCCGATGTCGACTGGAGGCGCTTCACCACGGGCATGGGCCTGCGGTCCGCCGCCCTGCTCGACGGGATACCGGACCCGGCCGCCGCGAGGCCCGCCCCGGACACCACCGCACCGTCGGCGGCCCGCGAAGGCGGCGGCTCCGCCGACGGCCTGCGGCAGCGGATCGCCGTACTGCCGCGCCACGAGGACCGGGTCGGGACCCTCACCGAACTGGTGCGCACCCACGCGGCGACGGTCCTGCGCCACCCCGACGTCGACACGGTCCAGCCCGGAAGGGCGTTCTCCGCGCTCGGCTTCGACTCGCTGACGGCGGTGGAACTGCGCAACCGGCTCGCTGCCGTCACCGGACTGGCCCTGCCCGCGACCGTCCTGTTCGACCATCCCACACCGTCGGCCCTGGCCGGCCGGCTGCTCGCGGACCTGGACCTGCCGGACACGGCGAGCGGTACCGCCGGCCCCGCCGGCCCCGTCGGCGCCGAGCCGAGCCGGGCGGCGGAGCCCGGCAGCAACGAGCCGATCGCGATCGTCGGCATGGGCTGCCGCTTCCCCGGCGGGGTCACACGGCCCGAGGACTTCTGGCACCTGCTCTCCAAGGGCACCGACGCCGTCGGCGACTGGCCGTCGAACCGGGGCTGGGACACCGAGGGGCTGTACGACCCGGACCCCGACCGTGCCGGCACCACGTACAGCAGGCAGGGCGGCTTCCTGCACGATGTCCCCGAGTTCGACGCGGAGTTCTTCGGCATCTCGCCGCGCGAGGCCCTGGCCATGGACCCGCAGCAGCGGCTGCTCCTGGAAACCGCCTGGGAGGCGGTCGAGGGCGCCGGGCAGGATCCGACCGCGCTGAAGGACCGGCAGGTCGGCGTCTACATCGGTACCAACGGCCAGGACTACTCCGCGCTGCTGGAGGGCGCCGAGGGAGTGTCCGAGGGTCATCTGCTGACCGGGAACACGGCCAGCGTGCTCTCGGGGCGGCTGTCCTACGTCCTCGGCCTCCAGGGGCCCTCACTCACCGTCGACACCGCGTGCTCCTCGTCGCTGGTGGCGCTCCACCTGGCCGTGCAGGCACTGCGGCGCGGCGACTGCGAGCAGGCCCTCGCGGGCGGGGTGACGGTGATGAGCACCCCGCGGCTCTTCGTGGAGTTCAGCCGTCAGCGCGGGCTCGCCGCCGACGGACGGTGCAAGGCGTTCTCGGCGGAGGCGGACGGCACGGGCTGGGGCGAAGGCGCCGGAGTGCTGCTGCTGGAGCGCCACAGCGACGCCCTGCGCCACGGCCACCCCGTACTCGCGCTGATCAGCGGCACCGCCGTGAACCAGGACGGCGCCAGCAACGGGCTCACCGCTCCCAACGGCCCGTCCCAGCAGCAGGTCATCCGCGCCGCCCTGGCCGACGCCGCGCTGCGCGCCGACCAGATCGACGCGGTCGAGGCCCACGGCACCGGCACGAGGCTCGGCGACCCCATCGAAGCGCAGGCGCTCCAGGCCGTTCACGGACCGGCGCGCACGGCGGACCGTCCGCTGTGGCTCGGCTCGGTGAAGTCGAACATCGGGCACACCCAGGCGGCGGCCGGGGTGGCCGGGGTGATGAAGATGGTGCTGGCCATCCGCCACGGCGAACTGCCGGGAACCCTCCACGCCGGGACGCCGAACCCGCACGTCGACTGGTCCGGCGGCGGCATCCGCCTGCTGACCGAGCACACCCCGTGGCCGGAGACCGGGAGCCCGCGTCGGGCGGGCGTGTCGTCGTTCGGCATCAGCGGCACCAACGCGCACGCGATCATCGAGCAGGCGCCTGCCATCGCGGTCGTGCCCGCCCCGGACCGGACCGACACCCCGGACCGGACCGACACCCCGGCCGTGCCCACCTCGGACACCGCCGCGACCGCCACGATGGCCGTCGCGGCGGTCACCGCCACCCCCACCGCCCGCCGTACCGGCCCGCCCGTGCCGCTGCTGCTCTCGGCCAGGACACCGGAGGCACTGCGGGCACAGGCGGGCCGGCTGGTGACCCGGCTCGACGCCGACCCGGACGTCGAACTGGCGGACGTCGCCTACTCGCTCGCCACGGGACGAGCCCCGCTCGAACACCGGGCCGCCGTCCTGGGACGGGACCGGGCATCCGTCCGGCGCTCGCTCACCGCGCTCGCGCGCGGCACGGCAGCGGGCCGACTGCTCACCGGCGGCGCCGTACGCTCCGGCCGGACCGCCTTCCTCTTCCCGGGACAGGGCAGCCAGCGGGCCGGAGCCGGTGCGGAGCTCTACCGCGACGACCCGGTGTTCGCCGACGCCCTCGACGAGGTGCTGACCGGCTTGGACCCGCACCTCGACCTGCGCCTGCGCGACATCCTGTTCGCCGAGCCCGGAACCCCCGGTGCGGATCTGCTCGACCGCACCCGGTACACCCAGCCCGCGTTGTTCGCCCTGGAGACGGCGCTGTTCCGGCTCGTACGGCACTGGGGTGTGCGGCCGGACCTGCTGATGGGGCACTCCGTCGGCGAACTCGCCGCCGCCCACGCGGCGGGCGTACTGGACCTGCCCGACGCCTGCGCACTGGTGACGGCCCGGGGACGGCTGATGGACGAACTGCCCGAGGGCGGGGCGATGGTGGCGGTGGAGGCCACCGAGGAGGAAGTGCGCCGGGCCCTGCTGGACGACCGCACCGGGCACCCCGTCCCGGAGCGCGAAGCGGACCACGACCCGGGCCGGGACGCGGTGGACATCGCCGCCGTCAACGGGCCCACCTCCGTGGTCCTGTCCGGTGACGCGGACGCGGTACGGCGCCTGGCCGGGGCGTTCCGCTCCCGCGGACGGCGCACCCGGCGCCTGAGCGTGAGCCACGCGTTCCACTCCGCCCGGATGGACGGGATGCTCGACGCGTTCCGGGAGGTGGCCGAGTCGCTGACCTACCACGCGCCCGGCATCGAGATCGTCTCCAACCTGACCGGGCGTACGGCCACGGCCGCGGAACTCCGCTCCCCCGACCACTGGGTACGCCACGTCCGGGGCACCGTGCGCTTCCTGGAAGGGGCCCGCCGGCTGCGGGCCGAGGGTGCGACGACCTACCTCGAACTCGGACCGGGCGGCGTGCTGTCCGGCATGCTCCAGGCCTGCCTCCCCGACCCCACCTCCACCCCCACCTCCGGCCCCGCCCCCGGCGGCCCCGGGACGGTACCGCTGCTGCGCGGTGGCCGCGGCGAGCCGGACGCCGTCCGCACCGCACTCGCCTCGCTGCACCTGCGCGGCGTAGCGGTGGACTGGTCGGCGGGCTGGAGCGGAACCGACGTGCGGCGGGTCGACCTGCCCACCTACGCCTTCCAGCGCAGGCGCTTCTGGCCGGAAGCCGCGCTGGACCCGGCCCCCGCCGCCTGGCGCTCCCGCCGGGGGACCGTGGTCCCCGCCGGCCCCCACCGCTACCGCATCGCATGGGAGCCGCTCACCGCGCCCGCGGAGCCCCGTCTCTCCGGTCGCTGGCTGCTCGTCACCCCGGACGGACCCGGCGCCGAGGACACCGCACTCGCCTGCGAACAGGCGCTCGCCGGACACGGCGCCGACGTGGTCGTGATCCGGGTCGGGGCCGCCGTCGAGCGCGCTGAGCTGGCCTTGCTGCTCCCGGAGTTCGGCGCCTTGGAGGGCGTCCTGTCCCTGCTGGCCCTGGCCGAGGGACCCCACCCGGGCCTGCGGACCCTCGACGCCTGCCTGACCGGTACTCTGCTGCTGCTCCAGGCACTGGGTGAAAGCGGCATCGACGCACCCCTGTGGTGCGCCACCCGCGGCGCGGTGGCGGCTCACGGCACGGAGGAGGTCCGCCCCGAACAGGCCCAGGTGTGGGGCCTGGGCCGGGTGGCGGCACTGGAGCACCCGCGGCGCTGGGGCGGCCTGGTCGACCTGCCGGAGCTGCTGGACGGGCCCGCGCTGGACGGGCTGTGCGCGGTGCTGGCCGGACGGGACGGCGAGGACCAGGTGGCCGTACGCGCGCCGGTGCCGTTGGGCCGCCGGCTCGTCCCCGCGCCGGAGCCCGCGACACCCGCGCCCGCACCGTGGACGCCGCGCGGCACGGTCCTCGTCACCGGCGGCACCGGAGGCCTCGGTGCCCAGGTGGCGCGCTGGCTCGCGGAGCGCGGCGCGGAACACCTCGTCCTCCTCAGCCGACGGGGCCCCGAGGCCCCCGGAGCCGACGCGCTGGTCGACGCTCTGGCGGCGCTCGGCGCCCGGAGCACCCTCGTGGCCTGCGACGTCGCCGACCGCACCGCGCTGGAACGGGTCCTGGAGCGGCTGCGCGAGGAGGGCGACACCGTACGGGCTGTGGTGCACACCGCGGGACTCACCTCGGACACCGCGCTGATGGACTGCACGCCGGAGGAACTGGCCCGGCGGACGGCGGCCAAGACACGCGGCGCGGCCCACCTCGACGCCCTGTTCGAAGGCCGCCCGCTGGACGCCTTCGTGCTGTTCTCCTCGATCTCGGGCACCTGGGGCAGCGGCGGCCAGGGCGCGTACGCGGCGGCCAACGCCTACCTGGACGGCCTCGCCGCGGCAAGGCGCGGCCGGGGCCTGCCGGCGACCTCGGTGGCCTGGGGCCCCTGGGCCGGAGCGGGCATGGCCGACGGCGCCGTGGGCGACGGCCTGCGCCGCCACGGGCTGGTGCCGATGGCCCCCGCCGCGGCGCTCTCCGCGCTCGGCCTGGCGCTGGCCCTGGACGAGGGCGAACCGGTCGTCGCCGAGCTGGACTGGAGCCGCTTCGCGCCCACCTTCGGTTCGGTGCGGGACAGTGCGCTGCTGCGCGGCCTGCCGACCGCCCCGGAGCCCCGGGCGGCGGACGGCGGCCCCGTAGCCGCGGACACCTCCGCCGGGTCCGGACCCGGTACGGGCGGCGACCCGTCGTGGCTGCACCGGCTGCATCGGCTGTCCGAGCCGGAGGGCCGCAAACTGCTGACGGAGCTGGTCCGGAGCGAAGCGGCCGCCGTGCTGGGCCACGAGTCGGCCGCCGGCTTCGCGGCCGACCGCCCGTTCCGCGAGGTGGGCTTCGACTCGCTCACCGCCGTGGAACTCCGCAACCGGCTGGCCGAGGCCACCGCTCTGCCGCTCGCGCTCACCTCCGTCTTCGACCACCCGACGGCAGCCGCCCTCGCCGCGCACCTCTTCGCCGCGCTGAGCGGCACGGAACCGGACGCCGACGGCACGACCGGCATGGCCGCGACGGACTCCGCAGCCTCCGTCGACGGCGCGGCCGGGCCCGGGGCGGCCGACGAACCCCTGGCGATCGTCTCGATGGCCTGCCGATTCCCGGGCGGCGTCCGCTCGCCCGAGGACCTGTGGCGACTGGTGGCCGACGGGGTGGACGCGGTCGCCGCGCTGCCCGCCGACCGCGGCTGGCCGCTGGACACCCTCTACGACCCGGACCCCCTGCACCCGGGCACCTTCTACACCACCGGCGGCGGATTCCTGGACGGGGCGGCCGAGTTCGACGCGGAGTTCTTCGGCATCTCCCCGCGCGAAGCACTGGCCATGGACCCACAGCAGCGACTGCTGCTCGAAACCAGCTGGGAGGCACTGGAGCGGGCCGGACTCGATCCCGCGTCGGTACGCGGCAGCGAGGGCGGCGTCTACGTCGGCGTCGCCGCCCAGGGCTACGGCACCGGCCCGCAGAACCCGTCCGACGAGGTCGAGGGGCACCTCCTCAGCGGCACGGTCACCAGCGTCGCCTCCGGCCGCGTCGCCTACACCCTCGGACTCGGCGGCCCCGCCGTGACCGTGGAAACGGCCTGCTCGTCCTCCCTGGTGGCACTGCACCTGGCCGGCCAGGCACTGCGCGCCGGCGACTGCTCGTTCGCCCTGGTCGGCGGCGCCGCGGTGATGGCGAGCCCGGACGTCTTCGTCGAGTTCAGCCGCCAGCAGGGCCTGTCACCCGACGGCCGCTGCCGCTCCTTCGCCGAAGGGGCGAACGGTACGGGCTGGGGCGAAGGGGTGGGCGTCCTGCTCGTGGAACGCCTCTCCGACGCCCGCCGCCTCGGGCATCCGGTCCTCGCCCTGGTACGGGGCACCGCGGTGAACCAGGACGGTGCCAGCAACGGCCTCACCGCCCCGAGCGGCCCCGCGCAGCAGCGGGTGATCAGGAGCGCGCTGGCCACGGCGGGACTGTCCGGCGCCGACATCGACCTGGTCGAGGCGCACGGAACCGGCACCGTGCTGGGCGACCCCATCGAGGCGCAGGCCCTCCTGGCCACCTACGGCCAGGACCGGCCCGCCGACCGCCCGCTGTGGCTGGGGTCGCTGAAGTCCAACATCGGGCACACCCAGGCCGCCGCCGGGGTCGCCGGGGTCATCAAGACGGTGCTCGCACTGCGGAACGGCGTGCTCCCCGGCACCCTGCACGCACAGGAGGCGTCCAGCCGGGTGGACTGGTCGGCCGGCGCGGTCCGGCTGCTCGCGAACGCCCGCCCCTGGGACGCCCCGGACGGGGACCGGCCGCGCCGGGCCGGCGTCTCCGCGTTCGGCATGAGCGGCACCAACGCCCACGCCGTTCTGGAGGAGGCACCCGCCGACGCCGACGCCCCGCTGCCCGAAGGCACGCACGGCGAACCGTCCGAGGGCACCGGGACCACGGTTCCGTGGCTGCTCTCCGCCATGACCCCCGCGGCCCTGCGCCGACAGGCGCGCCGACTGGGCGAGCACCTGCGGGCCGACCCCGACGGGGGCGCCGCCGGACTGGCCCGCGCGCTCGCCACCACCCGCCCCGCCCTGCCCTTCCGGGCAGCCGCCACCGGCCGCGACCGCGACGCGCTCCTCGGCTGGCTGGACGCCCTCGCGGCGGGAGAACCCGCGCCCGACGCCGTGCAGGACCGGGCGCGCGGCGGCCGTACGGTCTTCGTCTTCCCCGGCCAGGGCTCGCAGTGGGCCGGCATGGCCGTGGCGGCGCTCGACTCCTCCCGGGCGTTCGCCGCCGCCATCGCCGCCTGCGAACGGGCGCTCGCCCCGCACACCGACTGGTCCCTGACCGAGGTGCTGCGCGGTGCGCCCGGCGCACCGACGCTCGACCGCGTGGACGTCGTCCAGCCGGTGCTCTTCGCGGTGATGGTCGCGCTGGCCGCGCACTGGCGCGACACCGGGGTCACCCCGGACGCGGTCGTCGGGCACAGCCAGGGCGAGATCGCCGCCGCCTGCGTCGCCGGAGCGCTGTCGCTCGACGACGCGGCCCTCGTGGTGGCGCTGCGCAGCCGGGCGCTGCTGAGGCTGGCGGGACGCGGCGGCATGGTGTCGGTCGCCGCCTCCGCCGAGCGGACCACGAGCCTGCTGCCCGCCGGCGGACGCGCGTGCGTGGCCGCGGTGAACGGCCCCGCAGCCGTGGTCGTCGCCGGGGAGCCCCAGGAGCTGGCCGCCCTGCTCGCGGCCTGCGACCGGGAAGGCGTACGGGCCAGGACGATCCCGGTGGACTACGCGGCCCACTCGGCCCAGGTCGCCGAGATCGAGGACGAACTGCGCGAAGCCCTCACCGGGATACGCCCCCGCGCCTCGGCCGTCCCGCTCTACTCGACGGTGACCGGCGAACCCGTCGCCGGAGAATCGCTCGACGCCGCCTACTGGTACCGCAACCTGCGCGAGCCGGTCGACTTCGTCGGAGCGACCCGCGCCCTGCTGGACGTGGGTCACACCCTGTTCGTCGAGGTCAGCCCGCATCCCGTGCTGCTCGCCGGGATCGAGGCGGTGGCCGCGGAGGCCGGGCGGGAGGTGGCGGCGGTCGGCACGCTGCGGCGCGGCGACGGTGGCCGGGACCGGCTGCTGGCCTCACTGACCGAGGCGTGGGCGGCCGGCGGCGGTCCGGTGGACTGGTCGCCCTGGACGGGGACCCCCGGGCCGGGCGGCCCGGCACCCGTCCTGCTGCCGACCTACCCCTTCCAACGCGACCGGTACTGGCTGCCCACACCGGGCCGGACGGCCGTCGCGGCCGCCACCGGGGTGCCGGCCGAGGACACTCCGGAGGCCGCGGGTGACGACGAGGGCACCCCCGCCGTACGACTGGCCGCCCGGCTGGCCCCGCTGGACCGGCAGGCACGCCGTCAAGCGGTGACCGACCTGGTCATCCGGCACGCGGCCGCGGTCCTCGGCCATCCCGGAGCCGGTCCGGTGCGCCCGGAACGCTCCTTCTCCGAGGTCGGCTTCGACTCGATGCTCGCGGTGCGGTTCAGGAACGCGCTGTGTGAGGCGACCGGGCTGACCGTCCCGCCGACGGTCGTCTTCGACCACCCGACGCCCGAGGCGCTCGCCGCCTACCTGGACGCGGAGCTGTCCGCCGCGCCCGAACCCCCCTCGCCGCTGCCGGCCGAGCTGGACCGGCTGGCCGCGCTCCTCGCGGCCGTCCCGCCCGGAGCGGCCGACACCGACGGGGTCGGCGAACGACTGGACGAACTGCTGCGCGGCTGGCGCCGGCGAGCCGGCGCACCGGGCGGCGAGGCACCACCACCCGGACCGGTGCACGACACCGCCACGGCGACGGAAACGGCGACAGCGGACGAGCTGTTCGCCCTGATCGACAACGACTTCGGCAACGCCTGAGAGAGAGCTGGCACTGATGTCCGACGACAAGAAGCTGCTCGACTACCTCAGGCGCGCCACCGCTGACCTCGGTGACGCCCGGAGGCAGCTGCGCGAGGCCGAGCAGGCCCGCCACGAACCGATCGCCGTCGTCTCGATGGCCTGCCGCTATCCCGGCGGCGCCGACACGCCCGAACGACTGTGGGACCTGGTCTCCCAGGGCGCCGACGCGATCTCCGCCTGGCCGGTGAACCGCGGCTGGGACCTGGAGGGCCTCTACGACCCGGACCCCGAGCGGTCCGGCACCTCCTACACCCGCAACGGCGGCTTCCTGCACGACGCGGCCGAGTTCGACGCGGAGTTCTTCGGCATCTCGCCGCGCGAGGCCCTGGCGACGGACCCCCAGCAGCGGCTGGCACTGGAGACCGCCTGGGAGGCGGTCGAGCGGGCCGCGATCGACCCCCGCACGCTGCGGCGCACCGGCACGGGTGTCTTCCTCGGGGCGATCGGCAACGGCTACGGCGCGGGCTCGCGCCACCTCCCCGATGTCCAGGGCCTGCTGGACACCGGGACCGCGAGCAGTGTGGTCTCCGGCCGGATCGCCTACACCCTGGGCCTGGAAGGGCCCGCGGTGACCGTGGACACGGCCTGTTCCTCCTCGCTCGTCGCCCTGCACCTGGCGATCCGCGCGCTGCGGGCGGGTGACTGCACGCTGGCCCTGGCCGGCGGGGTGTCGGTGATGGCGACCCCCGACGCGTTCGTGGCGTTCAGCCGCCAGCGCGCGTTGTCGGCCGACGGCCGCTGCAAGGCGTTCGGGGCCGACGCGGACGGAACCGGCTGGTCCGAGGGCGCCGGCGTCCTGCTGCTGGAGCGGCTGTCGGACGCCCGGCGCAACGGGCACCCGGTGCTGGCCGTCATCCGCGGTTCGGCCACCAACCAGGACGGTGCGAGCAACGGACTGACGGCGCCCAGCGGCCCGGCGCAGCAGCGGGTGATCCGTGCGGCGCTGGCGGACGCGCGCCTGACGGCGTCCGAGGTGGACGTGGTGGAGGCGCACGGCACCGGCACCACCCTCGGCGACCCCATCGAGGCGCAGGCCCTGCTGGCCACCTACGGCCAGGGACGGCCCGCCGAACGGCCGTTGTGGCTGGGCTCGTTGAAGTCGAACATCGGCCACACCTCGGCGGCGGCCGGCGTGGGCGGCGTCATCAAGATGGTGCTGGCGATCGAGCACGGCGAACTGCCCAGGACCCTGCACGCGGACCGGCCGACGCCCATGGTGGACTGGTCGTCGGGAGCCGTGGAAATCCTCTCCGAGGCCCGCGCCTGGGACGACACGGGACGCCCGCGCCGGGCCGGGGTGTCCGCCTTCGGCGTCAGCGGCACCAACGCCCACCTGATCCTGGAACAGGCCCCGGCGAAGGAAGCCGAACCGGTGGCCGACACCGCGGCCGGTGGCGATGCGCACCCGCTGCCCTGGGTGTTGTCCGGGCGTACCGACGAGGCGCTGCGCGACCAGGCGGCCCGGCTGCTGGCGCACCTGAGCGCCGGTCCCGGCCCCGTGCGGGCCGCCGACACCGGCCGCGCCCTCGCCCTCACGCGTACCGCCTTCGAGCGGCGGGCCGTGGTTGTGGGCACCGACCCGGACCGGCTGATCGACGGCGTGAAGGCGCTGGCCGAGGGCCGGTCGGTGCCGGGGCTGGTGCGGGGCGACGGGGTGTCGTCGGGTCGTGTGGTGTTGGTGTTCCCGGGTCAGGGTTCGCAGTGGGTGGGGATGGCTGCGGAGTTGCTGTCCGGGTCGGAGGTGTTCGCGGGGCGGATGGCGGAGTGCGAACGGGCTCTGGCGGCTCATGTCGACTGGTCGTTGACGGAGGCGTTGGGTTCGGAGCGGTTGCTGGCGCGGGTGGATGTGGTGCAGCCGGTGTTGTGGGCGGTGATGGTGTCGTTGGCGGAGGTGTGGCGTTCGTTCGGTGTTGTTCCGGACGCGGTGGTGGGTCATTCGCAGGGTGAGATCGCTGCGGCTTGTGTGGCGGGTGGTCTGAGTCTGGAGGACGGGGCGCGGGTGGTGGCGTTGCGTT
The DNA here is from genome assembly GCF_040609255.1 of Kitasatospora sp. NPDC004723. NCBI lineage: Bacteria > Bacillati > Actinomycetota > Actinomycetes > Kitasatosporales > Streptomycetaceae > Kitasatospora > Kitasatospora sp. NPDC004723. The sequence goes on along the minus strand of NZ_JBEXJT010000004.1, from coordinate 233,925 downwards.
CCCGCGCGATCAAGGTGCTGGCCGGTCGGGGTGGGATGGCCTCGTTGCCTCTGCCGGTGGATGCGGTGCGGGAGCGGATCGCCCCGTGGGCGGGTGGGTTGTCGGTGGCGGCGGTGAACGGTCCGTCGTCGACGGTGGTGTCGGGTGACGCGGACGCGGTCACGGCCCTGGTGGAAGAACTGGTCGCGGAGGGTGTGCGGGCGCGTCTGATCGAGGTGGACTACGCGTCGCACTCCTCGCATGTGGAGGAGGTCCGTGAGCGGCTGCTCTCCGATCTGGCCGGGGTCGCTCCCGGCTCGGGTTCGGTGCCGTTCTTCTCGACGGTGACGGGTGGCTGGCTGGAGACGGAGGCGCTGGACGCGGAGTACTGGTACCGCAACCTCCGTCGGACCGTCGAGTTCGGGCGGGCCACGGAGACGCTGTTGGGGGAGGGCTTCCGGTTCTTCATCGAGGCCAGCCCGCACCCCGTGCTCACCTTCGGTGTCCAGCAGAGCGCCGACGAGGCCGACACCGCCGGCTCCGCGCAGGGCCCCGCCGTGGTCGTGGGCACGCTGCGGCGCGGCGAGAGCGGCCTCGACCGCTTCCTGACGTCCCTGGGAGAGGCCCACGCGGGCGGTCTGATGCCCGACTGGGACCGGGTGTTCGCCGGACACCGTCCGGACGGCGTCTCCCTGCCCACCTACCCCTTCCAGCGTCGCCCGTACTGGCTGGAGGACACCGGCCCCGCGGCGGGCGGTCCTTCCCGAACGTCCTCGGAGGGCGACGACTTCTGGGAGGCCTTGGGCGGGGGTGACCTGGACCGGTTCGCCACGGCCCTCGGGGTGGCGCCCGAGGACCCGCTGAACGTGGTGCTGCCCGCGCTCGCCACCTGGCGCGACGAGCGCACCGAGCGTTCGGTGCTCGACTCCTGGCGCTACCGCGTGACCTGGCGAGCCCTGCCCGAGGGCCCTCCGGTCCCACTGGACGGCAGCTGGCTCGTCCTGTCGTCGGACGGTCAGCCCGAGGACGGGGTGCGCCGGTCGGAGGCGGCCGTCCACGTCATGGAACAGGCCGGCGCCTCGGTGGTCCACGTACGGATCACCGAGGCGGAGGCCGACCGCGCCGTGCTGGCCGACCGGGTCCGCGCGTCCCTCGACGCGCTGCCCGGCCCGGTGACGGGAGTGCTGTCGCTGCTGGGCCTCGACGAGCGCCCGCACTCGGCGCACCCCTCCGTCCCGCTGGGCACCGCGCTCAACCTGGCCCTGGTGCAGTCCCTCGGCGACGCCGGGATCGACGCGCCCCTGTGGTGGGCGACCCGGGGTGCGGTGTCGGTCGGGGGCACGGACACCGGGAGCGCGGTCAGCGCCGCGCAGAACCTGCTCTGGGGTCTGGGCCGGGTCGCCGCGCTGGAGTTCCCGCAGCGCTGGGGCGGTCTGATCGACCTCCCGGAGGTCCTGGGCGCGGACACCGCATCGCGGCTGTGCCGGGTGCTGGCCGGTGAGGCCGGGGACGAGGACCAGGTGGCCGTACGGGCCACCGGCTGCCACGGCCGGCGGCTGGTCCGGTCCGCCCTGGGCGACACCGCGCCGCGGCGGAGGTGGCAGCCCGGGGGCACCGTGCTGATCACCGGCGGTACCGGCGGGATCGGCGCGCAGATCGCGCGCTGGCTGGCCCGGCGGGGAGCCGGGCACCTGGTGCTGGTCAGCCGGCGCGGCGTGGACGCGCCGGGTGCGCCGGAGCTCTCCGAGGAACTGGCCGCCCTCGGCGCCCGGGTCACCCTGGCCTCCTGCGACGTCGCCGACCTGGAGGCCCTGCGCGCACTGAAGGACGGCCTCGAACAGGACGGCCACCGGATCAGTACCGTCTTCCACGCCGCGGGGGCCGGGCTGCTGGTGCCACTGCCCGCCACCGACGCGGACGAGTTCGCCGGCACCCTCCACGCCAAGGTCGGCGGGGCCAGGAACCTGGACCTGCTCTTCGACCGGGACACGCTCGACGCGTTCGTGCTGTTCTCCTCCATCTCCGGGGTGTGGGGCAGCGCCGTCCACGGCGCCTACGCCGCCGCCAACGCCTATCTCGACGGCCTCGCCGAGGACCGCAGGAGCCGCGGCCTCGCCGCGACCTCCGTGGTGTGGGGGATCTGGAACCCCGAGGGCGGGGCCGGGATGGCGGCCGAACTGGCGGAGGAGACCCTGCGCGGCCACGGCGTGCTCTTCATGCCGCCCGCGGTCGCGATCACCGGGCTCCAGCAGGTCCTGGACCACGACGAGACGGTGGTCGTGGTCGCCGACATCGACTGGGACCGCTTCGCGACGGTCTTCACCTCGGCGCGCCCCAGCCCACTGATCGGGGAACTCCCCGAGGTACGCACCGCGCTGGCCGCCGAACCGGAGACCGGCGGGGCCGGGGCCGAGGGCACGCCCTCGGCGCTGCGTGACCGGCTGGAGCCGCTCCCGGCGGCCGAGCGGACCCGGGCGCTGGTCGACCTGGTCCGGACCCACGCGGCCGCGGTCCTCGGCCACGACTCGCCGGACGCGGTCGCCCCCGGCCGCGCCTTCCGCGACCTGGGCTTCGACTCCCTGACCGCGGTGGACATGCGCAACCGGCTCAACACCGCCACCGGCCTGCGGCTCCCGGTCACCGTCGTCTTCGACTACTCGTCGGCGACCGCGCTCGCCCGGCGCCTGGAGACCGGACTGCTGGGCGCCGCCGAGGAACCCGCCGCCGTCCGGCAGCCGCCGTCGGTGGCACCCGCCGCGGACGACGACCCCATCGTGATCGTCGCCATGAGCTGCCGCTACCCCGGCGGCGTACGCACCCCCGAGGACCTGTGGCGCCTGGTCGCCGACGGGCGCGACGCCGTCTCCGGGCTGCCGTCCGACCGGGGCTGGGACCTCGACGCGCTGTACGACGCGGACCCTGACCGGCCCGGCAGGAGCTACACCGCCGCGGGCGGGTTCGTCAGGGACGCGGACCGTTTCGACCCCGGGTTCTTCGGGATCTCGCCGCGCGAGGCACTGGCCATGGATCCGCAGCAGCGACTGCTGCTCGAAACCTCCTGGGAGGCGATCGAGCGCGCCGGCATCGACCCGGCGTCCCTGCACGGCACCCCGACCGGGGTCTTCGCCGGCGCCTCCTACCAGGGCTACGGCGGCACCCTGCGTGACCTTCCCGAGGAACTGGAGGGCCTGTTCATCGCGGGCATCTCCACCAGCGTGCTGTCCGGGAGGATCGCCTACCAACTCGGCCTCCAGGGGCCCGCCGTGACCGTGGACACGGCCTGCTCCTCGTCACTGGTGGCGGTCCACCTCGCCGCGCAGTCGTTGCGCTCGGGCGAGTGCGCGCTGGCACTGGCGGGCGGCGCCACGGTGATGGGCACCCCGCTGTCGTTCACCGGCTTCAGCCGGCAGCGCGGGCTCGCCGAGGACGGGCGCTGCAAGTCCTTCGCCGCCTCGGCGGACGGCTTCGGCATGGCCGAGGGCGTGGGCCTGCTGCTCCTGGAACGCCTCTCGGACGCCCGCCGCAACGGCCACCCGGTGCTCGCGGTGCTGCGCGGCTCGGCGATCAACCAGGACGGCGCGAGCAACGGGCTGACCGCGCCCAGCGGCCTGGCCCAGCAGCGGGTGATCCGCGACGCGCTGGCCAACGCCCGGCTGACGGCCGCCGACGTGGACGCCGTCGAGGCGCACGGCACCGGTACCCGGCTGGGCGACCCGATCGAGGCCGACGCGCTGCTGGCCACCTACGGCCAGGACCGGCCGGCCGACAGGCCGGTGTGGCTCGGGTCGCTGAAGTCGAACATCGGGCACACCCAGGCCGCCGCCGGGGTCGGCGGCATCATCAAGATGGTGCTGGCCATGGGGCACGGCGAGCTGCCGCGGACCCTGCACATCGACCGGCCGTCCCCGAACGTCGACTGGACGGCGGGCGCCGTCGCGCTGCTGACCGAGGCCACACCCTGGCCGGAGACCGGCCGACCGCGCCGGGCCGGAGTGTCCTCGTTCGGCCTGAGCGGCACCAACGCCCATGTCGTCATCGAGCAGCCGCCCGCCGAGCCCGCACTCCCGCTGCCCGCCTCGCCGGCCGGGTCCGCACCCGCCGCCGGATCCGATGCGCCTGCCGGATCCGTATCCGTCCCCACCGCCGGGCCGTCCGCCGTGTCCGGTGCGACGGATCCGGACACTCCGCAGGCCGCCGTCCCGTGGGTCCTGTCCGGGCGGACCACCGAGGCGGTGAAGGCCCAGGCGGAGCGGCTGCACGCGTACCTGACGGAGCATCCGGAGCTGTCGCCCGTCGACGTCGGCTACTCCCTGGCCACCACCAGGACCGCCTTCGAGCACCGCGCGGCCGTCGTCGGCGACGACCGCACGACCCTGCTGGGCGGCCTGGCCGCGCTGGCCGCGGGAGACCGCGCACCCGGCCTGGTCGAAGGCACCGTCGCCCGATCGGCCAGGACCGTCTTCGTCTTCCCCGGCCAGGGATCCCAGTGGGCCGGCATGGCCAGGGAACTGCTCGACCACGCCCCGGCCTTCGCCGACCGGATCGCGGCCTGTGAACGCGCCCTCGCCCCGCACCTGGACTGGTCGCTGCTCGCGGTCCTGCGGGAGGAGCCCGACGCGCCCCCGCTGGACCGGGTGGACGTGGTGCAGCCGGTGCTGTTCGCCGTCATGGTGTCGCTGGCCGCGCTGTGGCGGGCGCACGGGATCGTCCCCGACGCCGTGGTCGGCCACTCCCAGGGGGAGATCGCCGCCGCCTGCGTGGCCGGCGCGCTCTCGCTGGACGACGCGGCCCGGATCGTCGCCCTGCGCAGCCGGGCCCTGCTGGCCCTGACCGGACGGGGCGGCATGCTGTTCGTGCCGCAGCCGGTCGAGGCCGTCCGCGACACACTGTCCGCCGACTACAGGGCACTCGACGTCGCCGCGGTCAACGGGCCGACGTCGGTGACGGTCTCCGGCGACCCGGCGGCACTGGAACGACTGCGCGAGCAGTACTCCGAGGAGGGTGTCCTGACCTGGCCGGTTCCCGGCGTGGACTTCGCCGGACACTCGCCCCAGGTGGAGGAGCTGCGGGAGGAACTGCTCACCCTCCTCGGCGGCACCGTGCCGCGGACGTCCGACATCCCGTTCTACTCCACGGTCAGCGGCGGCCCCCTGGACACCCTGGGCCTGGACGCCGCGTACTGGTACGAGAACCTGCGCCGGCCAGTGGAGTTCGGACGGGCGGTCGACGCACTCATCGCCGACGGACACCACACCTTCGTCGAGTGCAGCACCCACCCCGCGTTGACCGTCTGGCTCCAGCAGGCCGTCGAAGCGGCCGGGGCCGGCGACGGAGCCGTCGTCGGCACCCTGCGCCGCGCCGAGGGCGGCCCCGGCCGCTTCCTCGCCGCGCTCACCGAACTCCAGGTGCGTGGACTGCCGGTGGACTGGGGCACGGTGTTCGCCGGGACCGGCGCGCGCAAACGGCCCCTGCCCACCTACGCCTTCCAGCAGCAGCGCTACTGGCTGGACACCACCCCCGACCGGCCCGCCGACGCCATCACCGGCACCGACGCCATGACCGGCACCGGTCCGGCCGACTCCGGCTTCTGGGAGGCGGTCGACCACGGTGACCTGGACGCCCTCGCCACCACCCTGCGGGTCGAGGACGGGGAACTGAGGGCCTCCCTCGCCTCCCTGGTGCCCACCCTCGCCGAGTGGGCACGCGGCCGGGCCGCCGACCGGACCGCCGACAGCTGGCGCTACCGGGTCGCCTGGAAGCCCCTGCCGGCACCCGAGCAGCCCCGGCTCACCGGCAGCTGGCTCGTCGTCGCCCCGGCCGGCGCCGCCGACGACCCGGCCGTCGCGTTCGCCGTGGACTCCCTGCGCGGACACGGCGCCACACCCGTCCTGGTCGAGGCGGGCCCCGACGCGACCGAGCGGACACGGTTCGCCGCACTGCTCCGCGACGCCCACGACCACACCGACGGGCCGCCCGCCGGAATCCTGTCGCTGCTCGCCCTGGCCGAAGAACCGCACGGCGACGGATCGGCGCTTCCCCGCGGCCTCACCCTGACGGTCGCACTCCTCCAGGGCCTGGGCGACCTCGGCACCGACGCCCCGCTCTGGTGCGCCACCCGGGGCGCGGTGTCGGTCGGCCGCTCCGACCGGATCGACAGCACGCTCCAGGCCCTGGTCTGGGGCCTCGGCGGGGTCGCCGGTGTCGAGTACCCGCAGCGGTGGGCCGGCCTGGTCGACCTGCCGCGACGGCTCGACGACCGGGCCGCGACCCGGCTCGCCGAAGCACTGACGAGCCCCGACGGCGAGGACCAGCTGGCGGTACGCGCCACCGGCCTCTACGGCCGCAGGGTCGTCCACGCCGGACTCGGTGACACCGCCCCCGTCCGCGACTGGACACCCGAGGGCACGGTCCTGATCACCGGCGGCACCGGCGGCCTCGGCGCCCAGATCGCCCGATGGCTCGCCCGCACCGGCACCGCGCACCTGCTGCTCACCAGCCGGCGCGGCGCACAGGCCCCGGGGGCCGCCGCCCTGCTGGCCGAACTGCGCGGACTCGGTGCCACCGCCACCGCGGTGGCCTGCGACGTCGCCGACCGCGAGGCACTGGCGGAACTGCTCGCCGGCATTCCGGCCGAGCGCCCGCTGCGCGCCGTACTGCACACCGCGGGCGTCCTCGACGACGGGGTGATCGACTCGATCACCCCCGAACGCGCGGCCGGCGTCCTGCGCCCCAAGCTCGACGGCGCACGCAACCTCGACGCGCTCACCCGTGAACTCGACCTGACCGCCTTCGTGCTGTTCTCCTCGCTCGCCGGCACGCTCGGCGGCACCGGCCAGGGCAGCTACGCCGCCGCCAACGCCTACCTCGACGCGCTGGCCCGGCAGCGCCGCGACCTCGGACTGCCCGGCACCTCGGTGGCCTGGGGCCTGTGGGGCGGCGACAGCCTCGCCTCCGGAGCGGTCGCCGAACGGCTGATCCGCGACGGCCTGCCCGCCATGGATCCCGCCGCGGCCACCATCGCGCTGCGCCAGGCCCTCGACCACGACGACACGGCCGTCCTCGTCGCCGACTTCGCCTGGGACCGCTTCACCCGGGCGTTCACGGCGCTTCGGCCCAGTGCCGCCCTCGGGGACCTGCCCGAGGTACGGGATGTTCTCGCCGCCGTGAGCGGGTCCCGGAGCACGGCCGACGGCACCGAGCCGCCGGCCCTGCGGCTGGCCGCACTTCCCCCGGCGGAACGAGACCGGGCCCTGCTGGACCTCGTCCGCCGCGAGGTCGCCGCCGTGCTCGGCCACCCCGGGCCCGAGGCGGTGGGCCCCGACCAGGCGTTCAAGGACATCGGCTTCGACTCGCTGATCGCCGTCGAACTGCGCAACCGGCTCGCCGTGGCCACCGGCCTGCGCCTGTCGGTGACCCTGGCCTTCGACTACCCCACGGCCACGGCCCTGGCCGGACACCTGCGCACCGAACTGCCGGGCGCGCCCGCCACGGAGACGCCCGACGCTCCCGGGCAGGTGCCCGCAGCCGCCACGGTGCCCGAGGACGAGGCGATCGCCGTGGTCGCCATGAGCTGCCGCTACCCCGGCGGCGTCAGCACCCCCGAGGAGCTGTGGGAGCTCGTCGCGGGCGGACAGGACGCGATCACCGGCTTCCCCACCGGACGCGGCTGGGACCTGGACGGCCTCTACGACCCGGACCCGGACCGGGCCGGCAGCACCTACGCGCGGGAAGGCGGCTTCCTCCACGACGCCGACCGCTTCGACCCGGCCTTCTTCGGGATCTCCCCGCGCGAGGCGCTGACCATCGACCCCCAGCAGCGGCTGCTGCTCGAACTCTCCTGGGAGGCGTTCGAGCGGGCCGGCATCGACCCGCTGTCGCTCAAGGGCAGCGCGAGCGGCGTCTTCGTCGGATGCAGCCACCACGACTACGGGTCGCGCGTCACCGAACCCTCCGAGGAGTTCGAGGGCTACCTCGGCATCGGCAGCGCGGGCAGCGTGGCGTCCGGGCGGATCTCCTACAGCCTCGGCCTCGAAGGGCCCGCGGTGACCGTCGACACGGCGTGCTCCTCGTCGCTGGTCGCGGTCCACCTCGCGGCCCGGTCGCTGCGGGCCGGCGAATGCTCGCTGGCGCTCGCGGGCGGGGTGACCGTGATGTCGACACCGGGCGCGTTCGTGGAGTTCAGCCGGCAACGGGTGCTCGCCGAGGACGGCCGCTGCAAACCGTTCGCCGCCGCCGCCGACGGCACCTCCTGGGCCGAGGGCGCCGGACTGCTCGTCCTGGAACGCCTCTCGGACGCCCGGCGCAACGGCCACCCGGTGCTCGCCCTCGTCCGCGGCTCCGCCGTCAACCAGGACGGCGCCAGCAACGGCCTGACCGCACCCAACGGACCGTCCCAGCAGCGGGTCATCCGGGCGGCCCTCGCCGACGCCGGACTGACCGCCTCCGAGGTCGACGCGGTGGAGGCGCACGGCACCGGGACCCGGCTGGGCGACCCGATCGAGGCCCAGGCACTCCTGGCCACATACGGCCGGGAACGCGGCGCGCGGCAGCCGCTCTGGCTGGGGTCGCTGAAGTCGAACATCGGACACAGCCAGGCCGCCGCCGGAGTCGCCGGCATCATCAAGATGGTGCAGGCCATGCGGCACGGGGCGCTGCCGCGCACCCTCCACGTCGACGCGCCGACACCCCACGTCGACTGGTCGGCCGGCGCGGTCCGGCTGCTCACCGAGGACACCCCGTGGCCGGAGACCGGCCGCCCCCGGCGGGCCGCGGTGTCGTCGTTCGGAGTCAGCGGCACCAACGCCCACACCATCCTCGAACAGCCCACCGAGCCGGCCCCGGCCGCCGTCCCCGCGCCGACCCCTGACACGCCCGTCGCCCCCGCCCTGCCCTGGCTGCTCTCCGCCCGCGGCGCGGACGCGCTGCGGGAGCAGGCCGCCCGGCTGCTCCGGTACGTGGAGCACACCCCGGCCCTCGACGTCGCGGACCTGGGCCGTTCCCTGGCGCTGAACCGCAGCGCCTTCGAGCACCGGGCCGCCCTCACCGGCACGGACCGGCAGACCCTGCTCGACGGGCTCACCGCGCTCGCCGCCGGCGAGCCGTCGGCGGACCTGGTGAGCGGTGTGACCGGCCCGGCCGCGAAGACCGCCTTCCTGTTCCCCGGCCAGGGCAGCCAGCGCACCGGCATGGGCGCCGAACTGTACGCGCGGTTCCCGGTCTTCGCCGACGCCTTCGACGCGGTCTGCGCGGAACTCGACCCGCTGCTCGACCGCCCGCTCAGGGAGGTGATCGACGCGGCCGTCGGCGAGCCCGACCACGGCCTGCTGGACCGCACCGAGTACACCCAGCCCGCCCTGTTCGCCCTCGGTGTCGCGCTGTTCCGCCTCGTCGAGCACTGGGGCCTGCGCCCCGACCGGCTGCTCGGCCACTCCGTGGGAGAGCTGGCCGCCGCCCACGTCGCCGGGGTGTTCACCCTCCCCGACGCCGCGGCGCTGGTGGTCGCGCGGGGACGGCTGATGCAGGCCCTCCCGGCGGGCGGCGCGATGGCCGCCCTCGCCGCCGGGGAGGAGGAGGTACTGCCGCTGCTCGCGGGCCGCGAGAGCGACGTCGGCCTCGCCGCGGTCAACGGCCCGGCCTCGACCGTGATCTCCGGCGACGCGGCGGCGGTGAACGAGATCGCCGCCGAGCTCGCCGCGCGCGGCCGCAAGACCCGACGGCTGCGGGTCTCCCACGCCTTCCACTCGCCCCTGATGGAGCCCATGCTCGCCGAGTTCCGCGAGGTCGCGGCACGGATCGTCCCGGGGGAGGCCACCATCCCCGTCATCTCCGACCTGACGGGCGAGCCGGCCACCGCCGAGCAACTCGGCTCACCGGACTACTGGGTGGAGCACGTGCGCGGCACCGTCCGCTTCCAGGACGGCGTACGCCACCTGGAACGCGACGGCGTGACCGCGTTCCTGGAACTCGGACCCGACGGCGCGCTCAGCGCCATGGGCCAGGACTGCCTGACCGGCGCCACCGGCGGTTCCGTGCTGGTGCCCCTGCTGCGCAGGGACCGGCCCGAAGCACCCGCGGCGACGGCCGCCCTGGCCCGGCTGCACGTCGCGGGCGTCCCCGTGGACTGGAACGCCGTCCACGCCGGCGGCCCGTCCCGCTCCGCCGTCGACCTGCCGACCTACGCCTTTCAGCGCGGCAGCTACTGGCTGCAGGCCGGCCCGGCCGCGGCCGGCCTGCCCGCGGCCGGACTGCTGACGGTCGACCACCCGCTGCTCGGCGCCGGAACGGAACTCGCGGACTCCGACGGGTTCCTCTTCACCGGCAGGTTCTCGGTCCGCAGCCACCCCTGGCTGGCCGACCACGGCGTCTACGAGGGCGTGCTGTTCCCCGCCACCGCGTTCCTCGAACTCGCGGTCCGCGCGGGCGACCAGGTCGGCTGCGACCAGGTCGAGGAACTGACCCTGGAGGCACCGCTGGTGCTCCCGGCGGGCGGAGCCGTCGCACTTCAGCTCACCGTCGGAAGCCCGGACGCCTCCGGCACCCGCCCGCTGAGCGTCCACGCCCGGGCCGCCGACGACGGCCCCGACGCCCCCTGGACCCGGCACGCGAGCGGCCTGCTCAGCTCCGCCGGAGACCCCGCCCCGGTCGCCCCGGTCGACCCGGTGGACCCGGCGGCCTGGCCGCCGCCCGGAGCCGTCCCCCTCGACACGGAAGGCCTGTACGAGCGCTTCGCGGAGGGCGGATTCGCCTACGGCCCCGCGTTCCAGGGCCTGCGCGCGGCCTGGCGGCTCGGCGACGAGGTGTACGCCGTCGCGAGCCTGCCGGAGGAGCAGCAGCCGGACGCCGCCGCGTTCGGCCTGCACCCGGCCCTGCTGGACGCCGCCCTGCACGCGCTGGTGTTCGACGTCCTGGAGGGACCCGCGCAGGGCTGGCTGCCGTTCTCCTGGAACGGGGTGCGCCTGCACGCCTCCGGCGCCACCGAACTCCGGCTGCGGCTCACCCCCACCGGCCGCGACGCCGTCGCCGTACGGGCGACCGACGCCACCGGCCGGCCGGTGGTCTCGGCCCGCTCCCTCGTCCTGCGGCCCGTCTCGCCCGACCGCTTCAAGGCCACCCGCGCCGGACACCACGAGGAACTGTTCCGCCCGGAGTGGCAGGCCCTGCCCGAGCGTGCCGCGGCGGCGGGCTCCGTCCCCGGCCCGGAGTCCTGGACCGTGCTCGGCACCGGGACGCCCCTGCTCTCCGGCGCCGCACCGCTCCCCGGGCGTACGGTCACCGACCTCGCCGCGCTGTCCGCGCTGCTCGACGCGGGCGCGCTGCCGCCCCGGCTGGTCCTGGCCGCCTGCCCGCCCGCCCCGGCCCCGTACGCGCCGCCCGGCGCCCTCCGCGACGCGGTCCACGACGGCCTCGGAACGGTCCTCGCCCTGCTGCGCGACTGGCTGGCCGACGAGCGCCTGACCGGCTCCAAGCTGGTCCTGGTCACCGCGGGTGCGGTCCCGGTGACCGGCGACGACATCCCGGACCCGGCCCTGGCCGCACTCTGGGGCATGGTCCGCTCGGCGCAGACCGAGAACCCCGACCGCTTCGTCCTGCTCGACCTGGACGCCCACGAGACCCCGCCCGCCGTACTCGCCGAAGCCCTCGCCTCCGGGGAACCCCAGCTCGCGATCCGGGCCGGGGCCGTCCACATCGCCCGGCTCGCCCGCGTACCGCTGGCCGCCACCGGTCGCACTCCCGGCTGGGGCGGTGACGGAACCGTCCTGATCACCGGCGGCACCGGCGCCATCGGCGCCCACGTCGCCCGCCACCTGGTCGCCGAACACGGCGTCCGGCACCTGCTGCTGACCAGCCGCAGCGGCCCCACCGCCGACGGCGCGGCGGAACTCCTCGCCGAACTCGCCGCCCTGGGCGCGGACGCCGAGATCGCCGCCTGCGACGCCGCCGACCGCGACGCCCTCGCGGCCCTGCTGGCCGCCCTGCCCGCCGCACACCCGCTGACCGGGGTGGTGCACGCCGCGGGCGTCCTCGCCGACGGCGTCGTCGCCACCATGACGCCCGAGCAACTGGACGCCGTGCTGCGCCCCAAGGTGGACGCGGCGGTCAACCTGCACGAACTCACCGCCGGCCTGGACCTGTCCGAGTTCGTCCTGTTCTCGTCCATCGCCGGAGTCTTCGGCGGCATGGGCCAGGGCAACTACGCCGCCGCCAACGCCTTCCTGGACGCACTGGCCCACCGGCGCCGCGCCGACGGGCTGCCCGGCCGCTCCCTCGCCTGGGGCCTGTGGGCCAACAGCACCGGGATGACCGGCGGGCTCACCGAGGCCGACCTGCGACGGATCGCCCGGGGCGGGATCGTCGCCTTCGACCCGGCCCAGGGACTGGCGCTCTTCGACACCGCCGGCACCCTCGACGAGCCGGTCGTCCTCCCGCTGCGGCTCGACACCGCGGCCGTCCGCGCCCAGGCCGCCACCGGCGGCGTCCCCGCCCTGCTGCGCGGTCTGGTGCGCCCCGCCGCCCGGCGCGGCGCGGCGGGCCCCGCCGCCGGCACCGGCGCCGACGCGCCCGAAGTCCTGAAGCAGCGCCTCGGCTCCCTCAACGAGACCCAGCGCGGCCGGGTCCTCCTCGACCTGGTCCGCTCCCACGCCGCCCTGGTGCTCGGCCACAGCGGCCCGGCCGCGGTCGAGCCCGGACGCGGTCTGCTGGAGGTCGGCTTCGACTCGCTGACCGCGGTGGAACTGCGCAACCGGTTGCGCGCCGCCACCGGTCACCCCCTGCCGGCGACCCTGCTCTTCGACCACCCCACCCCGGCTGCGATCGCCGGACACCTCGCCGCCGAACTGGTCCCCGACGCCGGGCCCGGCCCGGTCCCCGGCCTCGCCGAACTGGACCGCCTGGAGGACGCCCTCGCCGGCGCCCCCGACGACCCGGCGGACCGCGACCGGCTCGCCGAACGGCTCCGGGAGGTCCTGGGCCGCCTCGGCCTGGCGGTCACCGCGGCCGGCGGCGACGGCACGGCGGCGGACTCCATCGAGGACCGGATGGACGGCGCCAGCGACGACGAACTCTTCGACCTCATCGACAACGAACTCGGCCTGTCATGACACCGACCCGACACGCGAACCAGGACGGCGGCTCCCGATGGTGAACGACGACAAGCTGAGGGACTACCTCAAGCGCGTGACGGCGGATCTGCACCACACCCGCCGGCGCCTGACCGAGGCCGAGGAAGCGGGCCGCGAACCGATCGCGGTCGTCGCGATGAGCTGCCGCTACCCCGGCGGCGTACGGTCCCCCGAGGACCTGTGGCGCCTGGTCACCGACGGCACCGATGCCATCACCGGCTTCCCCCGCGACCGGGGCTGGGACCTGGACCACCTGGACGACCCGGAACAACTGCGCGAGGGCACCAGCCACACCGCCCTGGGCGGCTTCCTCGACGACGTCGGGCACTTCGACCCCGGATTCTTCGGGATCTCCCCGCGCGAAGCGCTCGCGATGGACCCGCAGCAGCGGCTCCTCCTGGAGACCACCTGGGAGGCGTTCGAACGGGCCGGTATCGACCCCGCGACCCTGCGGGGCAGCAGGACCGGCGTCTTCGCCGGAGTGATGTACCAGGACTACGCGGTACGGCTGCGCCAGGTCCCCGACGACGTGGCCGGCTACGTCGGCAGCGGCAGCTCCGACAGCGTCGCCTCGGGCCGCGTCGCCTACACCTTCGGCCTGGAGGGCCCGGCGGTCAGCATCGACACCGCCTGCTCCTCCTCGCTGGTCGCCATCCACCTCGCCGCCCAGGCCCTGCGGGGCGGCGACTGCACCCTGGCCCTGGCCGGGGGCGCGATGGTCATGTCGACACCCGTCCCGTTCGTGGAGATGAGCCGCCAGGGCGGCCTGGCCCGGGACGGCCGCTGCAAGTCCTTCGCCGCCGCCGCCGACGGCACCGGCTGGGGCGAGGGCGTCGGCATGCTCCTGCTGGAGCGCCTCTCCGACGCCCGGCGCAACGGCCACCCGGTGCTCGCCCTGATCCGCGGCACCGCCGTCAACCAGGACGGCGCCAGCAGCAGGCTCACCGCCCCCAACGGCCCCGCCCAGCAGCGCGTCATCCGCCACGCCCTGGCCAACGCCGGACTCACCCCCGCCGACGTGGACGTGGTCGAGGCGCACGGCACCGGCACCCCGTTGGGCGACCCGATCGAGGCCCAGGCCCTGCTGGCCACCTACGGGCAGGACCGCGCGGACGGGCAGCCGCTGCTGCTCGGCTCGCTGAAGTCCAACATCGGGCACACCCAGGCGGCGGCCGGCGTCGGCGGCGTCATCAAGACCGTCCTCGCCATGCGGCACGGCACCGTCCCACCCACCCTGCACGCGCAGGACCCGTCCCCGCAGATCGACTGGACCGCGGGCGCGGTACGCCTGGTCACCGCGAACACCCCCTGGCCCGAGACCGGACGGCCGCGCCGGGCCGCGGTGTCCTCCTTCGGCGTCAGCGGCACCAACGGACACGTCGTCCTGGAGCAGGCGGACGAACCCGTCCCGGACCAGGCCGCCGCCCCCGCCGCCCCCGCCGCCCCTGCCGTCCTCCCCTGGGTGCTTTCCGGACGCACCGCCGAAGCGCTGCGCGCCCAGGCCGCACGGCTCCGCGACCACCTCGACGCCCACCCCGGACCCGGCCCGGCCGAAGTCGGCCACGCCCTCGCGACGACCCGCGCCGCGCACGAGCACCGGGCGGTCCTGATCGGCACCCACCCCGACGAGTTCCGGGCCGGCCTCGACGCCCTGGCGGCCGGCCGCACAGCCCCAGGCCTGGTCCTCGGCACCGCCGGAACCGGCGGCGAAGTCGCCCTGGTGTTCCCCGGACAGGGAACCCAATGGGTCGGCATGGCCGTCGAACTCCTCGACTCCGCCCCCGCCTTCGCCGCCCGCATCGCGGACTGCGAGCGCGCTCTGGCACCCTTCGTCGACTGGTCCCTGGAAGCCGTCCTGCGCGGCGCCCCGGGCACCCCGCCGGCCGAACGCGTCGACGTGGTGCAGCCGGCGCTGTGGGCCGTCATGGTCTCCCTGGCCGAACTGTGGCGCTCCCACGGCATCACCCCCGGCGCCGTCGTCGGCCACTCCCAGGGCGAGATCGCGGCGGCGTGCGTCGCCGGCGCCCTCTCCCTGGACGACGCCGCACGGGTCGTCGCCCTGCGCAGCCGGGCGATCCGCGCCCTGTCCGGCCGCGGCGGCATGGCCTCGGTGGCCCTGCCCGCCGAACAGGTCGCCGAACACCTCGCCCCCTGGGACGGCCGGCTCTCCGTCGCCGCCGTCAACGGACCCGCCTCCACCGTGGTCTCCGGAGACGCCGACGCGCTCGACGCGTTCCTCGACCGGACGACGGCCCTGGACATCCGCAGCCGGCGCATCCCCGTCGACTACGCCTCGCACAGCGCCCACGTCGAGGACATCCGCACCGAACTGCTCGCCCGGCTCGACGGACTGACCCCCCGCCCGTCCGCCGTCCCCTTCTACTCCACCCTCAGCGGCGGCCTGCTGGAGGACACCACCGCCCTGGACGCCGACTACTGGTACCGCAACCTCCGCGGGACCGTCCGCTTCGAACAGGCGACCCGCGCCCTGCTCGCCGACGGCTACCACGTCCTCCTGGAGAGCAGCCCGCACCCCGTCCTCACCGTCGGCGTCCTGGAGACCGCCGAGGACGCGGGCGCCGACGCCACCGCCGTGGGCACCCTGCGCCGCGACGACGGCGGCCCGCGCCGGTTCACCGAGTCGCTGGCCGAACTCCACCTGCGCGGAGTCTCCCCGGACTGGGACGCCGTCTTCGCCGGCCGCCGCCCCGGACGGGTGGAACTGCCCACCTACGCCTTCCAGCGCGACCCGTACTGGCTGGAGGACGGCGCCGCGCCCGTCGCCGACGTCACCTCCGCCGGACTGACCCCCGCGGACCATCCGCTGCTGGGCGCCGTCGTGGTCCTCGCCGACAACGAGGGCCTGCTCCTCACCGGCCGCCTGTCGGCCCGCACCCACCCGTGGCTCGCCGACCACGCCGTCGGCGGCCGGGCACTGCTCCCGGGCACCGCTTTCCTGGAACTCGCGCTCCAGGCCGGAGCCCGCGTCGGCTGCCCCCGGGTCGAGGAGTTCACCCTGGAGGCCCCCCTGGTGCTGCCCGAACACGGCGGCACCGTGCTGCGCCTCACCGTGGGCGCCCCCGACGGCGTGGGCCACCGCCCGCTCAGCCTGCACTCCCGGCCGGACACACCCGCCGACGGCGACCCCGACGACGAGTGGACCAGGCACGCCGAAGGCGTCCTGGCCCAGGACGGCGCGGACGGCGCCGAGGCCGACGGGCCGATGCCCTGGCCGCCGCCCGGGGCCGAACCCCTCGCCCTCGACGGACTGTACGACCGCTTCGCGGCGGGCGGATTCGCCTACGGTCCCGCCTTCCAGGGGCTGCGGGCGGCCTGGCGGCGCGGCGACGAGCTGTTCGCGGAGGCCGTCGTGCCCGCCGGGCCCGCACCCGACGCCGCTCGCTTCGGCCTGCACCCGGCCCTGCTGGACGCGGCCCTGCACGCCACCGGCGTGCCCGGTACCCCCGGCGCGGACGCCCACCCCGAGGGACGGCTGCCGTTCTCCTGGAACGGCGTGACCCTGCACGCCACCGGCGCCGACGCGATCCGCGTCCGGCTCGCCCCGGCTGGACCCGACGCGGTGACGCTCGCCGTCGCCGACGCGACCGGCGCCCCCGTGGCGACCGTGGACGCGCTGGTCCTGCGGCCCGCGGGCACCGTCGGCCTCGGCGCCGACCGCGCCCCCCACGGCCGCCGCCACCAGGACCTCTACACGACGGAGTGGGTCACCGCACCCCCGCGCGGCGGCGGCGCACCCGTCCACCGCACGGCGGACCTGGCCACGCTGCTGGCCGCCGTCGACGCCGGAGCCCCGGTGCCCGAAACGGTCCTGCTCGACTGCGCGGAGCCCGCGGACGCGGCCGGCCCGGCCGCGGCGGTCCGCGCGGCCGTCCACCAGGCCCTCACCGACGTCCGGACCTGGCTCGCCGACGACCGCTTCGCCGGCTCGCGCCTGGTGTTCGCCACCCGGGGCGCGGTCGGCACCGGGGAGGGGGAGGACGTACGCAACCCCGCGCACAGCGCGCTCTGGGGCCTGGTCCGCTCGGCCCGGTCCGAACACCCCGGGCGCTTCGCCCTGCTCGACCTCGACGCCGACGACGAGCACGGCACCTCCGCGGGCGTCGCCGCGGCCCTCGCCTCGGGAGAACCGCAGTCCGCGGTCCGCGGCGACGAGGTGCGCGTACCCCGGCTGGTCCGGGTCCTCAGGAACGACCCGGACCTCTCGGACGACGCGGCGGGGCCCCTCCGGGCCTTCGACCCGGACGGCACGGTCCTCATCACCGGCGGCACCGGCCTGCTCGGCTCCCACGTCGCCCGCCGCCTGGTCACCGGGCACGGCGTCCGGCACCTGCTCCTGCTCTCCCGCGGCGGCCCGGCCGCCGCCGGAGCCGAAGAACTGCGGGCCGAACTCGCCGGGCTGGGAGCCGAGACCGCCATCGTCGCCTGCGACGCCGCCGACCGGGTGGCCCTGGCCGCCGTACTCGCGGACCTGCCGCCCGCGCACCCGCTGACCGCCGTGGTCCACACCGCGGGCACCCTCGACGACGGCGTCGTCACCGCACTCACCCCCGAACGGGTGGACGCCGTGCTGCGGCCCAAGGTCGACGCCGCCCTCCACCTGCACGAACTGACCCGCGGCCTCGACCTCACGCACTTCGTGCTCTTCTCCTCGGCCGCGGGCACCTTCGGCGGCCCCGGACAGGCCAACTACGCCGCCGCCAACGCCTTCCTCGACGCCTTGGCCGCCCGGCGCCGGGCGGCGGGGCTGGCCGGCCAGTCCCTGGCCTGGACCCTGTGGGAGCAGCCCAGCGCCCTCACCGGACACCTGGACGAGGACGACGTACGACGCCTCGCCCGGTCCGGGATGCCGCCGCTCTCCACCGAGCGAGGACTCGCGCTCTTCGACACCGCCCTCACCGTGGACCGGGCCGTCCTGGTCCCGATGCGCCTCGACACCGCGGCCCTGCGGTCCGCGGCGGCGGACGGCACCCTGCCGCCGCTGCTGCGCGGCCTGGTGCGCACACCGCCGCGCCGGGCGGCCACGGCCGCGGAGGCGACGGCCGACGACAACGCCCTGCGCCTTCGCCTCGCGGCCCTCGACGGCACCGGACGGACCCGGCTGCTCGTCGAACTCGTCCGCACCCACGCGGCAGCAGTCCTCGGCCACGCCTCCCCGGACACCCTCGACCCCGGACGGGCCTTCCGCGAACTGGGATTCGACTCACTGGCCTCGGTCGAACTGCGCAACCGTCTGACCGCCGCCACCGGCCTGCGGCTTCCCGCCAGCCTGGTGTTCGACCACCCGAACCCGGCGGCGCTCGCGGACTTCCTGGGCGCCGGACTCACGGACACCGGAGCCGCCACGGCCGCCGTACCCGCGGGGCCGGCCGTCCGGAACCGGGACGCGGACGACGACCGGATCGCGATCGTCTCCGCGGCCTGCCGCCTCCCCGGCGGTGTCCGCTCGCCCGAGGACCTGTGGCGGATGCTGGCCGAGGGCCGCGACGGCATCTCCGCGTTCCCCACCGACCGGGGCTGGAGCCCGGAGACGCTCTACGACCCCGATCCCGACAGCATCGGCACCTCCATCACCCGCAACGGCGGCTTCCTGCACGACGCGGCCGAGTTCGACGCGGAGTTCTTCGGCATCTCGCCGCGCGAGGCCCTGGCCATGGACCCGCAGCAGCGGCTGCTCCTGGAGACCACCTGGGAACTCTTCGAGCGCGCGGCCATCGACCCGTCCACCCTGCGCGGTGCCCCGGTCGGCACGTACGTCGGCCTGATGCAGCAGGACTACGCCGCCCGGCTGCTGCCCCACATCCCCGAGGACGTCGAAGGGTTCCTCGGCACCGGCAACTCGGGAAGCATCGTCTCCGGACGCCTGGCCTACTTCTTCGGCCTGGAGGGCCCCGCGGTCACCGTGGACACGGCCTGCTCGTCCTCCCTGGTCGCCTTGCACCTCGCGGTACGGGCGCTGCGGTCCGGCGAATGCTCGCTGGCGCTGGCCGGCGGCGTCAACGTGATGTGCAGCCCCGAACTGTTCGTCGAGTTCAGCCGACAGGGCGGACTCGCCCCGGACGGCCGCTGCAAGTCCTTCGCCGCGGCGGCCGACGGGACCGCCTT
This sequence comes from Kitasatospora sp. NPDC004723, assembly GCF_040609255.1. Taxonomy (NCBI): domain Bacteria; kingdom Bacillati; phylum Actinomycetota; class Actinomycetes; order Kitasatosporales; family Streptomycetaceae; genus Kitasatospora; species Kitasatospora sp. NPDC004723. The sequence continues at coordinate 214,705 of NZ_JBEXJT010000004.1, read as the reverse complement.
CGGCGAAGGCACGGGCATGGTGCTGGTGGAGCGGTTGTCGGACGCGCGGCGCAACGGGCATCCGGTGCTGGCGGTGATCCGTGGTTCGGCGGTGAATCAGGACGGTGCGAGCAATGGTCTGACGGCGCCGAACGGTCCGTCGCAGCAGCGGGTGATCCGTGCGGCGCTGGCGGACGCGGGGTTGTCGGTGTCCGAGGTGGATGTGGTGGAGGCGCACGGTACGGGGACGCGGTTGGGCGACCCGATCGAGGCGCAGGCGCTGCTGGCGACGTACGGGCAGGACCGTCCGGTGGACCGTCCGGTGTGGATCGGTTCGCTGAAGTCCAACATCGGACACGCCTCGGCTGCCGCCGGTGTGGCGGGGGTCATCAAGTCGGTGCTCGCCCTGCGGCACGGTGTGATGCCGAAGACGCTGCACGTGGACGGTCCGACGCCCGAGGTGGACTGGTCGGCGGGGGCCGGCCGACTGCTGACGGAGGCCCGTGCGTGGGACGACACGGGCCGTCCGCGCCGGGCGGGTGTGTCCTCCTTCGGCGTCAGCGGCACCAATGCCCACGTCATCCTCGAACAGGCCCCGGACGACCCGACAGCTTCCGCGGCCACGCTCGCTGACGGGTCCGGGACACCGGAGACCGCACCCGCCGCCGTCCCCTTGCTCCTCTCGGCACGCACTCCGGAGGCGCTGCGCGCCCAGGCCGCGGCGCTGTCGGCACGGATCGGAGACGGGTCGGGCGTCCGCGCCGCGGACGTGGCCTTCTCCCTGGCCACGGGCCGCAGCGCGCTGGGACACCGCGCGGTGCTGGTGGGTACGGAGGAGGACCTCGCCGAGCGTCTGACCGCGCTGTCGCAGGGTGCTGCGGTGTCCGGCGGCGGGTTGGTTTCCGGTCGTTCGGTGCTGGTGTTCCCGGGTCAGGGTTCGCAGTGGGTTGGGATGGCTGCGGAGCTGTTGGCCGGGTCGGAGGTGTTCGCGGGGCGGATGGCGGAGTGCGAACGCGCTCTGGAGCCTTACGTGGACTGGTCGTTGACGGCGGCGCTTGGTTCGGAGGTCCTGCTCGCGCGGGTCGATGTGGTGCAGCCGGTGCTGTGGGCGGTGATGGTGTCGCTGGCGGAGGTGTGGCGTTCGTTCGGCGTGGTTCCGGACGCCGTGGTCGGCCACTCCCAGGGTGAGATCGCGGCCGCTTGTGTGGCGGGTGGTCTGAGTCTGGAGGACGGTGCGCGGGTGGTGGCGTTGCGTTCCCGCGCGATCAAGGTGCTGGCGGGTCGTGGCGGTATGGCGTCGCTGCCGTTGCCGGTGGAGGAGGTGCGGGAGCGGATCGCCTCCTCGGCGGGCCTGCTGTCGGTGGCCGCGGTCAACGGTCCGTCGTCGACGGTGGTGTCGGGCGACGCGGACGCGGTGGCGGAGCTGGTCGACGCCCTGGTCGGCGAAGGGGTGCGGGCGCGTCTGATCGAGGTGGACTACGCCTCGCACTCCGCGCACGTCGAGGAGATCCGCGAGCAGTTGCTCGCCGACCTGGCCGGCATCGTGCCTGTTTCCGGTTCCGTGCCGTTCTTCTCGACGGTGACGGGCGGTTGGCTGGACACGAAGGTCCTGGACGCCGGGTACTGGTACCGCAACCTCCGGCAGACCGTGGAGTTCGGGCAGGCCACGGAGGCGCTGTTGGGGGAGGGTTTCCGGTTCTTCGTCGAGTCCAGCCCGCATGCGGTGCTGGGCGTGGCGGTGGGGGAGTCGGTGGAGGCCGCGGGTGCGGATGCCGCGGTGCTGGGGACCTTGCGCCGCGGGGAGGGCGGCGTGGACCAGGTGCTGCGTGCGGTGGGCCGTGCGTGGGAGAGCGGGCTCGGGGTCGACTGGTCGGGTGCGTTCCCGGGGGCGCGGCGCGTCGAGCTGCCGACGTACGCCTTCCAGCGCAGCCGCTACTGGCTCGACGTTCCGACCACGAGCCGGGACGTCGCCTCGGCGGGGCTCGCCACGACCGGGCACCCGTTGCTCGGTGCGGCGGTGCAGGTCGCGGACGCCGACGAACTGCTGCTCAGCGGCCGGATCTCGCTGAGCACCCACCCCTGGCTCGCCGACCACGCGGTGTCGGGCGTCGTCCTCCTCCCCGGCACGGCCTTTCTCGAACTCGCGCTGCGCGCCGGGGCCGAGGCGGACTGCCCGGTGGTCGAGGAGCTCACCCTCGGATCGGCGCTCGTGCTCCCGGACGAGGGAGCCGTCCACCTGCAGCTCCGGGTCGCCGCGCCCGACGGCGACGGTCGGCGGAGGCTCAGCGTGTTCGCCCGTACGACACGGGACGCCGACGCGCCCTGGACCGAGCACGCCACCGGCACCCTGGCACCCCGGCCCGCCGGGGACCCGGCCGGAGCCGCGTCCGGTCTGCTGAACTGGCCGCCGTCCGGTGCCGAACCCGTGGACACCGGCGACCTCTACGAGCGCTTCGCCGAGGCCGGCTACCTCTACGGCCCCGCCTTCCGCGGCATCCGTGCCGCGTGGCTCCGCGGCGGTGAGGTGTTCGCCGAGGTGGTGCTGCCGGAGCCGCAGCACGCCGACGCCGTCGGCTGCGTGCTGCACCCCGCGCTGCTGGACGCGGCCCTCCAGATCGCCGCCCTGCTGCCCGACCAGGACGGCCGGGCCCGGCTGCCCTTCAGCTGGAACGGTGTGACCGGCGGGATCACCGGGGCCACCACGCTGCGCGTGCGGCTCGCGACCGACGCGCCGGACACCGTCACCCTGCACGCCCACGATCTGTCCGGCCGGCAGGTGCTCGGCGTGGAGTCCCTGCTGCTGCGGCCTCCGGCCGCGGGCGGGCCGCTCTCCGCGACCGCCCACGCCGACCTGCTGTACCGCCTCGACTGGACCCCGGCCACCGACCCGGCCGACAGCGCCGTGCCCACCTGGGCCGCCCTCGGCGGTGCCGTCCCCGGCGCGGTGTCATGGCCGGACATCGACGCCCTGGGGGCCGCCCTCGCAGCCGGTACCGCCCTCCCCGAGGTGATCGTGGCGGCCATCGCCACCGCCGACCTGCCCGACCCCGCCGACCGGGTCCGCGCCACCGCGCGCCGGGGCCTCGCCCTCGTACAGCAGTGGCTGGCCGACGAGCGGTTCGCCGCGGCCAGGCTGGCCCTGCTCACCAGGGACGCGGTCCGTACCGGAGCGGTCGACCGTCCCGTCGATCCCGCCCAGGCCGCCCTGTGGGGCCTGGTGCGCAGCGCGCGGGCCGAGCACCCCGGGCGCTTCGTCCTCATCGACGCGGCCGGGAACGGCGAGCCGGCGGACGCCCTGCCCACGGCGCTCGCCGCCGGAGAACCCGAGCTGGCGCTGCGGACCGGCCCGCCGCTGCTGCCGCGGCTGGTCCGCGGCGGCCGGCCGGACGGCACGCTGTCCCTGCCGGAGGGCGCCGCCTGGCGGCTCACCACCGACGGCCGGGGCTCCCCGGAGGACATCGCGGCGGAGCCCGCTCCCGCGGCCCTCGCCCCGCTGGGCAAGGGTGAGGTACGGATCGCGGTGCGCGCCGCCGGGCTGAACTTCCACGACGTCATCGCCGCGCTCGGCCTGGACCCCGACCCCGAACAGCAGGGCCTGGGCAGCGAGGGCGCCGGAACCGTCGTCGAGGTGGGCCCGGGTGTGGACGACCTGGTGCCCGGGGACCGGGTGATGGGGATCTTCAGGGGCGCGTTCGGCCCGACCGCCGTCGCCGACCGCCGCACCGTCGCCCGGATACCGGCGGGCTGGTCCTTCGCCCGCGCCGCATCCGTGCCGGTGGTGTTCCTCACCGCCTACTACGGTCTGTTCGATCTCGGCGGACTGCGGCGCGGGGAATCCGTCCTGGTCCACGCCGCGGCCGGCGGTGTCGGCATGGCGGCGGTGCAGCTCGCCCGGCACGCCGGTGCGCGGGTGTTCGCGACCGCCTCCCCCGCCAAGTGGGACGTCCTCCGGGCCGGCGGACTGGACACCGCGCACATCGCCTCGAGCCGTACCACCGACTTCGCCGAGAAGTTCCTGACGGCCACCGGCGGGCGCGGCGTCGACGTCGTACTCGACAGCCTGGCACGGGAGTTCGTCGACGCCGGTCTGCGGCTGCTGCCGAACGGCGGCCGGTTCGTGGAGCTGGGCAAGACCGACGTCCGCGACCCCGGGACGGTCGCCCGGCAGCACCCCGGGGTGCGCTACCGGGCGTTCGACCTGATGGAGGCCGGTGCGGAGCGCATCGGCGAGATGCTCGCCGACGTCCTGGGCCTGTTCGAGCAGGGAGTGCTGCGTCCCCTGCCCGTCACCGGCTGGGACGTCCGGCAGGCCCCGGCCGCCCTGCGCTCGCTCAGCCAGGCCCGGGGCGTCGGCAAGAACGTCCTGCTGCTGCCCGCGGCGCCGGACCCCGAAGGGACCGTCCTGGTCACCGGGGCCACCGGCACCCTGGGACGGCTCCTGGCCCGGCACCTGGTCGTCGCGCACGGCACCCGGCACCTGCTGCTGGCGGGCCGTCGGGGCGGATCCGCCGACGGCATGCCGGAGCTGGTACGGGAACTGACCGGGCTCGGGGCGTCGGTGACCGTGGCAGCCTGCGACGTCGCCGACCGCGCCGCGCTCGCCGCCCTGCTCGGGTCGGTGCCCGCCGCGCACCCGCTGACCGCCGTCGTCCACGCGGCCGGTGTCCTGGACGACGCCACGATCGCCGGGCTGACGCCGGACCGGCTCGACCGCGTCCTGCGGCCCAAGGCGGACGCGGCGCTGGCCCTGCACGAACTCACCCGCGACCTCGACCTCGCGGCGCTGGTCCTGTTCTCCTCGGGCGCCGCCCAGTTCGGCGCGGCCGGGCAGGCGAACTACGCCGCCGCCAACGCGGTCCTCGACGCCCTCGCCGCCGAACGCCGGGCCGAGGGGCTGCCCGGCCTGTCCATCGGCTGGGGCCTGTGGGAGGAGCGCAGCGGGATGACCGCCGCGGTCACCGCGGGCCGGGGCGCCGGGGCGGGCGCGCTGACCTCGGCGGAGGGCCTCGCCCTGTTCGACGCGGCACTGGACTCCCCGTACGCCTACCGGCTCGCGGCCAGGATCGCCCCGTCCGTGCTGCGGGCGGACGACCGGCTGCCCGCCGTGCTCCGCGGCCTGGTCCGCCCCGCCCGTACCGGCGCCGCCTCCGCCGCGGCACCGGCCCGCTCGATGGCGCGGCAGCTCGCCGAGCTGCCCGAGGCCGAGCTGTACCGGACCCTGCTCGACCTGGTGCGCGGCAACGCCGCGGCGGTGCTCGGCCACAGTTCGCCGAACCTGATCCGCCCGGCCCGCCCGTTCAAGGACGTCGGCTTCGACTCCCTCACCGGGGTCGAACTGCGCAACCGGCTGGCGTCCTCGACCGGGCTGCGGCTGCCGGCCGCGCTCGTCTTCGACCACCCCACCCCGGAGGCACTGGCACGCCACCTCGCCGAGCGGGCCGCCGCCGCCCGCCCGACGGGCGACGAGGCGGTCCGGGCCGGGCTCGACACCCTGGAGAGCCTGCTCGACGCCCTGCCGCCGGACGGCGTCAGCGACGAACTCGCGGCCCGGATACGGGAAGTGCTGTCCCGCCCGCTGCCCGGCGGGACACCGGCCACCACCGTCCGCCCCACGGGCGACGTGGACGACCTCGCCCCCGAGCTGATCGAGGCGGCCAGCGACGACGAGGTGTTCGACTACATCGACCGGCAGTTGGGATCCGCATGACCAGGCCACCGGTCCGCGCCGTCCGCGCACCCCGCGCAGCCCGAGACGAGACCCGAGCAGCCCGAGACGAAAGCAGCGGTGTCCAGTGAGCGACCAGAGGATGCGCGACTACCTCAACCGGGTGACCATCGACCTGCGGGACACCCGGCAGCGGCTCCGGGAGGCCGAGGCGCGCACGAGCGAGCCGATCGCGATCGTGTCGATGAGCTGCCGCTTCCCCGGCGGTGTCGGCACCCCGGAGGACCTGTGGGAACTGCTCGTCGAAGGCCGCGACACCATCGCGCCCGCCCCCGGCGACCGGGGCTGGGAGACCGCCTGGCCGTCCGGCGGCACGGTCCCCGGGCAGGGGGCGTTCCTGGACGGCGCGGCGGACTTCGACCCGGGGTTCTTCGGCATCTCGCCCCGTGAGGCGGTCGCGATGGACCCGCAGCAGCGGCTTCTGCTGATGGCGTCCTGGGAGGCCGTCGAGCAGGCCGGCATCGACCCGCTCACCCTGCGGGGCAGCCGTACCGGGGTGTACGCCGCGGCCATCGACCAGGGGTACGCGACGCTGGGCTCCGGCGCCGCCGAAGCCGTCCAGGGGTTCCTGATGACGGGGAACTCGATGAGCGTGATGTCCGGGCGGGTGTCCTACGCGCTCGGTCTCGAAGGTCCCGCCGTCACCGTGGACACCGCCTGTTCGGCCTCGCTGGTGGCGCTGCACCTCGCGGCGCGGGCCCTGCGGGCCGGTGAGTGCTCGCTTGCCCTCGCCGGCGGGGTCAGCGTGATGGCGCTGCCGGCGGTGTTCGTCGAGTTCAGCCGGCAGGGCGCGATGTCCCCCGACGGCCGCTGCAAGCCGTTCGCGGCGGCCGCGGACGGCACCGGCTGGGGCGAGGGCGTGGGGATGCTGCTGCTGGAGCGGCTGTCGGACGCGCGCCGCAACGGCCGTACGGTGCTGGCCGTGCTGCGCGGGTCGGCGATCAACCAGGACGGCGCCAGCAACGGCCTGACCGCCCCCAACGGCCCCTCCCAGCAGCGGGTGATCCGGGCGGCGCTCGCGGACGCGGGGCTGACGGCGTCCGAGGTGGACATGGTGGAGGCGCACGGCACGGGCACCATCCTCGGCGACCCGATCGAGGCCGACGCGCTGCTGGCCACGTACGGTCAGGACCGGCCCGCCGGGCGTCCGCTGTGGCTGGGGTCGCTGAAGTCGAACATCGGGCACACCCAGGCCGCCGCCGGGGTCGCCGGGGTCATCAAGACGGTCCTCGCGCTGCGGCACGGTGTCCTGCCGCGCACCCTGCACGTGGACGCGCCCACCCCGCACGCCGAGTGGTCCTCGGGCGCCGTCGAACTCCTCACCGAGGCCCGCGACTGGCCCGCCGTCGACCGGCCGCGCCGGGCCGGGGTGTCCTCGTTCGGCATGAGCGGCACCAATGCGCACGTCGTCCTCGAACAGGCACCGGAGCCGGAACCGGCCGACGGACCGGAAGCGGTGACCGACGGGCCGGACACCGTGGCCGGGCCGGGCGCGCCCGGGGCCGTGCTGCCCTGGGTGCTGTCCGGCCGCACCGCGTCCGCGCTCGGGGACCAGGCGGCCCGGCTGCGCGCCCGGCTCGCCACGGACGCGCCCGCACGGCCGGCCGACATCGGGTTCTCGCTGGCGACCACCCGGTCCGCCTTCGAACACCGGGCCGTCGTGATCGGCGACGGGCACCCCGCACTGCTGAACGGGCTCGCCGCCCTGTCCGGGCCGGGCACGGACCACCCCACCGGCCCGGCCCCGGCTCCCGCCCCGGCCACGCCCGCTGACGTCGTCGTGGGCACCGGCCGGGTCGTCGAGGGCCGGACGGCACTGGTGTTCCCGGGCCAGGGCTCCCAGTGGGCCGGCATGGCCCGGGACCTGCTCGCCACCAGCCCCGTCTTCCGGGACCGCCTCGTCGCCTGCGACGCCGCCCTCTCCGCCCATGTCGACTGGCGGCTCCCCGCCGTCCTGGAGGGCGCGCCCGGCGCACCCTCCCTGGAACGGGTGGACGTGGTGCAGCCGGTGTTGTGGGCGGTGATGGTGTCACTGGCCGCGCACTGGGAGTCCTGGGGCGTCCGGCCCGACGCCGTCGTCGGGCACAGCCAGGGAGAGATCGCCGCCGCCGTGGTCGCGGGAGCGCTGAGCCTGGAGGACGGGGCGAAGGTCGTCGCCCTGCGCAGCCGGGCCATCCGGGCGCTGGCCGGACTCGGCGGCATGGTCGCGGTGTCCCTGCCCGAGGACCGGGTCCGCGCCGAGATCGCCCCCTGGGCCGGGAAGCTGTCGGTGGCGGCCGTCAACGGGCCCGCCGCCGTGGTGGTCTCGGGGGAGACCCGGGCCCTGGCCGAACTGCTCGCCCACTGCGACGCACAGGGCGTACGGGCGCGGTCCGTACCCGTGGACTACGCCTCGCACTCGGCCCAGGTCGAACGGATCAGGTCCGAGGTGCTGGCGGCGCTGGCCGGCGTACGCCCGCTCCCGGCCCGGGTCCCGCTGTTCTCCACCGTCACCGGAGACCGGCTCGACACCACGGCCATGGACGCCGACTACTGGTACCGCAACCTCCGCGGGACCGTCCGCTTCGAGGCGGCCGTACGCTCCCTGGTCGAGCAGGGCCACGAGGTCTTCGTCGAGGTGTCGCCGCACCCGGTGCTGACCATGGCCCTCCAGGACACCGCCGAGGCCACCGGCGCCGCGGAGCCTCCCGTGGTCGTCGGCACCCTGCGCCGCGACGAGGGCGGACTGCGCCGGGCCCTGCGCTCGGCCGCCGAACTGTGGGTGGCGGGCGCGGCCGTCGACTGGTCCGTGGTGTACGCCGGCACCGGTGCCCGCCCGACCGCCCTGCCCGGGTACCCCTTCCAGCTGCGGCGCTACTGGCTGGAGCCGGAGGCGGTGCCGGACACCGGACCGGCCGCCGCCGACCCGCACGACACGGCCTTCTGGCACATGGTCGACCACGACGCCCCGGCCGAGATCGCCGCCCACCTCGCCGTCGACGAGGACGCCCTCGCCCCCGTCCTGCCGGCCCTGCGCGGCTGGCGCCAGCAGCGGCGCGACGAGAGCGTCATCGACTCCTGGCGCTACCGCATCGGCTGGCAGCCGATGCCCGACCCGCCGGCCGCCACGCCCGCCGCCGCCGGAACCTGGCTCGTCGTCCTGCCCGCCGGACACGAGGACGACGCACGGGTGCGCGGCCCGCTGCTCGCCCTCGCCGAAGCGGGCGCCACCGTCGTCACGGCCGCACTCACGGCCGACGCCGTCCGCCGCACCGACCTCGCGGACACGCTCGCCACCGCCCTCGGCGACCGCGTCCCGACGGGCGTGCTGTCGCTGCTGGCCGCCGCCGACCAGCCCCACTCCGACCACCCGGCCCTGCCCACCGGGACGGCACTCACCGTCGCCCTGGTGCAGGCCCTGGGCGACCTCGCCGTCACCGCACCCCTCTGGTGCGCCACCACCGGGGCGGTCTCCACGGGCCCGGACGACCTCGTCACCCACCCCCGCCAGGCACTGGTCTGGGGCACCGGACTGGTGGCCGCGCTGGAACTGTCCGCCCGTTGGGGCGGACTCATCGACCTGCCGCCGGACCTCGACGCCCGCGCCAGGGCCCGGCTCGCCGCTGTACTGACGGCCACCGGCGGCGGCCCCGGCACCGGCACGGCCGGCGTCGGCCGCGAGGACCAGCTCGCCCTGCGCCCCACCGGCCTCCTGGCCCGCCGCCTCCGGCGCGCCCCCCGGAACGACGGCCGTACGACGCACTGGAAGCCCCGCGGCACCGTCCTGCTGACCGGCGGCACCGGAGCCGTCGGCCCGCACCTCGCCCGCTGGCTGGCCCGCGGCGGCGCCACCCACCTCGTCCTGCCCGGCCGCCGCGGCCCCCAGGCACCCGGCGCGGCCGAACTCGCCGCGGAACTGGCCGCCCTCGGCGTACGACTGACCCTGCCCGTCTGCGACCTGGCGGACCGTCAGGCCGTAGCGGCGCTGCTCACCGGCCTGGAGGCGGCGGGTGACCCGGTCACCGCGGTCGTCCACGCGGCCGCCTTCGTCGCGCTCGCCCCCCTGGACGGCACACCGATGTCCGCGTTCGAACAGATCGTCGCCGCCAAGGCCGCCGGCGCCGAACACCTCGACGCCCTGCTCGACCGCGAACTCGACGCCTTCGTCCTGTTCGCCTCGATCGCCGGAGTCTGGGGCAGCGGCGACCACGGCGCGTACGCCGCGGCCAACGCCTACCTCGACGCCCTGGCCCAGCACCGCCGGGCCCGCGGCCTCACCGCCACCACCGTCGACTGGGGCATCTGGCAGGCCGAGAACCCCTGGCAGGACCGCGTCGCCGGAGCGGACGCCGACCTGTTCAAACTGGAGCAGCACGGCCTGCCCCGGATCGCCCCCGACCTCGCGGTCCACGCCCTGCAACAGGCACTGGACGACGACGAGACCGTACTCGCGGTCGCCGACGTCGACTGGGAGCGGTTCGCCGCCGTCTTCACCTCCACCCGCCCCAGCCCGCTGCTCACCGGCATCCCCGAGGCCCGCCGTGCCCTGGAGGCCGCGACCGGCGACACGGTGGCACCCGCCGCCGCACTGCTGCGCCAACGGCTCGCCGCCCTCGGCGAACCCGAACAGCACCGCCTGCTGCTCGATCTGGTCCGCACCCACGCGGCGGCCGTCCTCGGCCATCCCACGGTGGACGCGATCCGGCCCGGCATGGCCTTCCAGGACCTGGGCTTCGCCTCCCTCACCGCGGTCGAACTCCGCAACCGGCTCAACACCGCCACCGGACTGCGGCTGCCGTCCACCCTGATCTTCGACCACCCGTCGTCCACCGCGCTCGCCCGGGAGATCCGCGCCGAACTGCTCGGCCGGCAGGCCACCGAGCCGCGCCCCTCCGACCCGGACGCCGCCGCGCACCCGCCCGCGCCCGACGACGAGCCGATCGCGATCGTGTCCATGGCCTGCCGCTTCCCCGGCGGCATCGGCACCCCCGAAGACCTGTGGCGCCTGCTCGCCGACGGTGGCGACGCCGTCTCGGACCTCCCCACCGACCGCGGCTGGGACATCGAAGCCCTCTACGACCCCGACCCCGACCGCCCCGGCACCTCGACCACCCGGCGGGGCGGCTTCCTCCACGACGCCGCCGACTTCGACGCCGAGTTCTTCGGCATCTCGCCGCGCGAAGCCCTGGCCATGGACCCCCAGCAGCGGCTGCTCCTGGAAACCACCTGGGAGGCGATCGAACGCGCCGCCATCGACCCGGCCGCCCTGCGCGGCAGCCGCACCGGAGTGTTCACCGGCGTCAACTACGCCGACTACGCGGCCGTCGTCGCCCGGTCGGAGGAAGGAGACGGCCACCTGCTCACCGGCAGCGCGCCCAGCGTCGTATCCGGCCGGGTCGCCTACACCCTGGGCCTCGAAGGCCCCGCGGTGACCATCGACACGGCCTGCTCCTCCTCACTCGTCGCCATGCACCTTGCAGGCCGGGCGCTGCGCGGCGGTGACTGCTCCCTCGCCCTGGTCGGCGGCGTCGCCGTGATGGCGACCCCCGGCGCCCTGATCAGCTTCTCCCGTCAGCGGGGACTCGCCGAGGACGGCCGCTGCAAGGCCTTCTCGGACGACGCGGACGGCATGGGCATGGGCGAGGGCGTCGGCGTCCTGCTGCTGGAGCGGCTGTCGGACGCCCGCCGCAACGGGCATCCGGTACTGGCGGTGGTGCGCGGCTCCGCCGTCAACCAGGACGGCGCCAGCAACGGGCTCTCCGCCCCCAACGGCCCGTCGCAGCAGCGGGTGATCCGTGCGGCGCTGGCGGACGCGGGCCTGACGGCGTCCGAGGTGGACGTGGTGGAGGCGCACGGCACCGGCACCACCCTCGGCGACCCCATCGAAGCCCAGGCCCTGCTGGCCACCTACGGCCAGGACCGGGCCGCCGACCGGCCCCTGCTGGTCGGCTCCCTCAAGTCCAACCTCGGCCACGCCCAGGCGGCATCGGGTGTGGCCGGGGTCATCAAGACGGTGCTGTCCATGCACCACGGGCAGGTGCCCCGCACCCTGCACGTCGGCAGGCCCTCCGGCCACGTCGACTGGACGCGCGGAGCGCTGGCCCTCGCGACCGAGCAGCAGCCCTGGCCGTCCCACGGTCGCCCCTTCCGGGCCGGGGTGTCCTCCTTCGGCCTGAGCGGCACCAACGTCCACGCCATCCTCGAACACACCCCCCTGGAGGACGACGGCCCGCCGGCCGAGCGCACCCCCCTGCCGGCGGTGCCCTGGCTGCTGTCGGCGAAGAGCCCGCGGGCACTGCGCTTCCAGGCCGACCGTCTGCGCCGCCACCTCGACGGCGGCCCCGGACCCGACCCGCGCGACGTCGGGTCCGCCCTGCACGCGCGCACCGCTTTCGAGTACCGGAAGGCACTGATCGGGGACCAGGAGCAACTCCGCGCCCTGCTGGGCCAGATGGCCGACGACGACTCGGGAGCGTGGGACGGCGGCCGCCCGGTCGACGGTCGTGTGGTGTTGGTGTTTCCGGGTCAGGGTTCGCAGTGGGTGGGGATGGCTGCGGGGTTGCTGTCCGGGTCGGAGGTGTTCGCGGGACGGATGGCGGAGTGTGGTCGGGCTCTGGCGCCGTACGTGGACTGGTCGTTGACGGAGGCGTTGGGTTCCGAGGCGCTGTTGGCGCGGGTGGATGTGGTGCAGCCGGTGCTGTGGGCGGTGATGGTGTCGTTGGCGGAGGTGTGGCGTTCGTTCGGTGTTGTTCCGGACGCGGTGGTGGGTCATTCGCAGGGTGAGATCGCTGCTGCTTGTGTGGCGGGTGGTCTGAGTCTGGAGGACGGGGCGCGGGTGGTGGCGTTGCGTTCCCGCGCGATAAGGGTGCTGGCGGGTCGGGGTGGGATGGCGTCGTTGCCTCTGCCGGTGGATGCGGTGCGGGAGCGGATTGCCCCGTGGGTGGGCCGGTTGTCGGTGGCGGCGGTGAACGGTCCGTCGTCGACGGTGGTGTCGGGTGACGCGGACGCGGTCACGGCCCTGGTGGAAGAACTGGTCGCGGAGGGTGTGCGGGCGCGTCTGATCGAGGTGGACTACGCGTCGCACTCCTCGCACGTGGAGGAGATCCGCGAGCGCCTGCTGTCCGACCTGGAGGGCATCACCCCGCTCTCCGCTTCGGTGCCGTTCTTCTCGACGGTGACGGGTGGCTGGTTGGACACCAAGGCGTTGGACGCCGGGTACTGGTACCGGAACCTGCGGGAGACGGTGGAGTTCGGGCGGGCCACGGAAGCTCTGTTGGGGGAGGGTTTCCGGTTCTTCGTGGAGCCGAGCGCGCATGCGGTGCTGTCGGTCGCGGTGGGGGAGTCGGTGGAGGCCGCCGGTGCGGATGCCGCGGTGCTGGGGACGTTGCGCCGTGGGGAGGGCGGCCTGGAGCAGGTGCTGCGTGCGGTGGGTCGTGCGTGGGAGCGGGGGCTGGGGGTGGACTGGTCGGGTGCGTTCCCGGGGGCGCGGCGCGTCGAGCTGCCGACGTACGCCTTCCAACGCACCCGCTACTGGCCCGAGCCGGCGTCCACCGCGGCGGCCGATGTGGGCTCGGCCGGGCTCGACCCGACCGACCACCCCGTCCTCGGAGCGGCCGTCGAGCTGGCCGACACGGGTGAACTGCTGCTCAGCGGAAGGCTGTCGCTGCGTACCCACCCCTGGCTCGCCGACCACGCCGTGGCCGGTACGGTCCTGCTGCCCGGCGCGGCCTTCGCGGAGCTCGCGGTACGCGCCGCGGACGAGGCCGGATGCCGCACGGTGGAGGAACTGACGCTCCAGTCACCGCTGTTGATACCCGCCGACACCGCCGTTCGCCTGCAGGTGCGGGTCGGCGCGGCGGACGCCCACGGCAGCCGCTCCCTGGACGTGTTCTCCTGCCGCGAGGACGCGGCGACCCCGACCTGGACCGCGCACGCGACCGGCGCACTCACCGCCGACGCCACGACCCACGAGCCGTCGCCCGCACCCGGACCGGACGACGCCGGCTCCTGGCCCCCGCCCGGCGCCGTCCCGATCCCCGTCGACGACCTGTACGAGCGGTTCCACACCTCCGGTTACGGCTACGGCCCCGCCTTCCGCGGGCTCACCACCGCCTGGCGCCGGGGCGAGGAGATCTTCACCGAGGTTCGCCTGCCCGAGGACCAGCACCGGTCCGCCTCCGCCTTCGGTGTGCACCCCGCCCTCCTGGACGCCGCCCTCCAGGGGCTGTTCCTGCGCGCTCGGCCGGAGAGCGAACCGGGCCCGGACCGACCGTCCGCCGGACTGCCGTTCTCCTGGAGCGGGGTCAGGCTGCACGCCTCCGGTGCCACCGCGCTCAGGGTGCGGCTCGGCTTCCGGCCGGACGGGTCGGTGTCGATCGACGCGACCGACCCGAACGGCCTCCCGGTCGCGTCGGTCGAGGCGCTCGCCGTCCGCCCGATCGACCTCGACGCCCTCCGCCCGGGCGGCGGCCCGGAATCCCTCTACCGGGTGCAGTGGTCGGCGGCGCCCGCCACCGCACCTGCCGAGCCCCTCGGGCACGTCGCTGTCCTCGGGGGCCAGGAGCTCTTCCCGGACGGCCATCCGGACCTGGCCGCGCTCGGTGCCGCGCTGGAGGGGGGAGCACCGTCGCCCGCAGCGGTGCTGGCCTGGTGCGACCGCGCCCCGGACCTCCCGTCCCCGCCCGAGGCCGCATCCGTGCACACCGCACTGGACGACGCCCTGCGGCTCGTCCAGGACTGGCTGGCCGACCCGCGGTGGGACGACGGCACCCGGCTCGTCCTCGTCACCCGGGGCGCGGTCTCCACGGCCGCCGGCGAGGAGGTCACCGACCTCACCGGCGCCGCGGTCCGCGGCCTCGTCCGCTCCGCCCAGTCCGAGCACCCGGACCGCTTCCTGCTGATCGACACCGACGACCCGGACGCCGTGACCGGCCTGCTGCCCCGGGCACTGGCCGGAACGGAACCCCAACTGGCGATACGCGCCGGACAACTCCTCGCCGCCCGCCTCACCAGGGCCACCCTCGCCACGGACCCGAACCCGGGCACGGACGCGCTCCCGGCCCCGGCCCCGGACACACCGTCCGGTATCTCCGCGACCGGGGGAACCGTCCTCGTCACCGGGGCCGGCGGCGCGCTCGGCGGCCTGGTGGCACAGCACCTCGTGACCACGCACGGCGTACGGAACCTGCTGCTCGTCGGCCGGCGCGGCATGGACGCCCCGGGCCTGGCCGACCTCGCCGCCGAACTGCGCGGACTCGGCGCCCGGGTGGACGTGGAGGCCTGTGACGTCGCCGACCGGGACGCGCTCGCCGCCCTGCTCGCCGACATCCCCGCCGGCCGTCCGCTGAGCGCGGTCGTCCACGCGGCCGGCGTCCTGGATGACGGGACGGTCGAGTCGCTGACCCCCGGGCGGATGCGCCACGTACTGCGGCCGAAGGTCGACGCGGCCCTCAACCTGCACGCCCTCACCCGTGATCTGCCGCTGTCGGCCTTCGTCCTGTTCTCCTCCGCCTCCGCCACGGTCGGCAACGCCGGGCAGGGCAACTATGCGGCCGCCAACGCCTTCCTCGACGCGCTCGCCCAGCACCGCCGGGCCCTGAGGCTGCCCGCCCAGTCACTCGCCTGGGGCCTGTGGGCGCGCCGCAGCACCATGACCGGCACGCTCACCGCCGCTGACCTGCGGCGGATGTCCCGGGGAGGCACGGCGGCCATCGGCAGCGAAGAAGGTCTGGCACTGTTCGACGCGGCGCTCACCCTGGACGAACCGCTGCTCGTCCCGGTCAAGATCGACCTCGGCCGGCTCCGGACGGCGGCCCGGACCGCACCCGTCCCGGCCCTGCTCTCCGCCCTGGTCCCCGGCACCGCACGCCGCCCCGCCTCCGGGGCGGACGCCGCCGAAGCGGACTCGCTGCGCCGCCGGCTGACCGCCCTCGCCCCGGAGGAACGCGTGGCCACCCTGCTCGACCTGGTACGGAGCCGGAGCGCCGACGTCCTCGGCCACGGCGGAGCCGCGGCCGTCGACCCGGACCAGGCGTTCAAGGACCTCGGCTTCGACTCGCTCACCTCCGTTGAACTCCGCAACCGGCTCAGCGCCGCCACCGGCCGCCGGCTGCCCGCGACCCTGGTCTTCGACCACCCCACCCCGGCCGCCGTCGCCGCCTACCTCTCCCGGCGCCTGGTACCCGACGGGCCGGGCGGCCCCGCCGCCACCGGGAAGGCCGCCGGGGCGCCGCGCCGGGTGGACCGCGAGGACCACGAGATCAGCTCCCTGCTCGCCGCGATCCCGCCCGCCGCACTGCGTCGGGCCGGTCTCCTCGACGCGCTCCTGGACCTCGCCGACCGACCGCAGACACCGGCTCCCGCCGCCGACATCCACGGCATGGCCGTCGACGAACTCGTCCGGATGGCCCTGGACGGCGAACGTGACTGACCGACAGCCGCAGAACGTGACTGACCGACAGTCGCAGAAGGAGAAGCCCGACCCCATGCCCACCGACACGGACCAGGTGGTCGCCGCCCTGCGTGCCTCGCTGCTGGACAACCAGCGCCTGCGGCAGGAGAACCGACGGCTCCGCGACGACTCCGCCGAGCCCATCGCCATCGTGGCGATGAGCTGCCGCTACCCCGGCGGCGTACGCACCCCGGAAGACCTGTGGGAGCTGCTGCTCAAGGAACGCGACGCGGTCTCGCCGTTCCCCACCGACCGCGGCTGGGACGTCGAGGGCGGCTTCGACGCCGACCCCGACGCCCCCGGCACCTTCTACGTCCGTGAAGGCGGCTTCCTGCACGACGCGACCGGCTTCGACCCCGGCTTCTTCGGCATCTCTCCGCGCGAGGCCCTGGCCATGGACCCGCAGCAGCGGCTGCTGCTGGAAGCGTCCTGGGAGGCGGTGGAACGCGCGGGCATCGACCCGACGACCCTGCGCGGCAGCCGCACCGGCGTCTACACCGGAGTGATCTACAGCGAATACGGGTCCCGGCTCGGCCGGGTGCCCGACGAAGTGGAAGGCTTCCTCGGCACCGGTACCATCCCCAGCGTCGCCTCGGGCCGGATCGCCTACACCCTGGGCCTGGAAGGCCCGGCGGTCACCCTGGACACCGCCTGCTCGTCCTCCCTGGTCGCCGTCCACCTCGCCTGCCAGGGGCTGCGCTCCGGCGACACCACCCTCGCCCTGGCCGGAGGGGTGACCGTGATGTCCACCCCCGGCCTGTACGTCGGATTCAGCCGCCAGCGCGGCCTGGCGCCCGACGGGCGCAGCAAGTCCTTCTCGTCCGCGGCGGACGGAGCCGGGTTCGGGGAGGGCCTGGGCCTGCTCCTGCTGGAACGGCTCTCCGACGCCCGGCGCGCGGGGCATCCCGTCCTGGCCGTCATCCGCGGCTCGGCCGTCAACCAGGACGGCGCCAGCAACGGGCTGACCGCTCCGAACGGGCCCGCGCAGCAGCGCGTCATCAACGAGGCACTCGCCCGTGCCGGACTCGCCCCGTCCGAGGTGGACATGGTGGAGGCGCACGGCACCGGCACCACCCTCGGCGACCCCATCGAGGCCCAGGCGCTGCTGGCCACGTACGGGCAGGACCGGCCCGCCGGGCGGCCGTTGCGGCTGGGATCGCTGAAGTCCAACCTGTCCCACACCCAGGCCGCCGCGGGCGTCGGCGGGGTGATCAAGTCGGTGCTCGCGATGCGGCACGGCGTGATGCCGCGCACCCTGCACGTCGACCGTCCCTCGCCCCAGATCGACTGGACCGAGGGAGCCGTCTCCCTGCTCACCGAGGCCGCCCCCTGGCCGGAGACGGGACGTCCGCGCCGGGCCGGGGTGTCCTCCTTCGGCGCCAGCGGCACCAACGCCCACGTCGTCCTCGAACAGGCCCCGGCCGACCCGGCGGCTTCCGACGGGCCCGCCACGCCGGAACCGGTGCCCGCCGCCGTCCCCTGGATCCTGTCGGCGCGTACTCCGGATGCGCTGCGCGCCCAGGCGACAGCGCTGTACGAGCGGGTGGTGGCGGAACCGGGCCTGAGCGTGACGGACGTCGGCCATTCGCTGGCGGCGGGGCGTTCGCGGTTCGCGGAGCGCGCGGTGGTGGTGGGAGCGGACCGGGGCGAACTGCTGGCCGGTGTCGCCGCCCTGTCGCGGGGCGTGCGTGCGGCGGGCGTGACGGTCGGCAGCGGGCTGCTCCCGGGCCGTTCGGTGCTGGTGTTCCCGGGTCAGGGTTCGCAGTGGGTGGGGATGGCCGCGGAGCTGTTGGCCGAGTCGGCTGTGTTCGCGGAACGGATGGCGGAGTGCGAGCGGGCTCTGGCGCCTTACGCGGATTGGTCGTTGGCGGAGGCGCTGGGTTCGGAGGCGCTGTTGGCGCGCGTCGATGTGGTGCAGCCGGTGCTCTGGTCGGTGATGGTGTCGCTGGCGGAGGTGTGGCGTGCGTTCGGCGTCGTTCCGGACGCGGTGGTGGGCCACTCGCAGGGCGAGATCGCCGCGGCCGTGGTGGCGGGTGGTCTGAGCCTGGAGGACGGGGCGCGGGTGGTCGCGTTGCGTTCCCGTGCGGTGGGTGCGCTGGCCGGCCGTGGCGGGATGGCGTCGGTGCCCCTGCCGGTGGACGTGGCACGGGAGCGCATCGCCCCGTGGGCGGGCCGGCTCTCGGTGGCGGCGGTGAACGGCCCGTCGTCGGTGGCGGTGTCGGGCGACGCCGACGCGGTCACGGCCCTGGTGGAGGAACTCCTGGAGGAAGGGGTGTGGGCGACTCGCATCGAAACCGACTTCGCGTCGCACTCCGCGCACGTGGAGGAGATCCGCGAGCGCCTGCTCTCCGACCTTGACGGGATCACCCCCCTCGCGGGTGCGGTGCCGTACTACTCCAGCGTGACCGGCGGCCTGCTGGACACGAAGTCCCTGGGCGCCGAGTACTGGTACCGCAACCTCCGGCAGACCGTCGAGTTCGAGCGGGCGACCCGCTCGCTCCTCGCGGCCGGGCACCGCGTCTTCATCGAGTCCAGCCCCCAGCCCGCCCTGATGTACGCGATCGAGGACACGGCCGCCGACGCGGGCGCTCCGGAGACGCTGGTGCTCGACACCCTGCGGCGCGGGGCCGGAGGGCTCCGCCGACTCCAGCTCGCGCTCGCCGAGGCACACGTCCGGGGCCTGCGCGTCGACTGGGAGCGGCTGTTCGCGGGAACCGGCGCCCGGCGGGTGGACCTGCCCACCTACGCCTTCCAGCGACGCCGCTACTGGCTCGACGCCCTGCCGGCGGCCCGGGACCAGGCGGCCACCGGTCAGTCCGCCGCGGACCACCCGCTGCTCGGCGCCGCGGTCGAACTGCCTGACGACGCGGGCACCCTCTTCACCGGCCGGCTCTCCTCGGCCACCCACCCCTGGCTCGCCGACCACGCCGTGGCCGGAGCCGTGATCCTGCCCGGCGCGGCCCTCGTGGAGCTGGCCGCGCACGTGGGCCGCCGCCTCGGCTGCGCCCTCGTGGAGGAGCTGACCCTCGCCGCCCCGCTGCTGCTGCCCGACGATCAGGCCGTGCAACTGCGCGTACGGGTGGGTGCCGAGGACGGCACGGGGCGGCGCCCGGTGGAGTTCCACTCCCGGCCCGAGGCCGCCCCCGGAGCCGCCGACCCGCCCTGGACCCGGCACGCGACCGGCACGGTCGGCCCCCGGGACCCCTCGGCCGACCGGGACGACACGGCCGAACCGGCCGGCGCGTGGCCCCCGCCCGACGCGGTCCCCCTCGACGTGGACGAACTGTACGGGCTGCTCGAAACCCGGGGCGTCGCCTACGGCCCGGCGTTCCGGGGCCTGCGCGCCGCATGGCGCACCACGGACGCGGTCCACGCCGAAGTGGCCCTGCCCGACGGCCTCCCCGGCACCGGAGCGGACGGCTTCGGAGTGCACCCGGCCCTCCTGGACGCAGCCCTCCAGACGACCGGTCTGCGCGAAGGCGCCGCGACCGCGGAGCCCGCCGACGGCGTCCCGCTGCCCTTCTCCTGGCAGCGCGTGGCGATCGAACCCTCCGACGCGTCGGTCCTGCGCGTCCGGCTGCGCCCCGACGGCCCCGACGCCGTCGCCGCGCGGATCACCGATCCCTCGGGGCGTACCGTGGCGACGGTCGGCTCGCTCACCCTGCGCGCGGCGTCCACCGCCGCACTGCGGGCGTCCTCCGGCTCCGTCTTCCACGTCGGCTGGACACCGGTCACCGCCGGGCCCGGGCCGCGCCCGGTGACCCGCTGGGGCCTCCTCGGCCCGCGGGACGAGCGGCTGCTGCCGGCCGCCTTCGCCGCCGAACCCCTGTCCGCGACACCCGACGCGATGCTGCTGACCTGCCCCCCGTCCGCCGACGCCGTGACCGCGGACGGTGCGACCGCGGACGCCCCCGCCCGGGACGCGGACCCCGCGGCGGTGCACGCGGCGGTGCACGCGGTCGCGTCCGGGGTCCTGGAGCGCCTCCAGGCCCACCTGGCCGACGACACCACCGCCCGTACGCCCCTGGTGGTGCTCACCCGGGGTGCGACCGGCCCGCTCGGTGCGCAGCCGCGGCCGGCGGACCTCGGCGCGGCGGCCGTCTGGGGCATGCTCAGGGCCGCTCAGCTCGAACACCCCGACCGGTTCGTGCTGCTGGACACCGAAGGGCCGGACCCGGACGGTCTCGGCGACGCGCTCGCCGACCTCCTCGCCACGGGCGAGCCACAGGCAGCCCTGCGCGGCGGCGTCCTGTACGCGCCCCGACTCGTACGGCCGCCGGCCACCACGGCCACGGCCACCACCTCCGCGTCCGCCCCCGCGACAGCGAACCGGTCGGCCGGCCCGTTCGGGCCGTCCGAGGGGACCGTACTGGTGAGCGGCGGCGGCGCTCTCGCGGCCGTCCTGGCGCGCCATTTGGTCGCCGCGCACGGGGTACGCCACCTCCTCGTGCTGAGCCGCCGCGGCGCCGACGCCCCCGGCATGCCGGAGCTGACGGCGGAGCTGGCCGGGGCCGGAGCCGAAATGGCCGCCCTCAGCTGCGATGTGTCCGACCGTCAGGCGCTCGCCGGCGCCCTGGCGGCCATCCCCGAACGCCATCCGCTGTGTGCCGTGGTCCATACCGCCGGAGTGCTCGACGACGGTCTGCTGGACGGGCTGACGGGGGAGCGGATGACCGCCGTCCTGCGGCCCAAGTTCGACGCCGCCCGCCACCTCGACCAGCTGACGCGCGGAGCGGGCCTCTCCGCGTTCGTCGTCTTCTCCTCCGCCGCGGGCGTACTGGGCAGCCCCGGCCAAGCGTCCTACTCGGCCGCCAACGCCGCGCTCGACGCCCTTGTCGCGGAACGCCGACGGCTCGGGCTCCCCGGCCTGTCCCTGGCCTGGGGGCCCTGGGAGCGGGTGAGCGGGATGACGGCGGAGCTCGGCGGCCCCGAACGGCGGCGCATCGACCGGCGCGGCGCCCGCGGCCTTTCCGACGAGGAGGCCATGGCCCTGCTGGACACCGTGTGCGCCGCGGACGCCGCCCCGCCGGGAGACGGGAGTCCCGTCGTCCTGGCCCACCTCGACCTCACCGTGCGCGGCGACGGCCAGGTGCACCCGATGCTGCGCTCCCTGGCCCGGCGCAGCCCGACCGCGACGACCGGAGCGAACAGGACGCCGACCGCTGCCGCAGTGCTGCGGCAGCGGCTCGACGCCGCCGCCGACGCACAGGAACGCGAGCTGGTCCTGCGTGAACTCGTCCTGGCCCAGGCCGCCGAAGTCCTCGGCCACACGGACTCCGGGGCGCTGTCCGCGACGGTGCCCTTCCTCTCCGTCGGATTCGACTCGTTGACCGCGGTCGAGCTCCGCAACCGGCTGGCCGCCGCCACCGGACTGCGGTTGCGGCCCTCCGCCGTCTTCGACAGCGGAACCCCCGCCGCGCTCGCGGCGCGCCTCGCCGCCGAGGCCCGGACGGAAGACACCCCCCGGCCCGGAACGGCACCCGCAACCGGAACCGGAGCCGCTGCATCCGACGCCGCCGACACCGACCCGGTGAGCGTGTTGTTCCGCCGGGCCTGCGAACTCGGCCGGATCGACGAGGGCATCGCCCTGCTCAAGAACGCCTCCGCCCTGCGCCCGGCCTTCCACAGCGGCAGCGACCTCGCGGCCGCCGGCACCGGCCCGCGGCTGCTGCGCCTGCACGAGCGCGCCGACGCCCCCGTACTCGTCTGCTTCGGCTCCGTCGTCGCCCTCGGCGGCGCCCACCAGTACGCCCGCTTCGCCGCCCGCTTCCGGGACCGCTATGCCGTCGCCGCCCTGGACGCCCCCGGATTCGCCCCCGAGGAGGAACTGCCCGCCGACATGTCGGCGCTGCTGGACTTCCAGGCGACGACACTGCTCCGGGAACTGCCCGGACGGACGCTCGTCCTGGCCGGCTCCTCCTCCGGCGGCACGCTCGCCCACGGAGTGGCCGCCGCGCTGGAGCGGCGCGGCGAGGGCCCGGCGGCCGTGGTGCTGCTGGACACCTACCTCTCCGACAACCAGGGCATCACCCAGTTCAACGACGTCCTGCTGGGCGGCATGTTCGCCCGCGAGGACCGGGCGGCCCCGATGGACGGGACCCGGCTGACCGCGATGGGCGGCTACTTCCGCCTGCTCGACGACTGGAAACCCCCGGCGGTCCGCGCCCCGCTGCTGCTGGTCCGCGCTTCCACCCCGCTCGGCCGCCCGTCCGCCGAAGCCGGTGACTGGCGCTCGTCCTGGGCCGGTGCCGACACCGTCGTCGACGTTCCCGGAGACCACTTCTCGATCATGGAACAGCATGTCGCGAGCACCGGCGACACCGTCGCCGACTGGCTCGGCACCACCCTCCGCACCCCCGACGACCTGTGAAGACGAAGGAGAACCCGTTGACCACAGCCCCGTACGACGATTCCCCCCCGCGACACGCCCTCACCGTGCTGGGAGCCGGGGTGATGGGCGTCGGAATCACCGTCCTCGCCCTCGGACACGGCCTGCCGGTCCACCTGGTCGACATCGACCGGGAACGGCTCGACCGGGCCGCGGACCTGATCGACGGCGAACTCCGGCTGGCCGAGCTGATGGGTGCCCTGCCCGCCGGGACGGCCCTCGGCACCCTGGCCACCGACACCTCGCTCAAGGCCGCGGCCGGAGCCACCGCCGTGGTCGAGGCGGTCACCGAGAACGCCGCGATCAAGGCCGCTGTCCTGTCCGAGGTCTCCGGACTGGTCCGGCCCGGAACCGTGCTGATCACCAACACCTCCTCCATCCCCGTCGACGAACTGGCCGGGGCCCTGGAGCGGCCCGAGGAACTGGTCGGCACCCACTTCATGAACCCGCCCTACCTGATCGGAACCGCCGAAGTGGTCCGCGGCGCCAGGACCGGGGACGCCGCGATGGCCGCCGTGGCAGCCCTGCTCACGGCACTGCGGCGGCGGGCGGTGGTCGTCCGGGACGCACCCGGCTTCGTGACCAGCCGCATCCTGCACCCGATGATCAACGACGCGGCCCGGGTCGTGGAGGAGGGCACGGCGACCGCCGAGGACGTCGACGCCCTGATGCAGGGCTGCCTGGGACACCCCACCGGCCCGCTGCGCACCGCGGACCTGATCGGCATCGACAACCTCGTCGACTCCCTCACCGTGCTCCACGAACGCACCGGCGACGACGGCTGCCGCCCCACCGAACTGCTGCTCCGGCTGGTCCGCGAGGGCCGACTGGGCCGCAAGTCCGGGCGCGGTTTCTACGACTACACCTGATCACCCCGACAAGGAGACGGCCATGACCACAGCGGACACGCCCAACACCCACGACCTGGAGAAGGAACTGCTGGGATTCCTGGAAGGACGCACCGGAACCGCCTGGGACGCCGACACCGACCTGTTCGACGCCGGCGGCCTGTCGTCCCTGTTCGCCATGCAGGTGGTGGTGCACCTGGAGAAGACCTACGCCATCGCCGTCCGCGGCGCGGACCTGCGGCTGGACAACTTCCGCACCGTGCGGCGGATGGCGGAGCTGGTGGACCGGCTCCGGGTGGCCGCCGCCGGGGGCCGGCATGGGTGAGGACCTGAGCGGCGCCATGGCCTCGGTCACCCTGCGGGTCGGCGACCTGGCGGGGGAGTGGGACCGGACCGGTCTCATCCCGCTGGACCTGCTCCGCGAACTGGGCGCCGAGGGCCGACTGTGCGCCGAAGTCCCGGAGCAGTACGGCGGCTGGGGGCTCAGCAGCACGCACAGCGGCGCGTACACCGCCCACGTGGGCGGCCTGTGCAGCTCGTTGCGCAGCGTGATGACCTCCCAGGGCATGGCGGCATGGACCATCCAGCGCCTGGGCACCGCCGAGCAGTCGGCCGTCCACCTCCCCCGGCTGACCGGTGGCGGACTGGCGGCGGTCGGCTTCAGCGAGCCCGGCGCCGGCAGCGACCTCGCGGCGATGACGACGACCATCCGCCGCGACGGCGACGCGGTCGTCGTCGACGGACACAAGAAGTGGGTGACCGCCGCCCACTACGCCGACCTGCTGGTCATCGTCGGCCGCTTCGAGGACGGCGCGGTGGCCGTCGTGGTGCCCGCCGACACGCCCGGCGTCCGGATCGAGCGGATCGCCGACCCGCTCGGCTGCCGCGCGGCCGGACACGCGGACGTACACCTCGACGGGGTCCGGCTGCCGGCCGACAGCGTCCTGGGCGGTCACGGACTGCCGCCCGCCCTGCTGGTGACGACCGCGCTGGCCTACGGGCGGATGTCCGTCGCCTGGGGGTGCGTGGGCATCCTGCGGGCCTGTCTGGCGGCGGCCACCGCACACGCCGCCGGACGGGAGCAGTTCGGCAGGCCGCTCGCGGAGCACCAGCTGGTCGCCGGGCACCTCGCCGACCTCTACACGGCCGAGCAGGTGGCCGCGCGGGTCTGCGAGCACGCCAGCCGCTGCTGGGACGAAGGGTCGCCGGACCAGGTGGTGGCGACCGTACTGGCCAAGCACGTCAGCGCGACCCAGGCCGCCCGGGGCGCGGCGACGGCCGTCCAGGTCCTGGCCTCGGCCGGGTCCCGGGACGGGCACGCGGTGGCCCGGGCGTACCGGGACGCCAAGCTGATGGAGATCATCGAGGGCAGCAACGAGCTGTGCCGGCTGATGCTGGCCCAGCACGCCCTCTCCGCTCAGGGGGCACCGTGAGCGGGCCCGCGGCCGACGAGACGAGGAAGGACGACATGGCCGAGACCGTCAAGTGCCTGGTCTGGGACCTGGACGACACCCTCTGGCAGGGCACCCTGCTGGAGGACGGCGAGGTGCACCTGCCGGACGAGGTGCGCAAGGTGGTGATCGAGCTCGACTCCCGCGGCATCCTCCAGTCCGTCGCCAGCCGCAACGACCACGAGCACGCCTGGGCCCGGCTGGAGGCATTCGGCGTGGCCGAGTACTTCGTCCTGCCGGAGATCGGGTGGGGCGCCAAGTCCGAGTCGGTGCGCCGGATCGCCGACCGGCTGAACTTCGCGCTCACGACCGTCGCCTTCGTCGACGACCGCCCCGCCGAACGCGCCGAAGTGGCCTTCCACCTGCCCGACGTGCGGTGCTACCCGGCCGAGCAGGTCCTCGCCCTTCCCGAACTCGCCGAGTTCACCCCCGCGACCAGCACCGTCGACTCCCGGCGGCGCCGCCGGATGTACCAGGCGGGCTTCCGCCGCGAGGCCGAGCGGGCGGCCGCCCCCGGCTCCGACGAGGAGTTCCTGCGCTCCCTGGACCTGCGGATGCGCATCGGCCGGGCCACCGGCGAGGAGCTGTCCCGGGTCGAGGAACTCACCCTGCGCACCAGCCAGATGAACGCGACCGGGGTGCACTACCCGGACGCGGTGCTGCGCGGCCTGATCACCGACCCCCGGCACGAGGTCCTGGTGGTCACCCTCACCGACCGGTTCGGCCCGCACGGCGCGGTCGGCGTCCTGCTGCTGGAGCGGCGCCCGGGCCTGTGGCACCTCAAGCTGCTCGCCACCTCCTGCCGGGTCGTCGCCTACGGCGCCGGCGCGACCCTGCTGAACTGGCTGGCCGACGCCGCCGCCCGGTCCGGAGTCCACCTGGTCGCCGACTTCCGGGCGACCGAACGCAACCGGATGATGGAGATCGCCTACCGGTTCGCGGGCTTCGAGGGCCTGGACGAAGCCCCGTGCCCGTGCGCCGCCGTCCTCGCACCGGCTGCGGAGGACACCGGACTCCAGCGCCTGCACCTGGTCCCCGGCCCGCGCGTGGTGTCCACCGTCATCAGCGTGGACGCACCCGACCTGAACGTGCCGGAAGGGGGCCCGGGAACGTCGTGACCGCCGCAGCGGCCGGCGCTCCCGGGCTCCGGTCCGCTGCCCTCAGCGCTTGCGGACGAGGGTGATCCCGTCGGCCATCACCAGCAGCGACAGCTCCACCCGGGGGTCCTCGTGCAGCAGCCGGTTCAATGCCCGGACCCCGGCGGTCTCCGGGTCCGTGGCGGCTGGATCGGCGACCCGGCCGAAGAAGAGGGTGTTGTCGACCACGATCAGGCCGCCGGCGCGCAGCAGGGCCAGCGAAGTCTCGTAGTAGCGGACGTAGTTGGCCTTGTCCGCGTCGATGAACACCAGGTCGAAGCTCTCCGGCCCGCGTTCCGCCAGCAGTGCGTCCAGGGTTGCGGCGGCATCGCCGATCCGCAGGTCGATCCGCGAGTCGACCCCGTCCCGCTTCCAGAAGTCGGCGCCGACGGCCGGCCACCGGTCGTCGATGTCACAGGACACCAGCACCCCGTCGGCGGGGAGCGCGCGGGCCATGCACAGGGTGCTGTAGCCGGTGAAGGTGCCGATCTCCAGCACCGCCCGCGCCCCCGTCAACCCGACCAGCAGGGCCAGCAGTTGGCCCTCCTCCGCCATCACCTGCATGGCGGTGCCGCCCGGCAGGTCCGCGGTGGTCTCCCGCAGCTCCCTGAGCAGATCGTCGTCACGGAGGGAGACCTCCCGGACGTAGGCGAGCAGGGCGGGGGTGGCTGCTGTCTGGTCGGCCATGGCGAGGGGGTCCTCTCGAAGGAGATCGGGTCGAAGGAGATCGGGGCGAAGGAGATCGGGGCGAAGGAGATCGGGGCGAAGGAGATCGGGGCGGAAAGGATCGGGGCGAAGGGGGATCAGGCGCCGGGTGTCCGTCGCCGGGCCGCCGGGACGGTCACCCGGCGCGCATGTACGGGTGACCGTGCTGCTGTACGGCGACCGCCTCGGCCCGCTCACGGGCGTACGCCCGCAGCAGTGCGTCCAGCCGGTAGCGGCCCCCCAGCGGCGCACCCAGCAGATTCGCCTCGACCAGGGCGTCCAGGGCCTCCTCGGCCTGCGTCTCGGAGCAGCCGAACATCACCGCGGCCCTACTGCTGGAGACCGAACACGCTCCGGCAGCCCCCAGCGCGGTGAACGCCTCGGCCGGGTCGACCCCGGCCGGAGCCGTCCGCCGGAGCCCGGCGTGGTCGGCGTCGAGGCAGGGCCGGACACCGTTGTCGCCCGCGCACAGTTCGTCCAGCAGCCGCGGGGCCTCCGTGAGCCGTCGGGCGAAGTGCCCGATGCTCCAGTGCGGGCGCTCCAGCAGCCGGGTCCCGGCGATCCGGATCGCCAGCGGCAGGCCCGCGCAGACCGTCAGCACCGAACGGGCCGCCCGCGGCTCGGCACCGACCCTGGCCGGGCCGACGATGCTGCCCAGCAGTTCCAGCGATCCGGCCTCGTCCAGCGGGTCGAGCAGAAGGGTGCGCGCCCCCTCCAGATCGGCCAGCCGCCGTCTACTGGTCACCAGCAGCCTGCTGCCCCCGCTGCCCGGTATCAGCGGCCGCACCTGCGCGGTGCTGGAGACGTTGTCGAGTACCACCAGCAGACGGCGGCCCGCGGTGAGCGAGCGGTAGAGGCTCTCCTGCTCCGGCTCCTCCTCGGGTACCTCGTCCCGGGGCACACCGAGGTCCGCCAGGAACCGCGGCAGCACCGCCCGGGCGGTCAGCGGCCGCCCAGCTCCGCCGAGATCCGCGTAGAGCTGGCCGTGCACCGAGGAACCGCGCACGGCGTGCGCCGCGTGCAGGGCCAGCGCGCTCTTGCCGACACCGCCCCGGCCGGTCACCACCGCCGTCGCCACCATGCCCGCGGGCATCGTGCCGGTCGTGAGGAAGTGCTGCAGCCGCGCCAGCGCACCGGAGCGGGCCGACAGCGGCAGCGGCACCGAGGGGAGCTGCGCCGGACTCGGCCAGCAGGACCTTTCCCGGACCGCGGCCGGCGCCGTCGCGACGGCCGCCTCCGGGGCCGTCGCGGGCTGCTCCAGCCGGTCGGGCGGCCGGGGCCGGTCGTGGGCCGAGAGGATGTTCCGGTGGATCTCGCGCAGATCGGCGCCCGGCTCGGCGCCGAGCTGCTCGACGAGCAGCACCCGGGTGCGCCGGTAGAGGTCCAGGGCCTCCGACTGCCGTCCCGAGCGGAACAGCGCCAGCATCAGCTTGCCCACCAGGGCCTCCCGCATGGGGTGCTTCCGCACCAGCCGCACCAGTTCCGGCACGACCTCGGCGTGCCGCAGCAGCGCCAGCTCCGCGTCGAACCGCAGCTCCATGGTCTGCAGGCGAAGCTCCTGGAGGTAGCGGCCCTCCACATCGCGCAGCGTCCGCGACGGGATGTCCGCCAGCGGCTCCTCGCGCCACAGGGCGAGCGCCCCGGCCAGCTCGGCGGAGGAGCCCTCCAGGTCTCCGCGGTCGGCCAGCTCCGCCGCGCGCCGGCGGTGGGCCGTGAACTGCCCGAGATCGCTCTCGTGCTCGCCGAGTTCGAGGAGGTATCCGGGCGCCCGGGTGAGGATCCGGGCGGAGGCGTGCTCCCCCAGTGACTGCCGCAGGCGCATCACATAGGTGCGGACGGTCGCGGCGGCACTCGGCGGCGGCGCGTCGTCCCAGACGTACTCGGCGATCCGGTCGACCGAGATCACCCGGTTGGCGTTGAGGAGGAGCGCCGCCAGGACCACGCGCTGCCTCGGCGCCGACACGTGCACCTCACGCGCGTTCAACCGGACGGAGAGCGGGCCCAGCAACAGGAAGTTCAACGGGAGTCCTCTTGATCGCACGACCGGTGGGCAAGACTGCCTCCAGCGTCTTGGGTGGCCATGTGCGGGTCAACGCGGTCCCGTCGTATCTAGATGTATTCCTAGAGCGCAGGTCTTGTGTTCATGCCGGGTTTACGCTGCGCGGCACCATCACGGCAGCCGGGACCGGGCCGCCCATCCCGGCGTGTGCTCCGGAGGGGCGACACGGAGGTCGCTGACGGCGTACGGCCTTGCCCTGAGGCGCCCCCGCCTCCTCGACCGGGCCGCGGTGCGCGGTCCGGCCGGACCGTTGCCGCCGAGTCGGAGCCGAGTGGATCCCACAGGATTGCTCCGCACTGCGACGTTCTCACCATTTGCCGAAGTATCGGCCGGAATTGAACCCGGACATGAGTGGGCCGGGATGCGCTCCGATGCGTACTTGCTGACATTCCGACGGGCATGGCAGGCTGTCATATGCCGTGCCCGTGGCTCGCCGATCGCCGTGGAGCGGATCTCCCCGTATTGGAAAGTGCCAGCCGGCCCACCGGTGCCGCGGATGTCCCACGTGCTCACCACACCCCGCCCGCCGGCACCGCGCGGATTTCGAGAAAGGAATGAAAGGCCGACATGACCTCCCTCTCCTTGGACAGCGACCGGTGGTGCCGTCGCTTCCATCCCTCGCCGACGGCCACGCGCCGACTGGTCTGCTTTCCGCACGCCGGCGGCTCGGCGAGTTTCTACTTCCCGGTGTCCGCCGCACTGTGCGGCCCGGTCGACGTCCTGGCCGTGCAGTACCCCGGCAGGCAGGACCGCCGGGAGGAACCCGGCGTCCAGGACCTGCACCGCATGGCCGACGAGGTGTCCGAAGCGCTGCGCCGCTGGGACGACCTCCCCCTGACTCTCTTCGGGCACAGCATGGGCGCGCTCGTCGCCTTCGAGGTGGCCCGGCGGATCGAGCGCGCGGGCGGTCGGATCGACCACCTCTTCGTCTCCGGCCGCAAGGGGCCGTCCGCGGACGGGCCCGAGCCTTCCCACCCGCTCGACGACGAGGGCATCGTGGCCGAGGTCAGGGCCATGAGCGGCACCGACGCCCGGCTCCTGGAGGACGACGAACTGCTGGGGATGGTGCTGCCCGCGCTGCGCGGCGACTACCGGGCCCTGGGGGCCTACCGGGCCGACCACGACGCCGCGGTCACCTGCCCGGTCACCGCCGTGGTCGGGGACCGGGACCCCTGGACGCCGGTCCCCGAGGCCGGGAGCTGGCGCGACCGCACGACGGCGGCGTTCGACCTCAAGGTCTTCCCCGGCGGGCACTTCTACCTCAGCAGCCGGGCGAACGAGGTGACCGGCATGCTCCGCGACCACCTCGCCGGCGCGCTGCGCACCTGAGACCACGGACGACAGGAAAGGGGGGACGGAGGAGTGACAGCGTCAGCGACCACTGAGGAGATCGAGCCCGCGCCGCCGCCGCGGTCCGAGCCCGCCGACGACGCCCCGCCGGAGGGCGGGGGCCCTGCCGGCGGCCCTGGCGTCCGGCGGCTGACCGCCGTGGACGTCCGCATCCTGGAAGGCGTCGCGATCGGCACCTCGACCGCACGGCTGGCGGCATCGCTCTACCTGAGCCGGCAGGGCATCGAGTACCGCATCGGGCTGATGATGCGCCATTTCCAGGCCGCGAACCGGCCCGCCCTGGTATCCCGGGCGCACTCCCTCGGTGTGCTGAGCGTCGGGGCATGGCCACCACGCGTTCTCCCGGAATTCCTTGAGTCCCAGAAGAGGGCGGAGCGCACATTTCCCTGATCTCCCCCCGTAAGCCGCCTCCCGGAGGACGGGCCGCACAGAAGTCCTTTCCGAAGGCGGAAACGCATTCCGCCGGTGTGCTGTCGGATATTCTCCCGGACCCGGATATCGCATCGATGTCGCGCCACGAGACGGGTTCCCGGCGTCCGGTCGAACACCGGATTCTGCGGCATTGTGCTGCCGGGCCCGTTTCTGCCGCACTACGCATGGGCTGCACCACCGTCCCCTCCTTTCACACCGATTCACAGGAGCTGTCATGAGTTTGGGGTACCTGTTCGGCGGCGGCGTCGGGACCGAGCCGCACGGCCTGGAGCTCTACCGGGCCTACGAGGTCGTGCGGGGCTGGTACGAGCAAGTCTCCGCATGGACCGGGCTGACGGTCGGACAGATCCTGGAGGAAGACCTCCCGACCGCCCAGGAGGAGCGCCAGAGCGTCGGCACGGTCCGCGAAGCCGCCCTCGCGATCGGCGTGCACGACGTACTCGCCTCGTTCAACCTGCGGCCCGCGGCCATCGGCGGCCTCAGCCTCGGCGCGATGACCGCCAGCTGCCTCGCCGGATCGCTGGGGCGACGGGAACTGTTCGAGATGCTGGCCGGCTCCCGCGACACCCCGGAACCGCCCGCCGAAGACCCGCAGCAGGGGATCGCCATCGCCTTCGGCTCCCTCGCCGAAGGCGCCCCCTCCCACCCCGGCGAGAACGTCCCCGGCATCTACCTGGCAGGCGACTTCGGCCCCACGGCCGACGGCACCCAGCGCATCATGATGCTCGCCGGCCATGCCGAAGCACTCGGCCTGCTCGCCGCCGAGGCCCCGCCGGGAACGGTCGTACCGCTCCCCGGACGCACCATCGCCGTCCACACCCCGCTGCGCCGGCCCTACCGTGACTTCATGGCCCCGCGCATCGACGCGATCCCCTTCACCGCCCCCGAAATCCCCCTGCTGTCCTGCCTGGAGCCCAAGGTCCTGCGCACGGCGGCCGACGTCAGGGACCTCTTCCAGCGCAACTCCACGGACCCGATCAGCCTGGTCGACGTCTACGCCGGGATGAAGGAGCAGGGCGTACAGCTCGGGCTGGTGATGGGCCCCTCGATCCCCGAGGGCATCCTCGCGTTCCCCTTCCCGGTGGTGCACATCGAGCAGCCCGAGCACATCGAGCAGGCCCTGACCACCGCCTACGACCTCGGCATCGACCTCTCCGGCGCCCCGGCCCTGCCGTGACCGCCGCCACCCGCGCCGACCCGGACGCCCAGATCGCGCGATGGCTGGACACCGACCTCGACGAGTGGACCCGCACCGTGGTCCGACGGCACTTCGACCCGGTGTCCGGAAGCCCCTACTGGCTCGGGCAAGCCCCCCGGCTGGACTTCGACCCCCGCGACATCACCCGTTACGACCAGCTCGGTGCCTTCGGCCCGTTCCCGCTCGACCGGCTGCGCACGGAGGACCCCGCGGACCTCGTCCCGCTGTCGGTGCCCAGGCCGCTCGCCGGGCGGGTCTGGGACAGCGGAGGCACCACCGGCACCCCCTGCCGGGCGTTCTACACCCCCGACATGCTGCTGCACCGGGCGCTCTGGCGCCGCTGGTCCTTCGTCAGGGAAGGCTTCGCACCGGGCCGCACCTGGCTGCAGGCCACCCCCACCGGACCGCACCTGATCGGGAACGGCGTCCGGGAGGTCTCCGAGCTCCACGCCGGCCAGGTCTACGCCGTGGACATGGACCCCCGGTGGGTGAAGCGCCTCATCCGGGCGGGACGACTGGCCGAGGTCAGCGACTACACCACCCACCTGCTGGAGCAGATCACCGACGTCCTCAAGCAGGGCCGGGTCCACTACCTCAACACCACCCCGGCCCTCTTCCAGGCCCTCCGCCAGCACCGGCCCGAACTGGTCGCCGCCCTCGACGGCGTACGCCTGAGCGGCACCCAGATCAGCGCCGACATGTACCGGACCTTCACCACCGCCCTGCAGGGCGGGATCTGCGGACTGACCTACGGCAACACCTTCGGCAACGCCGCCTGCCTGGACATCGAGCGGGACGGCGAGCTGATCAGCTACGTCCCGAACTACCCGCAGGTCACCATGGCGGTGGTCGACAAGGCCGACTCCTCGACCCCGGTCCCCCCCGGCACGGTCGGCCAGGTACGGCTCACCGTCCTCCACGAGGACCTCTTCCTCCCCAACATCCTGGAACGCGACCAAGCCCTCCGTCACCCGACCGACCGCTGGCCCACCGACGGCGTCGCCAACGTCCGCCCCCTCCAGACCACCAGTTCGTCCCCCGAGGGCCTCTACTGAACCGTCGCCCCGAGGCGACGACAGGGTGCAGGGCGCATCCGACCCGGGCCGCCGGCTGGTGTCCCCGGGTCGGAGGCCCCCCGGTCAGGAGACCGTGGCCGGCAGGGCCGCCCCGCGAGGACTCCGGTGGGCCGGCTGTCGTGGTGGCTGCGCCGTGGCGCGCAGGGCGTGCGGATCCTCGCGCCCGGTGATCCCGGCAGCGGCGTGCAGGCCGTCGACATCCGTGACGAGGGGACTCGAGTCGCAGGGCGCTCCCTCGCTGCCGACGACGACCCGAAATCCGTCATGGGCCGATTGCCGGACCACGGGTGATCCGCGGCATACGGTCGTGTCAGCGCGGCCGTTCCGCCTCCGCGCGCATCCGCGAAGGAGCGCCACCCTGAACGCTCACGACGACGACGCCGACGGGCCCCGTCACCCCCCACCCGGCCCCGAGCGGGAGCCCGGGCCGGTTCCGGCACCGCAGCCCTCCGCGGGCGAGCCGGCCGCCGGACCCCCACCGTCGCCGCCGCGGCCCGACCAGCCTCCGGAGCCGTCACGCGGCCACACCGTGGAAGGACGACGGCCGGCCCCCCGCGCGCTGACGCGCACAGCTCCCCGGCCCAGGGGCTCCCGCCTGCACGCCGCGCTCGCCGGAGGACCGCCACCCGGGCCCGCGCGCCCGGAGTTCTGGCGCAGCCCCTTGCGCGGCCCCTGGATCACCTCGGTGTTCGGCCTGGTACTGCTGTTCGGGATCACGGTGATGTTCGTGACCGGGCTGCTGTCCTACGCCGCCTACAATCCCGACCTCGCCGCGGTCAACGACCAGACGCCGGACAAGGGCCGGCTCGGCTTTTACCTCTTCTCCTGGCCGACCAGTCCCAGCTGGCTCTACCGGCTGAACCAGGGGATCCACGTGACCCTCGGCGTCGTGCTGATCCCGGTCCTGCTGGCCAAGCTCTGGTCGGTCATCCCCAGGCTCTTCTCCTGGCCCCCGCTCCGCTCGCCCGCCCAGGCGGTCGAGCGCCTGTCGCTGCTGCTCCTGGTCGGCGGCGCACTGTTCGAGTTCGCCACAGGCGTCCTCAACATCCAGTTGCACTACATCTTCCCCGGCTCCTTCTACACCCTGCACTTCTACGGCGCGTGGGTCTTCATCGGCGCCTTCGTCGTCCACGTGGTGTTCCGCATCCCGGTCGCGGTCCGGGCGGTGCGCGGCCGACGCCTGCGCACCGAACTGCGCACGGGCGCCGCCGACACGCTGCCCGAGCCGCTCGACGCCACCGGCCTGGTCTCCCCGAGTCCCGCCCCCGCGACCGTCTCCCGGCGCGGAGCCCTCGCCGTGGTCGGTGCGGGCTCCCTGACGCTGTTCGCGGTGACGGTCGGCCAGAGCATCGGCGGATGGTGGCGCAGGACCGCGCTGCTCGCCCCGCACGGCCAGGAGCCCGGCACCGGCCCGAACGGTTTCCAGATCAACAAGACCGCCGCCGACGTCGGCATCCGCCCCGCCGACATCGGCCCCGACTGGCGCCTGACCGTCCGCGGCCCCGGCCGCGAAGCCGTCCTCACCCTGGACCAGCTGAGGCGCCTGCCGCAGACCACCGCGGCCCTGCCCATCGCCTGCGTCGAGGGATGGTCCACCCCCGACCAGGACTGGACCGGCGTCCGGTTGACCGACCTGGCCGCGCTCGTCGGCCTGACCGACGGCCCACCGGACGTCTTCGTGGAGTCCGTCCAGCGCGGCGGGTCCTTCAGCTCCACCGTCCTGCGCGACAACCAGGTCCGCGACGCCCGGTCCCTGCTGGCCCTGCGCGTCAACGGCGCCGACCTCTCGCCCGACCACGGCTACCCGGCCCGGATCATCGTTCCCGCCAACCCTGGTGTCCACAACACCAAATGGGTCACCCGTCTCACCTTCGGAGCCACCGGATGACCCGCCTCGGCGGATTCCGCGAGCGCTACGGTGCCTCCCCCCTGCACCTGCTCCTCGTCGTGTGCTCCTTCGCCCTGGCCCTGTACGCCGGGATCCGCCTCCTCGAGGGCGATCCGCTCGGGGTCGCGATCTGGTTCGTCGGGGCCGCGCTGCTCCACGACCTGGTCCTGCTGCCGCTCTACACGCTCACCGACCGGGCCGCCCAGGCCCTGACCGGCGTCCGCGGGGCTCCGGTGAGCGGGACGCACCGGACGCCGGCGGTCAACTACGTCCGTGTCCCCGCCTTCCTCTCGCTGCTGCTGCTGGTCGTCTGGTACCCGCTCGTCCTGCGCCGTGTCCCCGGCTACCACTCGGCCACCGGCCTGGATCCCGAGGTCTTTCTCCGACGCTGGCTGCTGCTGACCGCGGCGTTCTTCGCCTGTTCGGCGCTCTGCCTGCTCGCCGCGACGGTCCGGCGGCGGCCGGGCGGACCCCGCCGCGAGCCGGCGGTGGCAGAACCCGAGTAGGCGCCGGGACCGGCCGCGAGGATGCGCCTCCCGGGTGCTCGCTGTTCGACCGCCGTCCAGCCCGCGGTGCGGGAACCTTCGTGATGCGTCAGGCATGGCGTCCGGGTTCCGGCACGGTCCGTTCCTACAGTTGCCGGGAGGTTGTTCCCGAGAAGAGAGGTGGACCGGGATGACGGTCGACCAGGACGTCCTGTTGAGCGCCGAGGTGGGCGTCATCGGCGGCTCCGGGCTCTACGAGTTGCTGGACGACGTGACCGAGGTGCGGGTGGAGACCCCGTACGGCGAACCGAGCGACCGGGTGTTCCTGGGAGAGGTGGCCGGCCGCCGGGTCGCGTTCCTGCCCCGGCACGGGCGCGGCCACCGGCTTCCCCCGCACCGGATCAACTACCGCGCGAACCTGTGGGCGCTGCACACGCTGGGCGTGCGGACGGTGGTCGCGCCCTGCGCGGTGGGCGGGCTGCGCCCGGAGTACGGGCCGGGCACGCTGCTGGTGCCCGACCAGTTCGTGGACCGGACCTCGGGGCGCCCGCAGACCTTCTACGACGGCCTGCCGCTGCCGGACGGCGTGGTGCCGGAGGTGGTGCACGTGTCCATGGCCGACCCGTACTGCCCGGCGGGGCGGGAGGCGGTGCTGGGGGCCGCCCGGGAGGCGGCCTGGGCGCCGGTGGACGGCGGCACGCTGGTGGTGATCGAGGGCCCGCGCTTCTCCACCCGCGCCGAGTCCCGCTGGTTCACGGGCAACGGCTGGTCGGTGGTCGGCATGACGGGACATCCGGAGGCCGTACTCGCCCGTGAACTCGGGCTCTGCTACACCTCACTGGCCCTGGTCACGGATCTCGACGCCGGGGTGGAACGCGGTGCGGGCGTCACCCACGGTGAGGTGCTGAAGGAGTTCGCCCGCAACGTCGACCGACTGCGGACCGTGCTGTTCAAGGCGGTGGAACGGCTGCCGCTGGTGCGTGAGTGCCCCTGCCCGCACGCCTTGGACGGTCTCACGACCGGTCTTCCCGGGGTACCCGGCGTCTGACGGCCCGCCCCGGCGCAGGAACGGCGGGGAGCGGGTGGCGGCGGCGGGTGGTGGTGGCGGGCGGCCAGGGCGCCGGGAATCGCATCCCACCCGTCCGTCGAAGCACCCCGGCACGTCCCCCCCCCCGTGGCTTTCGACGCGCCGACGGAACCCGAACGGCGGCCTCGCCACCGGGGCTGCGAGGCTTCGCCGGTGGGAGGGTGGGCAGCGTGATCGACCGTACCGTTCCGTCCTGCGCCCTCGCGCTCGCGGCCCTGGTCACCGCTCTGGCGCTGACCGTCACCGACGACGGCTCCGTACCGCTCCCCGGTTGGTACCTCCTCGACGCGGCCCTCTTCGCGGTCGCGGTGCTGCTGCTGCGCGGGGTGCCCGGCCGACGGGTCGCGCCGCTGGTCCTGGCCGGCAGCGCGGCCGTCGCCGCCGTCGGACTGCTGGCTCCGCCGCGCACCAGCGACGACGCCTACCGCTACGTCTGGGACGGCCGGGTCCAGGCCGCCGGGATCTCGCCCTACGCCCACACCCCGGACGATCCGGTGCTCGCCCGGCTGCGTGATCCGGGACTCTTCCCGGCGGGTGACGGCTGCACGGGCTGGGACGAGCGGCGCACCACCGCCGGGGACTGCACCCGGATCAACCGCCCGGCTGTGCACACCGTCTATCCTCCGGTGGCGCAGGCCTGGTTCGCCGTGGTGCACCCGTTCGGCGGTGGGGTCCGCGGGATGCAGGCCGGCGGCGCGGTGCTGGCGGTGGCGACGACCGCCCTGCTGCTGAGGGTGGGGCGGGAACAGCGGCGGGCCGCGCTGTGGGGGTGGTTCCCCGGCGTGGCCGTGTGGGCGGTCAACGACGCGCACGTGGACACGCTCGGAGCCCTGCTGACGGTCGCCGGGCTCGGCTGCGCGGCGCGCGGGAGGGCCGTGCGAGGGGGGCTCCTCCTGGGCGGCGCGGTCGCGGCCAAGTTGCTGCCGGCCCTGGTCCTCCCCGGCGCGCTGTCGGGCCTGCCGGCCGGGCGTCCGTCTCGGAAGCACGTCCTGCTGGTCGGATCGGCGCTCGGCGCTTTCGCCCTGTCCTACCTCCCGTACGTCGTGGTCTCGGGCACCTCGGTCCTGGGCTACCTGCCGGGCTACCTGAAGGAGGAGGGCTACGAGCAGGGCCACATCGACCGGTTCGGGTTGCTGCGGCTGGTGCTGTCCGACCGCCTTGCGCCGTGGGCGGCGGCGCTCGTCCTGGCAGCGGTGGTGGTCCGGGTCCTCCGGCGCGGCGACCGGTGCCGGCCGTGGGCCGGAGCGCTCCTGGTGACGGGTACGGCGCTGTTGCTGGTCTCGCCCACCTACCCGTGGTACGGGCTCCTGGTGGTCGCGTTGGTGGCGCTCGACGGCCGCTGGGAGTGGCTGGCCGTCCCGGCCGCCGGACAGGCGCTCTACCTGACGGCGGGCCAGGAGGCACAGCGACTCGCCTACGGGACGGCCCTGTGCGTCGTCCTCCTGGTCCCGTTGCTGCGCCGGTACCGGGTGGGGCGGGCAGCCGCGGTGGCGGGGGCCGGCAACCGGCGGACCTCTGACGCGATGGCGGCCGACCCTGGCGGGGCCGCGGCCGTCCCGGTCGAGCCGCCGGTGCCGGCGGACCCGGACCCGCTGCCGTCGGGGTGGCGGACGGTCTCAGCGGGCGGGTGCGTCGCACCTGCGCAGGGCGAGGAAGTGCCGGCCGTGGGAGGTCCACCGTTCCGCCTCGACG
Source organism: Kitasatospora sp. NPDC004723 (assembly GCF_040609255.1). Taxonomy (NCBI): domain Bacteria; kingdom Bacillati; phylum Actinomycetota; class Actinomycetes; order Kitasatosporales; family Streptomycetaceae; genus Kitasatospora; species Kitasatospora sp. NPDC004723. The sequence continues at coordinate 176,777 of NZ_JBEXJT010000004.1, read as the reverse complement.
AGCCCGGCACCGCAGGCCCGCCGCACGGCGGCCCTGGCCCCTAGGGCCTCTCTTTCGGATCACGTCGGACAAGCGGGCGTCGTTGGAGTGCGTGCATCGGCGGCGCGGAGGAGGGAGTCCATGCGGAGCATCGGCGACGGACGACAAGTCGGCGAGGTGCGTGCTCCGGCGGCGACCGCCCGGCGTGATCCGAAAGAGAGGTCCTGGGCGCGCCCAGGCGAAGGGCGGCCCGAGTCGCCCGTCCAGGCCCTCGACCCGGACGGTGACGCGCTCGTCGACCTCGCGCGGCTCGACCTCCGTCAGCAGCAGCCCGTCCGGCGCGATCAGCTCGGCCGCGCGCCGCAGCAGGGCCTCGGGGTTCCCTCCGATTCCTAGGTTGCCGTCCGCCAGCAGGGCCGCGCCCCAGCGGCCCTCGGCGGGAAGCCGGTCGAACACCGACCGGCACAGGGCCGCACCGCCGATCCGCAGGGTGCGGGTGACGGCCGCGGGTGTGACATCCACACCGAGCGCCGGGACACCCACAGCGAGGAGCGCGGCGACCAGGCGGCCGGGCCCGCAGCCGAGGTCCACGACCGGCGCGGACAGGTGGAAGCAGCGCATCAGGAGGCTGTGGTCGCCGCCGGCGGCCGGTGCGCACCAGCGCTCGATGTCGAGCGGGATCCGGCGCCCGTCGGCGTCGCGCAGCCACAGCGGACCGCGTCCGGTGCGGACGGCGTCGGCGAACGGGTCGTCGATCCATGCCGTCGAGGTGCCTGTCAACCCGCCACCTCGGGGGCTGCCCGGAAGGATCGCAGGCTGGCGGCGAACCGGCTCCGCGGCGCCTGGGAGGCGACCAGCCGGGCGTCCTCGATGGTGTCCACATCGGTGGCTTCGGGCAGGGTGTGCACCGTCAGGCCAGCCGTCCCGAGCCGGTCGAGGAGTACCTGCCCGGTGTCCGGGGCCGACATCGGCACCCCCAGGAGGAGCCGGCGGGCGAGGTCCTCGGTCGGCCGGGCCAGGCCGAGAGCCCAGAAACCGCCGTCCGACGCGGGCCCGAACCAGGCGTCCGCCCCGGCCCGGCCCATCGGTGAGAGCGGCTCGGCGAGGGTGGCCGCGTTCAGCTGCGGAGTGTCCATGCCCACCAGCAGCGCGGGCGCGTCCGGGGCCAGCCGGGCCGCGTGCCCGAAGGCCGCCGCCAGCCGCACATCCAGCCCGCCGCCGCTCTGCGGAAGCACGTGCCACCCCGGCGGCAGCCAGCCGCCCGGTTCGCCGTCCAGGACCAGCAGGCGCCGCCCGGCCGGTACGGTCGACAGGGTGTGCAGTGTGTCGGACAGCGCGGCCTCGGCCAGTGCCGCCGCCTGCCGGGGCGTGCATGCCGGGACGAGCCTGGTCTTCACCCGGCCCGGTACGGGCGATTTGGCGATGACCAGCAGGGTGGGCGGCGGGGCGGCCAGCACGGCCCGCATGTCCCGGACCGCCTGCCTGGTGCCGCGCACCGTGCCGGTGACCTTCGACCGGCCCGCGCGCGGCAGGTAGTCGACCGGCGTCTCGATGATCCGCATCCCGGCGGCCGAGGCGGCGAGCACCATCTCCAGCGGGTACCCCGAGCGGCGGTCGCCCAGACCCAGCGCCAGCAGGCGTTCCCGTCGGGCGGCCCGCATCGGGCCCAGGTCGTGCAGCGGGGCGCCGGTGCGCGCCCGCAGCCGGCGGGCCAGCACGGTGTTGGCGAGCCGCGCGTGCGCGGGCCAGGCGTTCATGGTCACCGGCCGACGGCGGCCGAGGACCAGGTCTGCCTGGCCCTCGGTCACCGGAGTGGTGACCCGGGGCAGTTGGGCGGGATCGAGCGAGCCGTCGCAGTCGAGGAAGCAGACCAGCTCGGCGGTGGCGGCGAGGAGCCCGGCATGACAGGCGGCGCCGAATCCGCGCCGGAACTCCTCGACCACGGTCGCTCCCAGCGATCGGGCGACTTCGGCCGAGCCGTCCTGCGAACCGTTGTCCACGACGATCGCCCGCCAGCCCGGAGGGACGCGCCCGAGCACCCAGGGCAGTGCCTCGGCCTCGTCGAGGCAGGGCAGGATGACGTCGACACCGGATGAACGAGGGGTAACGGAGGTCACGCCGCCCACGCTAAGGGTGTGCCGGCCCGGGATGGTGGTGCCGCTTCCTCGCGGAAGCCGAACGTCCCGCCGACGGCCCACCCGGGCACCGTCGTGGCCACCCGGGCGTGACCGCGTGGACAGCGTGACGGACGGTTGCTGCCCGGGGAACGCCCTGCCGCCCGCCGGAGCCGGCCTCAGACCCGCAGCGGTGCGGCGGCGAAGTCCGCCATGCCCTGGTCGAACGGCACACGAGGCAGCCAGTCCAGCTCGGCGCGCAGCCGGTTCGAGTCGGCGGTGACGTGCCGCACGTCGCCGAGCCGGTACTCGCCCGTCACCGTCGGCGCCGGACCGCCGTAGGCCGAAGCCAGCGTGGCCGCCATCTCACCGACGGTGCGCACCTCGCCGCTGCCCACGTTGTACGCCCGGACGCTGCCCGGCGGCCGGTCACCCACGGCCGCCAGCGCCGCGAGGTTCGCGGCGGCGACGTCGTCGACGTGGACGAAGTCCCGGCGCTGGCCGCCGTCCTCGAAGACCCGGGGCGCCTCGCCCCGGGCGAGGGCCGACCGGAAGAGCGACGCCACCCCCGCGTACGGGGTGTCGCGCGGCATCCCGGGGCCGTACACGTTGTGGTAACGCAGCGTCAGCAGGGTTCCTCCGCAGACACGTGCCCAGGCAGCGCAGAGGTGTTCCTGCCCGAGCTTGGTCACCGCGTAGACGCTGCGCGGATCGGCCGGTGCGCTCTCCGCGACCAGGCCCGGCCGCAGGGGGGCACCGCAGACCGGGCAGGGCGGCTCGAACCGTCCGGCGTCCAGATCGGCGGGCCGCCGCGGCCCCGGTGCCACCTCGCCGTGCTTCGCACAGTGGTAGCGCCCTTCCCCGTAGACCACCATGGATCCGGCCAGGACCAGCCGCCGGACGCCGGTCCGCACCATCGCGGCCAGCACCACCGCCGTACCGAGGTCGTTGCAGCCGACGTACTGCGGTGCGTCCTGGAGGTCCAGTCCCAGGCCGACCATCGCCGCCTGGTGACAGACCGCGTCCACCCCGGCGAGCGCCTCCTCGACGGTCGCCGCGTCCCGGACGTCACCGCGCCGGAAGTCGGCATCCGCGGGCAGCGCGGGCGCCCTCCCGGTCGGATGGACCGCGGGCAGCAGGGCGTCCAGGACACGCACGCGGTGTCCGGCCGCGACCAGGGCTCGTACCACGGCGGCGCCGATGAAGCCGGCGCCGCCGGTGACCAGGATTCTCATGCCGCCGACGCTAGCGGCCGATCGGATCCGCGGCCCGGTGACACGGGACGGTGTCACTGATCGGCAGGACGCGGGTACCGCCCGCCCCGTAACGGCGGCCGGTGCTCGGCAGCACGGCGGGGACGGGTGGAGCGGGGCGGTTCTCGTCCGGCTCACCGGCCGCGACCGCCGGCGCGTCACCGACGCCGAGGCCATCGCCCGCCTCGCCGGCGAACCCGGTCAGCGGCACGGCGGCGTCGGCATCGTCGTCGTCAGCTCCACCGCGCACTGGCGGTCCCCGATCGCGTGAGCCCCTCCGCGCCGCCGTCTGCCTGGCTGCGCAGGTCGGCGCGGGTGGATCGCGGTGAGCCGGTCATGGAGTTCGCCCCGATCCTGGTGATCGCGATCAGCCGTGGTGGTCCGCCTGCTCCCTCTTGTGGCGGGGGAGCCGGTGGGACTCCACCGGTCGGCCGTCGGCGAGGTGTTCGGTGACGATGCGGCCGGCGGCGGCCGGGTCGATCCTCCCGTACCAGATGTCGTCCGGCTGGACGCTGACGACGGGGGCCTGGTTGCAGGGGAACTGGCACCCCGTCTGGGTGACGAGCACGTCGTCGTCGCCGAGGCCCTGTTCGGTCAGCTTCTGTACCAGGGCGCGTAGCCCCTCCTCCGCGCCCTTGGCCGTGCAACGCGGGCCGCGGCACACCAGGACCTGGTGCCGGTGACCGGGGACGTCCTCCCAGGCCGCGGAGGTGAGGCCGGGCTCCTCGCCGGTGATGGCCTTCGTCGCCGCGGCCACGGTGGCGACCGCGTCCGGCGAGTCGGCGAGGCGGGTCGCGACGAGGAGTTCGGGGCGGTGGCCCGCGCGTTCGCGCCACCAGTACGCGGCGATCCGCCGCAGCCAGGACTGGGCGGGGCCGGACGCCGCGAGGCGGACGCCGATCACGACCACGGTCGCGGCGCCCGCGTCGGCCAGCCTGGTCAGCTCGGCCGACAGGGAGGGGTCCGCCTGCTGCAGGAACGCGATCGAGGCCCGGTGCGAGGCGGCCGTGCGGAGAAGTTCGTCACGGCGCACGGCCTCCCCGGCCGACATGCCGACCAGGAGCACGGCGCTGCGGCGGGCGGGGGCGCCCGGGACCGGGGAGGTCATGGTGCTGTCCTTTCGTGGAGCAGTCCGTTCCACCGGATGTGCGGTCGGTCGTGCCGGGGGTGTCGTTCCACGGTGGCGTCGACGCCGTAGACGTCCGCGATCATCGACGAGGTGAGCACGTCGGAGCCGGGCCCGTGGGCGACCAGCCGGCCGTCGAGCAGGACGGCGACCTCGTCGCAGTAGGCGGCGGCGAGTTCGAGGTCGTGCAGCGCGGCCACCGTGGTGATGCCCAGCCCGCGCACGGTGCCGAGGAAGGCGAGTTGGTGGCGCAGGTCGAGGTGGTTGGTGGGCTCGTCGAGCAGGAGCACCCCGGGCTCCTGCACCAGCGCCCGCGCGAGCTGGACCCGCTGGCGCTCGCCGCCCGACAATGTCGGCCAGGACCGGTCGAGCAGGTGGCCGACATCGGCCGCCGCGACGGCACCGGCGAACACCGCCCGCTCGTGGGCGTCGGCGGCGGCGTCCGCCGGCACGGGCCAGCGGCCGCGGTGCGGGGTGCGTCCGAGGTCGATGACCTGACGGGCCGACAGCGACAGCCGGGTGTCCGCCTGCTGCTCCATGAAGGCCACCTGGCGTGCTCGCCGGCGGGCCGTGAGCGCGTGGAGGTCCTCGCCGTCCAGGAGGACCCGTCCCGCGCTCGGCCGGGTCAGTCCGGAGACCGCGCGCAGCAAGGTGGTCTTCCCGGCGCCGTTGGGTCCGAGCAGACCGGTGACCCGGCCGGGGGCGAACGCGAGCGAGACCTCGTCGAGCAGCGTGGCTCCGCCGATGCGCACACGAAGTCCCTCCGCGCGCAGCCCGGCGGGCGTCGCCGTCACTGACCGCTCCCGTCGGCCCGCCCCTGGCGCCACAGCAGCCAGGCGAAGAAGGGCGCTCCGAGCCCGGCCGTGATGACGCCGACGGGGATCTCCCGGTCGGGGAGGACCGAGCGCGCCACGATGTCGCTGCCCACCAGGAGGGAAGCGCCCACCAGCGCCGACACGGGCAGCAGGAGGGCGTGGCGCGGGCCGCAGACGAGCCGGACCACGTGCGGTACGACCAGGCCGAGGAAGCCGATGACGCCGGTGCTGGCGACCAGGCACGCGGTCACCAGCGCGGCGGTGGCGACGAGGAGCCAGCGGGTGCGCTCGACGTGGACGCCGAGGGAGCGGGCGGCGGTCTCGCCGAAGGCGAAGGCGTCCAGGTCGCGGGCCGAGGAGGCCAGGACCGTGACACCCGCCAGCGCGACCGCGGTCAGGAAGACGGCGGTGGGCCACCGCACGCCGGCGACCGAGCCCAGCGTCCACTCCATGACACCGCGCGCCGCGTTGCGGTCCCCGAGGACCAGCACGACGAACGAGGTGTAGGCCCCGCACATCTGTCCCACGGCGATGCCGGCGAGCACGGTCCGGGTGGTCGGCAGCGACCGGGTGCGCGCGCCGGCCAGTGCCAGCACGACGACGGCGGCGATCAGGGCACCGGCGAAGGCCGCCGTCGCCACCGCGCCGGTGCCCACGGCGCCGGACACGCCGACGCCGAGCACGATCACGGTGACCGCGCCGGCGGCGGCTCCGTCCGAGATCCCGAGCAGGAAGGGATCGGCCAGGTCGTTGCCGGTCAGCGTCTGCAACACCGCGCCGCAGACCGCGAGGCCGGCGCCGGTGGCGGCCGCTCCCAGGACCCGGGGCAGCCGCAGCTGCCAGACGATCTGGTCGTCGAGCAGCGTCACCTGCGGGTCGCCCAGCCCGAGACGGCGCACCACGACATCGATCACCGTCCGGACCGGCTCGTGGTGCGAGCCCACGGCCAGGCCGAGGAGCACGGTGGTCAGCAGCAGGGCCGCGGCGACGGCCAGGGCCGCCGCCGCGCGGCCCGGACCGGCGGACCGTACGGCGCTGCGGGCTGCGGTGGTCATGAACCCGGGCGCAGCTCGGCCAGCCCCTCGGACACCCGGGCGGCGCCGTCGGCGAGCCGCACGCCGGGGGTCGACTCCGAGAACGGCACCACCACGAAGGCCTTGCGCTGCACGGCGGTGAGCCTGCTCAGCACCGGGTCGTTCTCCAGGTAGTCGATCTTGGACTGGGCCGTGTCCGAGTCGGCGTCCGCGAGCACGATGGCGTCCGGGTCCGCGGCGACGACCTTCTCCCAGCTCACGTTCTGCCAGCTGCCGGGCAGGTCGCCGAAGACGTTGCGGGCGCCCACGGCGTCGAGCACGAGCTGAGGTCCGCCGTGGCCGGCGCCGACGTAGGGCGTCTTGGTGTCGGAGTCGAACCAGAGGATCTTCAGGTCCTTGCCCGCGGCCGCCGCCGTGAACCGGGCCAGCTGCTGCTCCTGCTGGCGCTGGATCTCGGTGGCCCGCTCCGCGACGCCGAAGACCTTGGCGACGTCGTTCAGTTCGCCCCACATCGCCTGCCAGGTCGTCGGCGGCACCTGGCTCTTGTCCGAGCAGCCGAACGGGGACAGGTACGACGGGATGCCCTGGCCGCGCAGCTCCTCCCGGGTGCCCGCGACCTTGTCGGTGAACGCGCTGGAGTAGGAGGCGTACAGGAAGCCGGGACGGGCCGCGAGGAGCTTCTCCTTGGTCGGATAGCCCTTGGAGAGCACCGGAACGGAGTCGTAGGCCGCCTTCCACTTCTCCGGGACGGCGTCGTCGAGGTAGGCGGTGCCGGCCATGCGGGACTGCAGGCCGAGGGCCAGGGCCACCTCGGTGGCACCCTGGTTGAGCGTCACCAGCCGGTCGGGCGGAGCGCCGACCGTCACGGTGGTCCCGCAGTTGTCCACGCTGACCGGCTCGGCACTTCCGGTCGTCGCACTGGACGCGACGGGCGCGGGGGCGCCCGCGCAGGCGCTGAGCACGCCGGTGAACAGGACGGCCGCGACCGTCCGGCCGACACGCGTCGGGCCTGCGGGGCGTGCGGAACGCATGGATCGGAACGGGCGCGGCAGAGCGCTGGGCACGTGTTCTCCAAAACCCTCGTGGAACATGTCGCGCCGTGGCCGGTCTCCTGGCTTCCGCATCGACACACCGCAGCCGACCTTCCCGGGCGGCTCTTCCAGCCCGCCCAGTGGTCCTGACCGCTGGCAGAGCCGGTCAGCGAGGGCCGCGGTACTCCGCGGCAACAGTGGCGAGGGCCGCACCGGACTCAGACCGGTTTCCCGAACACCATGGCGATTGCAAGGTATCAGGCGTGGTCAGGTCGGTGCCGGCCGGCACCTGGCGCGACTGCCGCACTTCCTCGGTCGGTGGCGACCGGCGACGTCCCAGGACTGTGGGGAGTACGCCAACTTCGGCCCTATGGTAAAGAGATGACCTCATTCCGCGACAGGGAACGCCGCATGATGGGAGAGATCGACGATCTGGCGGCGGCGAAGCTTCCGCTCGAACAGTTCTTCCGGCAGCTCCTCACCGTCCTCGGGCCCGCTCTCGGATCCGAAGCGGGCTGCCTGCACGGGGCCGATCCGGTCACCGGCTTCCTGACCTCCACCGTTGCCGAGGGCCTGCAGCCGACCGCCTTCGAGCACGCCATCCGGTTGGAGATGTGGTCCGACGACACCACCCGGTTCGTCGACATCCGGGCCGCCGGCCGCGTCGTGGAGACCGTCCACCGCGCCACCGGTGGCCGCCCCGAACGCAGCGTGCGCTACCGGGAGCTGCTCGCCGAGTTCGGACTGGGCGACGAGCTGCGGATGAACTTCGACGTCGGCGGCGGGCGGTGGGGAGCCGCCGCCTTGATGCGCGAGGCCGGTTCGGCGCCCTTCGGCGCGCGCGAGCAGAGACTGGCCGAACGGGCCGCCCGGGCGGTGGCCGCCGCCCTTCGCGACTATGCGCTGCCCGCCGCGGGCGGCCCTGACGGACAGGACGTCCGAGCGGACCCGCAGGACGGACCGTACTGGCTCGGGGTCGCCGTCATCGGCCCCACCGGTCAGCTCACCTCCGCGGACTCCGGGGCCCGGCAGCTGTTCGAGGAACTCTCCGAGCCGCAGTACCGCCCCGCCGGAGTACCGACCGCGCTGGTCTACCTCTCGGAGCGGGCCCGCACCCACGTGCCCTCCGCGAACGCGGGCGCCCACGCCTGGGCCCGGCTGCGCCGTCCCAGCGGCCAGTGGCTCGCCGTCCGCGCCTCGCTGCTCGACCAGAGCCCGCGGGGCAGCGTCGCCCTGGTCGCCCAGCCCGCGAGCCCGGTCGACGTCATCCCGCTGTCCCTGCTGGCACACCGGTTCTCCCCCCGCGAGCAGGAGGTGGTGCTCCAGGCAGTACGGGGCCTGAGCACCAGGGACATAGCCCACCGGCTCTTCCTGAGCCCGGCCACCGTCCAGGACCACCTGAAGTCGGCCTTCACCAAGACCGGCGTCCGCAGCCGCCGCGAACTCGTCGCGCTCCTCGCGGCCCCGTACACCGCCGGACTCGGCCGTCCCCCGGCCTGACGCCCCCACCCGGCCGGTCCCGCCCCGGAACCCGGCACGCGCCCGGACAGCACGCGGGCCCCAGGTCACTGACCTGGGGCTTGGTCGTTGAGCGGTCCGCAGCAGGTCGTCCTCCTACCACAGGGAAGAGGCGTCGCGCCCCCTGCAAACCTGGGATGTCACCGGTCGCCGCCGGATGGGAGGGTCTGTCCCGGCGCCGCCCCTGCGACGGGGTCCGCCCCGCACCCATGACACCTTCCCGGCAGAGGAGTTCCTGCCCCGTGCCACGCGCCCCTCACCCCGGAGTCCCCGCCGGCCGACGAGACCCCCGCCCTGCCTCCCGTACCGCCGAGGAACCCCGAACGCCGGACGGCCCGGCCACCCGAGGGTGACCGGGCCGCTCGTACGGGAGCCCTCACGCCGTGCCCCGAGGGCTCCGGGCCGGCACCGGCACCGGCACCGTAGGCGGTACCGCCGGGCGGACTGCCCACCGCCCCGCCCGGCCGTCACCACCGCGCCGCCGTCAGTTCCAGGGGTTGGCCTGCTGGTCGTTGATGGCGGTCCAGAAGCGGGCGTTGGGGCTGATGTTGCCGTACGCCCAGAAGCTCCACCCGCCGACGTACTCCAGGTTCGGGCCGTAGCGGCCGTCGTGGAACTCGGCCTGGCGCCAGCCGATGCCGAAGGACGCCTGGCAGACGCTGTTCGCGGCGGCCTGGCTGTTCAGTCGCGAGCCCTTCACCGGCTGGCTGAGCGCGACGGTGCCGCCGGACCAGCCGCTGTAGAAGCCGATGCTGATGCCGTCCGGCGCCGGGCTGTCGTCCACGTTGATGCAGAGGACCGGCAGCGAGACGGACGGCAGGGTGTCGCCGTTGTACGGGTCGCTCGGCGTCGAGTGCTGGGGGCCGCCGACCTGGACGGTCCCGTCCGGGCCCGTCGCGAGCACCTGCCAGGTCATCCCCTTGTGGGTGGCCGGTCCGGCGGCCTGCGCGGTGCTCGCCGAGAGGGGTACGAGGGCCAGGCCGAGTGCGACGGCCAGGGCCGCGGCCTGCTTCATGCGCTTCATCCAACTGCTCCTTGAGTGTGGGGGAGCCGGCCCAGCGGGGCCGGTGGGAGAAGACTCCCAACCGGATGCACAAAGTCGACACGAGTCCGTCATGAAATGGTCACAAGCCTCGAAGGTGCCCGGGCGCCTCGACGTCGGCCAACCACGGGAGGGACACATGGAGTTCAAGATCCTGGGGCCACTGGAAGTGTGGGCCGACGACGGTCGGCGGACCCGGACGGAGGGCGCCAAGCAGGAGCGGATGCTCGGCACCCTGCTGCTGAACGCCGGGGCCGTCGTCCCGGTGGCCCGCCTGGTCGACGCGGTCTGGGACGACGAACCGCCGGCCACGGCCCACCGCCAGGTGCGGAACCTCGCCGGGCTGCTGCGGCGCAAGCTCGCCGCCGCGCACGACGGGTCGCCGGTGCTGCTCACCGACGGCCCCGGCTACCGGATCGCACCGGACGGCCACCAGGTGGACGCCCTGACCTTCGCCCACCGGGTGTCGGTGGCGCGCCGGCTGGCCGAGCGCGGCGAACCCGCCGCAGCCGTCCAGGAGTTCCGGTCGGCGCTCGGCCTGTGGCGCGGCCCGGTGCTGGACGGGCTGTCCGGCAGCCTGCTGGCGGCCGGCTCGGTGGCACTGAACGAACTGCGGCTCACCGCCTGGGAGAACTGCCTGGACCTGGAGGCCGAACTCGGCCGGCACCGGCAGACCGTCCCGGAGCTGACCGCGCTGGTCGCCGAACACCCGCTCCGGGACCGCTTCGTGACACAGCTCGTCCGGGCCCTGCACCGGGCGGGCCGACAGGCCGACGGGCTCGCCGCCTACCGCCGGTTCGCGCGACAGCTGGCCGACGAACTCGGCCTCGATCCCGGACCGGAACTCCAGGTGCTGCACCAGGAGTTGCTGAAGGGCGGGCCCGCCCCGGCGGTGCGCTCGCCCGGGACCCGGCAGCAGGTGCCCAGGCCCGCCCAACTGCCGCCCGCGCTGGCCACCTTCGTCGGACGGAGGGCGGAACTCGCCGTCCTGGACGGCCTCGCCGACCCGGCCGGCCCGGTCGTCGCCGCCGGCATCGGCGTGGTGACCGGCGGCGCCGGGACGGGCAAGACCGCCCTCGCCGTGCACTGGGCGCACCGGGTCCGCGAGCGCTTCCCCGACGGTCAGCTCCACCTCGACCTGCGCGGGTACGCCTTCGGCCCGCCGCTGGCCCCGTACGAGGCGCTGGCCCGCTTCCTTCGGGCCCTCGGCACCGACCGCGAGCAGATACCCGGCACCATCGACGAGTGCGCCGCCCTGTACCGGTCGCTGCTCGCCGACCGCAGGGTGCTGGTACTGCTCGACAACGCCCGCAACGCCGAGCAGGTCCGCCCGCTGCTGCCCGGTTCGGCGGGCTCGCTGGCCCTGGTGACCAGTCGGGACGGGCTGGCCGGGCTCACCGCCTGCGACGGCGCCCGGCGGCTGGTGCTCGACGTCCTGCCCCAGCCCGAAGCCGTCGAAGTGCTCGCCCGGATCACCGGCGTCGACCGCACCCGCGCCGAACCCCGCGCCGCCGCCGAACTCGCCGCCGCCTGCGGTCACCTGCCGCTCGCCCTCGGCATCGCCGCGGGCCGCCTCGCGGAACGACCCCACCGCACCCTGGTGGACCACGCCGCCGAACTGCGCGACGCGGAGGACCGTCTCACCGCGCTCCAGATCGACGGCGACGCCACCTCGGCCGTCCGGGCCGCCTTCGACCTCTCCTACCGCGCCCTGCGACCCACCGCCCAGCGGCTCTTCCGACTCCTGGGCCTGGCCCCCGGCAGCCGCATCAGCACGGCCGCGGCCGCCGCGCTCTCCGGCTCGGCCCCCGCCGCGACCGGGCCGGTGCTCGAACACCTCGCCGCCGCCCATCTGCTCAACCCCGCCGGCCCGGACCGCTACCGCCTGCACGACCTGCTGCGCTGCTACGCCGCCGAACGCGCCACCGCCGAAACCGGTCCCGCCGACCGCGCCGCCGCCCGGGAACGCCTCTGCTCCTGGTACCTGCACCACGCGGAGGCGGCGGCCCGCCTGCTCACCCCGCAGCGTCGGCGCCTGCCGCTCACCGCCGCCGGCCCCTGGTACGAGCCGCCGGGCTTCACCACCCCGGCCGAGGCACGGCAGTGGTGCGAGAGCGAGCACCCCCAGCTGATGGAGACCGTCCGGTACGCCGCCGAGCACGGCCTCGACGGCCACGCCTGGCAGCTGCCCGTGGCGCTCTGGGGCCACTTCCAGGCCGGCCCGTACCTGGCGGACTGGATGGCGGCGGACCGGTCGGCGGTCGCGGCGGCCCGCCGGATCGGTGACCGCGGCGGCGAGGGCCACGCCCGCAACGACCTGGCCACCGCCCTGAGCGCGCAGGGCCGGCACGAACCCGCCCTCGGCGAACTGCGCACGGCCCGCGCGCTGCTGGCCTCGGTCGGCGACCGCGCGGGCGAAGCCCACGTGCTCGGGAACCTGGGCCACCAGAGCCTGCTCACCGAGCAGTACGAGGCCGCCACCACCTACTTCCGCGAGGCCCTCGCGATACTGCGGGAACAGCCCCCGCAGAGCCGCGACGAGCGGGCGATCGACAACTGCGAGGCCGGCCTGGCCATGGCCGGCCGGTTGTGGCCTGTCCGATAGATGATCACCTGGCCGGGACGCGGCGCCGGCGTCCGGCGGCGAGGCGGCGTGGTCATGGTGGGGGAGTCGTCCTGGAGGTCTCCCGGGGGGCGGCCCCGGGAGACGGGGGAACCCTAGGCGCGGCTCAGGACCCAGACGCCGTAGGTGTCGTTCGCGGGATGCAGCTGGTAGGTGCCCGCTCGCAGGTCGACCCGCAGTCCGGCGGCGGCCAGATCCGCCTCGAACTCGGCCGCGGTGTAGTTCCTGGCGTGCGGCGGCGGGTCCTGCAGGTGGAAGCCGACCAGGATCCGGCCGTTCTCGCCGAGCACGTCGCGCATCGCGCCCAGCGCCCTGCGCTCCGTACCCTCGGCGAGGTAGACGAGGACGTTGCCCACGCAGACGACCAGGTCGAACGGGCCGTCCTCGGGACCGAGGCCGAGAATGTCGCGTTCCTCGATCGGCAGCCCGGGGTAGGTCTCCCGGGCCTGCCGGACCAGGGCCTCGTCGGGCTCGATCGCGACCACGTCGTGCCCCCGGCGCAGGAGGGCCGCGGCCACCCGGCCCATGCCGGCGCCGGCGTCGAGCACCCGGGCGCCGCGCCGCAGGAGCGTGTCGGCGAGCCGGGCCTCGCCGTCGACGTCCTCGCCGGCGGCGATGAGCTCGGCGAACCGTTTGCCGAAGCTCCCGCTCTGCCCCGCCTCCTGCCAGCGGGTTCGCCGCGTCGTCATCGGTATCGGTTCTCCGGGTGGCGGCGTGATCCTGTCCATGTCCGCATCCTAGAACCACGGCCCCGACGTCGGTCGCGGCGCCGAGGCGCCCGCCCACGTGCGCCGACGGGAGGGGCGCCGCCGGGGCCTCTTCATGAAGTTCTCACCATCGGGGAGTAGCGGGGCGGTCGCCGGGACAAGGATCGGTTCGACCCGATCGTTCCGGTGATCCCTGGAGGACCACGTGCGCAAGAGGTTGATCGCTTCTGCCGCCGGTGCCCTGAGTCTGTTCCTGGCCGTCCCCGCCTCGGCTTCCGGCTTCCAGCCGGGTGCGGACGGCCTGGGGGACCCGTACTACCCCACCCTCGGCAACGGTGGGTACCGCGTCTCGCACTACGACGTGCGGCTGAAGTACCAGCCCGCCACCGACGAGCTGGAGGGCACGACGACCATCCTGGCCACGGCCACCCAGAACCTCTCCCGGTTCAACCTCGACTTCGCGCTGAGGGTCTCCGAGGTCCGGGTCAACGGGCGGCTCGCCACCTTCGCCACCAGCGGCGATCAGGAGCTGGAGATCACTCCGGCCCGGCCGCTGGCCAGAGGATCCCAGGCCACCGTGGTGGTGCGCTACAAGGACGTGCCGTCGACCGTGGAGAAGTACGGCGGCTACACCGCCTGGCGCCGCACCCCGGACGGCGCGGTGGTGGCCGGCGAGCCCGTGTCGGCGGGCTGGTGGTTCCCGAGCAACGACCACCCGAGCGACAAGGCGACCTTCGACGTCTCGGTGCTGGTGCCGGACGGCACCCAGGTGGTCAGCAACGGCGTGCTGACCGGCACCGCCTCGCGGGCGGGCTGGACCCGCTACAACTGGCGCGAGGACAAGCCGCAGGCCACCTATCTGGCGACGCTGGCGATAGGGAAGTTCGACATCAGCCAGGACACCACGGCCAGTGGGCTGCCGGTCTACAACGCCTACAGCAAGGACCTCGGGGCGAACGCGGGCGCGGCCCGGGCGAGCGTGGAGCGCACCGGCGAGCTGGTGGACTGGCTGAGCGGCTACTTCGGCGCCTACCCGTTCAGCTCGGTCGGCGGCGTCGTGCCCAACGTCCGGAGCAGCGGAGGCCTGGAGACCCAGACGCGGGTCTTCTACGGGCCCGGGCTGTTCGCGCGGGGATCCAACACGTCGGTCGTCGTGCACGAGTTGGCCCACCAGTGGTACGGCGACAGCGTCTCGCTCTCCCGCTGGAGCGACATCTGGCTGAACGAGGGCTTCGCCCAGTACGCGCAGTTCCTCTGGTCCGAGCACGAGAACGAGGGCACCGCGCAGGAGCTGGCCGACTACATCTACGCCTTCTACCCGGCCGACGACCCGTTCTGGAGCGTCAAGCCGGGCGACCCGGGAGAGGAGAACCAGCTCTCCGACGCGGTCTACCAGCGCGGCGCGGTCGCCATTCAGGCGCTGCGCAACGCCGTCGGGGACGAGACGTTCTTCCGGATCCTGAAGGGCTGGCCCACCGAGCGCCGCTACGGCAACGCCACCATTGCGGAGTTCCAGGCGTACGCGGAGAAGGTCTCCGGCCGGAACCTCGGCGACCTGCTGAACACCTGGCTGTTCACCCCGGGCAAGCCCGCCACCGGCCCGGTGCCGAACGGGACCGCGGCCGCCGCGTCGCCGGGTGCGGGCGCGGGTGCGGCGGCGGATCGGGGTGACGGGCGGCGGCCGGCGGAACCGAAGTCCTGGCGGAAGATCCAGGACGCCAACTCCGTTCACGCGGACCGGAAGTGACGGGATCGCCGTGAGGAGCCGGCGGTCCGCGCGTACGGCGCGGACCGCCGACCCGGCCGGGCGGCGACAGCGGTGGCCGCCCGGCCGGTGGTCCCGGTTCAGGAACGGACGGCGGTGCCCGTCCAGGCGCGGTTGCCGAGCAGGGTCTTGATGTCCGAGGCGAGTCCGTTCTCGGGGTTCACCAGGAAGCCGAGCTCGTAGAGGGTGTCCTTGTCCCAGCCGGTGGTCAGGAGGCGGATCGGGACGTCGCCGGGATGGGCGCGGAGGGCGAGCTTGAGCTCGGCCACGATCTCGGGGGTGATCCGGGCGGTCGGCACGGTGATCTGGACCGGTGGCTTGGTGCCCAGTTCGGCGGAGGAGACGTCCAGCGTGGTGATCTCCTGGCCGAAGATGCTCAGCGAGCCGTCGCGCTCGTTGAGCCGGCCGCGGACCGAGATGACGTTGTCCTCCACCATCTGCTCGGCCATGAGGTTGTAGGTGGCGGGGAAGAACAGCACCTCGACCGAGCCGTCCCGGTCGGCGAGGGTGATGATCGCCCAGGCGTTTCCGGCCTTGTTGATCCGGCGGTCCACGGCGGTGATGAGGCCGGAGAGGCGGACCTCGCCCTCGGTCCGGCCCGAGCCGAGGAGGTCGGCGATCGAGGTGTCCCGGTTCTGGGAGAGGATGTGCTCGGCGCCGTCGAGCGGGTGGCTGGAGACGTAGAGGCCGAGCATCTCCCGCTCCAGGGAGAGGAGTTGGCGGCGCGGCCACTCGCGGTCGGTGAGCTCGAAGTCCAGCCCGATGCCGGGTCCGCCGCCGTCGCCGGTGTCCAGGGAGCCGAAGAGGTCGTCCTGGCCGATCGCCTGCTGCTTCTTCAGTCCGGTGACGGCGTCGATCGCGCTCTCGTGCACGGTGCTGAGCGAGAGCCGGGTGTGCCCGAGCGAGTCGAAGGCGCCCGCCTTGACCAGGGAGTCGACGGTGCGCTTGTTGCACACCACCAGCTCCACCTTGTCCAGGAAGTCGGGGAAGGAGGTGTACTTGCCCGACTCCTCCCGGGTGCGCACCAGCGATTCGATGACCGGGACACCGACGTTGCGCACCGCCTTGAGGCCGAAGCGCACGTCGCTGCCGACGGCGGTGAAGTCGACCACCGACTCGTTGACGTCGGGGGAGAGGATCCGGATGCCCATCTGGCGGCACTCCGCCAGGTAGACCGCCATCTTGTCCTTGTCGTCGGCGACCGAGGTGAGCAGCGCGGCCATGTACTCGGCGGGGTAGTTGGCCTTGAGGTAGGCGGTCTGGTACGAGACCAGGCCGTACGCGGCGGAGTGCGACTTGTTGAACGCGTAGCCGGCGAACGGGACCAGGACGTCCCACACGGCCTGGATGGCCTCGTCGGAGTAGCCGCGCTCCTTGCAGCCGGCGTGGAAGGGGACGAACTCCTTCTCCAGGACCTCCTTCTTCTTCTTGCCCATCGCCCGGCGCAGCAGGTCGGCCTGGCCGAGCGAGTACCCGGCGAGCACCTGGGCGGCGCGCTGGACCTGCTCCTGGTAGACGATCAGGCCGTAGGTGGGGCCGAGGACGTCGGCGAGCGGGGCCTCCAGCTCGGGGTGGATCGGGATGATCTCCTGCTGGGCGTTCTTGCGCAGCGCGTAGTTGGTGTGCGAGTTCATGCCCATCGGCCCGGGCCGGTACAGCGCGGAGACGGCGGAGATGTCGGCGAACTCGGTCGGCTTCATCAGCTTGAGCAGGGCGCGCATCGGGCCGCCGTCGAGCTGGAACACGCCGAGGGTGTCGCCGCGGGCCAGCAGCTGGTAGGTGGTGGGGTCGTCGATCGGGATCTTCTCGATGTCGACGTCGACGCCCCGGTTGGCCTTCACGATCTTGATGCAGTGGTCGATGATGCCCAGGTTCCGCAGACCCAGGAAGTCCATCTTGATCAGGCCCATGGCTTCGCACGACGGGTAGTCGAAGCCGGTGATGATGGTGCCGTCCTTGTCCCGCTTGTGCAGCGGGATCAGCTCCAGCAGCGGGGTGGAGGAGAGGATGACGGCGGCGGCGTGCACACCGGTGCCGCGGATCAGGCCCTCGATGCCCCGGCCGGTGTCGATGATCTTCTTGACGTCGGGCTCGTTGTCGTACAGCGCCCGGATCTCGGTGCCCTCGTTGTACCGGGGGTGCTTGTCGTTGAAGAGGTCGGCCAGCGGCACGCCCTTGCCCATGACGTCCGGCGGCATCGCCTTGGTGATCCGGTCGCCCATCGCGAAGGGGTAGCCGAGGATGCGGTTGGCGTCCTTGACCGCGGCCTTCGCCTTGATCGTGCCGAAGGTGTTGACCTGGGCGGTGTAGGCGGAGCCGTACTTCTCGGTGACGTAGCGCACCATCTGGTCGCGCTGGCGGTCGTCGAAGTCGATGTCGACGTCCGGGGGGTTGATGCGCTCGGGGTTGAGGAACCGCTCGAACAGCAGATCGTGCTCCAGCGGGTCGAGCTGGGTGATGCCGGTCAGGTAGGCGACCATCGAGCCGGCCGCCGAGCCACGGCCCGGGCCGACCGGGATGCCGCTGTCCCGCCCGTACTGGCAGATGTCGGCGACCACGAGGAAGTAGGCGTCGAACCCCATCGGGGTGATCACGCCCATCTCCAGCTCGACCCGCTCCAGCACCTCCTGGCTCGGGTTGTCGCCGTAGCGGTGCTTGAGGCCCGCGGCGATCTTCTGCCGCAGGTACGAGGCCTGGGTCTCGCCCTCGGGCACGTCGAACTGCGGCATCCGGTCGACGTAGGTGAAGACCTCCTCGTACGACTCGACCCGCTCGGCGATCGCCAGCGTGTTGTCGCAGGCCTCCGGCAGTTCGCGGAAGAGCTCGCGCATCTCCTCGGCGGTCTTGACGTAGTAGCCGGTGCCCTGGAACTTGAACCGGTTCGGGTCGTCCTTGTTCTTGCCCACGCCGACGCAGAGCAGGCTGTCGTGGGCGTCCGCCTGGTCGGCGGTCACGTAGTGCGAGTCGTTGGTGGCGAGCAGCGGAATGTTGAGCTGCTTGGCCAGGCGCAGCAGGTCCGCGCGGACGTCCTGCTCGATGGACAGACCGTGGTCCATCAGTTCCAGGAAGTAGTTCTCCTTGCCGAAGATCTCCTGGTAGGCGCCGGCCGCCTTGACCGCCTCGTCGTACTGCCCGAGCCGCAGCCGGGTCTGCACCTCACCGGAGGGGCAGCCGGTGGTGGCGATGATGCCGGTCGCGTTGGCGGCGATCAGCTCGCGGTCCATCCGGGGCTTCATGTAGTAGCCCTCCATCGACGCGAGCGAGGAGAGCTTGAAGAGGTTCCGCAGGCCGGTGGGGTTCTGCGCCCACATGGTCATGTGGGTGTAGCGGCCGCCGCCGGAGACGTCCTTGCCGCCCTCGCCGTCGGCGCCGCTCGGGCGCTGGCCGCCGGGGGACCAGAACACCTGCTTCTTCTCGAAGCGGGAGGCCGGGGCGACGTACGCCTCGATGCCGATGATCGGCTTCACAC
Organism: Kitasatospora sp. NPDC004723; assembly: GCF_040609255.1. NCBI lineage: Bacteria > Bacillati > Actinomycetota > Actinomycetes > Kitasatosporales > Streptomycetaceae > Kitasatospora > Kitasatospora sp. NPDC004723. Next base: position 158,301 of record NZ_JBEXJT010000004.1, on the reverse strand, counting down.
CGGTCTTGGCGGCGGCGTGGAAGAACTCGTAGGCGCCGAACATGTTGCCGTGGTCGCTCATCGCGATGGCGGGCATGCCCTGTCTCTCCGCCTCGGCGAAGAGCTTGCCGTTCTTCGCGGCCCCGTCCAGCATCGAGTACTCGGTGTGGACGTGCAGGTGCGCGAAGCTGTCGGACACGGCGCTGGGCTCCTCGGTGGTTCCGGGACGGGGAAGCGGCCCAGGTTAATCGGTCGGCGCGTACGACACGCCGCGCCGGACCACATCACGGACGGTAGCGCCGTCGGTATCCGCTGATCCGCCACCCGCCAGCAGCAGCTGGAGGACGTCATGCACCGAAGAATCTTCGTCCCCGGACGGTGGGACGACCTCACTTGACGCCATCAGCGCCGAAGAATCTCCTGTCCTCATGGGGTGGCGTTCGTGGTCGGGTCGACGGCCGTGGACAATGTGCAGGTGAGCGATGTACGTGAAGTCCTGGATTATCAGACGTTCGGCCGGGCGGTGCGCGAGCTGGCACAGTCGGTGGCGGATGACGGGTTCGAGCCCGATCTCATCCTGAGCATCGCCCGTGGTGGTGTGTTCGTGGCCGGCGGGCTGGCCTACGCGCTGGACTGCAAGAACATCCATCTCGTGAACGTCGAGTTCTACACGGGGGTGGGCACCACCCTCGACATGCCCGTGATGCTGGCACCCGTTCCCGAGGCGATCGACTTCACCGACAAGAGGGTCCTGATCGCCGACGACGTCGCCGACACCGGAAAGACGCTGAAGCTGGTGCGCGATTTCTGCCTCGGCCACGTCGCCGAGGTGCGCTCGGCCGTGATCTACGAGAAGTCGCACAGCCTCGTGCAGTGCGAGTACGTGTGGAAGCGGACCGACGACTGGATCAACTTCCCGTGGTCGACGGAGGCGCCGGTGGTCCGGCGCGCGGGCGGGGTTCTCGACGCCTGAGCGGGACCGGCTCCGGAAACCGGCCTCCCGTACCCTGGGCAGGGCCGCGCGGTGGGTCCGCGCGTGCCCGCCCGGGCCGCTCGGCGCGCCGGAGGCGGGATGTGCGGGCGTGAGCGGGAGGTGTGCCGGTGAACGGCGGCGACGTTCTGTGGTGGGTCCTCGGCGCGCTGGTGGCCGTCTCCCTGGCGGTCGCGGTGGTGCTGGTCGTGAAGCTGGTCCGGGTCCGCAAGCTCCTGGTGGCGACCGGTGTCCCGATGTCGGCCAAGGTCCTGTTCTGGGTGTCCATCGCCTATCTGATCAGCCCCGTCGACCTGCTCCCGGACCCCATTCTGCTGGACGACATCGGGCTGCTCCTGGTGGCTCTGCGCACCCTGCACAAGGCGGTCGGAAAGGCGTCGCGCGGATCGCACGACGCCGACCGGTACGGGCCGGCCTGACCGTTCACCGCGGCTGCGCGGATCCACGGCGCGCCCCCGCGCGCCCGGCCCGGACCGCCGGTGCACTCGGGGAAAACGGGCCCGGGGCGGTGGGGGCTCGGCTAGGGTGGGGAGACGCTCCGGTGCCGTGGGGGACGCGGTCCGCACGGGGCGGGGAGGGGTGGCGGGGTGCTTCCGAACACGGTGCAGCAGTTGGCCATCCTGCTGGCCCTGGTGCTGCCCGGGATCTTCTACCAGGCCGTCGCCGACCGCCTGCGCGGGCCGCGGGCCTCCGAGCAGGAGCCGCAGAACCGGGCCCTGCGGGCGATCGCCATCAGCGGGCTGCTCGACGCCGTCTACGCGGTGGTCGCGGGCCCCTGGCCGGCCCGGCTGCTGAGCGAGGGCGACGGCGGGCCGCTCGCCGGGGTGCTGCGGCATCCGCGGCAGGCCGGGTTCGTCGTACTGCTGCTGGTCGTCGCGGTGCCGTCCGGCCTCGCGTGGGCCGCGGCGGTGGTGGGCCGCCGGCGTGAACGGGCGCGTTACGAGCCGACGCCGACGGCCTGGGACTTCCTGTTCGCCGACCGTGAGCCCTGCTTCGTGCGGATCCGGCTCAAGGGCGGCCTGTGGGTGGGGGGTTGGCTGGGCTCGCGGTCGGCGGTGTCGGCCTTCCCGCAGCAGCAGGACATCTATCTGGAATCGCAGTGGCGCCTCAGCGGCGACGGGACCTTCCTCGGCCGGGTGGCGGGCACCGCGGGCGTCTACATCAAGGGCAGCGAGGTCGAGGTGCTGGAGTTGCTGGCGCCGCCGGGCCCGGAGCGGGCGCCGGCGCCGGTACCGGTACCGGAGACGCGGAGGGAGCAGGGTGATGGCAGCGGCACGGGACGGGCGCAGCGGTGACGACCAGTCGGTGGAGAGCCTGATCGAGGAGTACCGCGACCGGCGGGTCCTGCGGATCACCGGCGGTGCGGCAGAGCCCGAGCAGGGCCCCGAGGGCGCCTCGGGCACGGCGCAGAGCGAGACCGAGCCGTCGGCGGCGCCCGAGGCCGGCGGTCCGGAGGCGTCCTGACGGGGACGTCCTGAGCGGGGCGTCCCGACGGCGCGCCCGCCGGTCTCAGGGGCCGACGTGCACGTGCGCCGCCCACAGGTGCGGTGCGGGCAGCAGGCGTTCACGCAGCGCCCGGACGGGGTGGTGCAGGGCGAGCGCCGGGTCGAACGGCCCCTCGTGGGAGGCGTCCCCGCGCAGTGCGGCGTAGAACTCCCCGGTGAGCTGACGCGCGATCTTGTCGGAGACGGTCCACAGCGTGCCGATGACGTGGGTGAAACCGGCCAGCTGGAACGACGGCGCCAGGTGCACCGCCTCGTCCGGCAGGCCGAGCCCGCCCTGGGAGGTCGAGCAGGCCGACAGGAAGGCGAGTTCGGCGTCGACCGGGCGCCGTACCGAGATGTCGAGAGCGCTGAGCCTGCCGTCGTGGAGGATCAGGCCGCTGTTCGACGGACTCTCCGGGTCGCTGACGCCGTGGCAGGTGAAGTGCACCCAGGGGTGGCGGTACAGCTCCCGGCGCACCGCTTCCACGGAGGCGTGCTCGCCGTCCAGCCGCAGGCCGCCGGGGAAGAGCTCGGCCACCAGGGCGGCCTCGGGTCCGGCGCCGGGCAGCGGCGGGCCGCCCGGCGTCTGCGCGAGCGAGACCACCAGCGGGGCGGGGCGGCGTCGGGGCGGGCCGGCGGCCCGGCGGCGGGCACGCAGCAGGGACCGCAGGGTCGGGGTGTAGGAGGACACGACCCGGTCCATGACCCAGGTGCCGGGGATCCGCGGGCCCTTGCCGGCGGCGTGCAGCGGCAGGAACGCCAGCCGGCCGGTCGGGCACCACCACAGCCGGGGCCACTCCTCCTCGCCGAGCGGGGTGCCGCGCAGCCCGAGGCGCTCCAGGACGGGGCCGGCCAGGCTGTCCCACAGCCACGCCAGGACGGAGCGGTGCAGGTTCATCAGCTCCTTGGCCCGCGCCACGCCCTCGTCCCCGTAGGCGACGTCGATCCACCGCTCGGTGAACGCCTGTGCGGCGACGGCCACTTCGCTCGGGGTGAGGTCCGGCAGCGGTACGACGTCGATGCGCGTGCCGCCGCCGGCCGGTTCGGCCAGGACGAGGGCGTGCGAGCCGTAGTCGCTGACGTTGACCACGACCACGGGGCCCCGCTCCGCCACCGAGAGCAGCTCCCGGGTGGTCGGCGGACGCAGGAAGTCGCCGAGGTCGGGCAGCGCGCGGATCTCCTCCAGCAACTGGTCCCAGCGGCGGGACAGGGTGTGCCGCTCCTCGGCGTCGCGCAGGCCGGCCGCGCTCCCGGCCGCGCCGGCGGCCCCCTGGACGAAGAAGGCGTCGGGCGCCTCGGTGCCCGTGAGCTGCAGCGCGACCGGGTGGTCCTGGCTGAGCCGGTCCCGGATCCGCTCGAACTCCTCGGCGCGGGCCGGGTCGAGCGCGCGCAGCCGGGACAGGTCGCCCTGGTTCTCCAGGCCCTGGGCGAGCAGCACCCCCCTGCCCTGTTCGAGCAGCGCGAGTGCCCGTTCGGGATCGCCGGCCCGGATCGCGAGCGCCGCGGCCGAACTGGCCAGCCCCCGGCCGGAGCTCAGCCGTTCCTCCTGGTCCAGCCTGTCCAGGTGACGCGGGGCCACCCGGGACAGCAGGCCGACCGCGTGGGCGAAGCCCTCCAGGGCCTCCGCGTCCCGGCCGGTGCGCGCGGCGATGCCGCCCCACAGGCGCGCCGATTGGAGGCGGGTGTGCGGCGGAAGGGACGTGTCCTCGGCGTTGCTGCGGAGCAGCCGGACCGCTTCGGCCAGGTCGACCCTCTCCCCGAGTTCGGCGCGCCGCAGTTGGGCCGTCGCCAGCACCCGGCGGGCCAGCACCTGGAACTGGTCGGCGTCCTGCGTATCGGCGAGGGCCTCCCGAGCGGCTGCGGCGGCCCGGCGCAGCGCCGTTCGCGCCGCGTGCTCGGGGAGCAGTTCCGCGGTGCCGAGACCCGCGTAGGCCAGTCGCGCCAGCGCGAGGGTCCGCAGCGGGTGGGGGGAGCCGAGTTCCCCGATCAGCTCCTCGAGCCGGCGGCAGGCCTCGACCGAGGCCTCGGTGTCCGAGGCCATGCGGGCCTGCTGGAACCGCATCATGGCCAGGTTGAGCGCAGCGCGTTCCCGGGCCATCGACATCCCGTGGCGGTGGTCCGCGGCCTCGCTCAGCAGCGCGATCGCCCGGTCGTGCAGCGCGGTGTCGCCGGTGGTCGTGAACAGGGTGAACAGCGCCATGCCGAGGTTGTTCAGCACCAGCGGACGCTGGGCCGAGGTCGGGCCGGTGTGCTCCAGGGCGGTGCGGAACACGGCGGCGGCCTGGGCCTCCCAGCTGCGGTCGCCCGTCCTGTTCGCCCGGTCGAGGAGGGCGGCGCCGAGATTGGTGAGGACCAGGCCCCGGTCCCCGTAACCCGGTGGCGCGGTGGCGACGGCGGTCTTCAGGGTGTCCAGCGCGGCGTCCATCTGCTCCTCCGAGCCGGACTCCGCGGCCAGGGTCCATTCGAGGTAGCCCAGACCGGCCAGGACGGAGGCACGTTCCGGGTGGTGCCCGGGCAGCTGCTCCAGCGCGGCGCGGCAGGTGTCCATCGCCTCGGTGCGCAGCTGTCCGTCCGGCCGGAAGCCGTACAGGCTTCCGAGGCAGATGGAGAGTCCGAAGAGGGCGTACGGCTGGGGTTCGGGCGCCATCAGGGCGATGGCCTCGCGGTAGTGGCCGACGGCGTGCTCCAGGTGGGCCGGCTCCCCGTTGAGCTGGAAGCGCATGCGCAGGCTGGTGCCGAGGCCGATCAGGCAGGCGACCCGGCTCTCCCGGCCTCCGCCGGGCCCGGCCAGGGCCTCGGAGAGCAGGACCTGGGACCGGTCGAGTGCGGCGGTGTCCGAGCGCAGCCAGGCGAGCGAGTTGAGCGCGTCGGTGAGCCGGCAGATCATCGGAAGCCGTCCGGGGTGGTCGGCCGGGGCGATGGCCAGGGCCTGGTCGAGCTGGTCCATCGCCCGGTCGAGCAGGTCCTCCTCGATGCCGAGGTCGGCGAGGCCCAGCAGGGCGGAGCCGAGCTGGTACCGGTGGTCCGCGCGGTCGGTGGCGGGGCGGTCCGCGTCGGCCGCCGTGACCTCGCTCAGCAGCGCGACGGCCTCCCGGTAGTCGGCCGGGTCGCCGGTGTCCTCGCCGCGCTGGGCCCAGTGGATGCCGAGCCGGCCCGTGAGGTCCAGGCGCTGCGGGTCGTCGGCGGGCAGCAGTGCGAGCGCGCGGTTCATGGAGGCGAGGCTCTGCTGCCAGGCCGCCTCGTCCTCCCGGCCGGCCCGGACGGCGAGTGCCCAGCCCATGGCGAAGCGCACCTCCGCCTCGAAGGCGGGCCCGGGGGACGGCAGGTCGAGGCAGGCCCGGTAGTGCTCCACCGCCTCGGCGGCGCGCTCGGGCCGTCCCTCCCGCGCCGCGGACTCGACGAGGGCGTCGGCCAGCCGGCGTTGCGCCTGCGCGCGGTCGGCGGTGGCCTGCGGCCGCTCGCGCAGGAGCCGGCGCAGCAGGGCGATCGGCTCGGCCGACGGGTCGTCGGCGCCCTCGGCGTCGGCGCGCAGGCCCAGCAGGTCGGCGAGGGCGAGGGCCCGGTCCAGGCGGCGCGGCGGCAGGTCCGCCGGGGTGGCGTCGAAGGCCTCGGTGGCATGGGTGACGGCCGCCGACAGGTCCTCCGGGCGCCGCGCCTCCAGGTAGCGCCTGACCAGGGTGCCGGAGAGCAGCATCCGGGTGTCGGCGAACCGCGGTGTCCCGGCCGGGGCGAGGCCGGCCGCCTCCTGGGCTGTGGCGACCGCCAGGGTGGTGGTCCCGGCGTCGTCGTCCCCGGCCGGGAACCTCAGCAGGACGAGGGCCAGGTTGCAGAGGTACTGGAGCCGTACGGCCGGGCCGGTCGAGGCCTCGACGGCCTGCCGGCCCAGGGCGATGCCTTCGGCGTGCAGCGCGGGCCGGTCCTCCAGCGTGCCCCGGGCGATCAGTGCCATGCCCAGGAAGGAGAGCCGGTCCGTCTGCACGGCGGTACCGGTGGACGCCGCGGGGGCGTCGTCCGGTGCGCCGTGGTCCGGCGCGCGCAGCAGCGTGGCCGCCTCCGGCAGGCCGGCGTGGTCGCCGGCCAGCACGGCGGCACGGGTCAGGGACATCCCGAGCTCGACGCGGTACGCCGCCAGGCCGGGGTCGTCCGGCGGGCACAGGGCCAGTGCGGTGCGCCCCTCGGACACGGCTTCGCGGACCGCCTCGTCGATCGCCGTGACGTCGGACCAGAACCGCAGCGCCGTGCCGAGGTTGGCGTGCCGGCGGGCCTGTTCGCCGGGCGTGGCCGGCGCCGCCGCGATCGCGGCGCGGCCGGCCTCCACGGCCTCGGCGACCGACGAGGCGTCGAACCGGTCGATGTAGTCGTTCAGCAGGGCCACGCCGAGCGTCGACAGCACCGAGCCCAGCAGCGGGCCCTCCGGTGGGCACCCGGCCGCCGTGTGGCGCAGCAGCCTCACCGCCACCGCGGGCGCGCCGGGGTACCGCCAGCGCTCGAACGCCAGCACGACGGCCATCCCCGCGGCGTGCGTCTGCTCGACGCCCACCCCGTCGCCGGCCGTGTCCTCCCCGGCGGCCACGGCCAGCACGGCGGCGAACGCGGGCGGCATCAGGTCCGGCCATGGGCGCCGGACCGGGAGCAGGTGCAGCAGAGCCTCGCCCAGCAGTGCCGGGTCGCGCGGATCGGCGGTCAGGAAGGCGAACAGATCGCTGTAGCCGAGCGTGTAGGCGTGGACGAGCGGGAGGTCCGCGGCGGACGGCGGTCCGGCGGCCCGGAGCACGGCCGCCGCCGCGGACGCCTCGGCCGTGGCGAACCACGCCGCCGCCGCGGGGTCCGCCATCGCCTGGTCGAGGCGGGCGGCGAGCAGGTCGTTGGCCTCGTCCGGGGTCACAGCCAGCCGCCCTCGGCGGGGATGTCCTCCGCCAGCAGCACCACCAGGTCCTCCCGGCTCGGCGTGCCCGCCCCGGCCAGCCGGGTGGCCTGCCGTTCGACCATCTCCTCCAGCAGCGTCCGCGCGTCACGGGCGTTGGCCGGGTCGCCCCGCAGCTCCCGGCGGGTGAAGCGCTCGGTGAGGCGCTCCGCGACGCCCGGAGCGAGGCGGTAGGTGTGGCGCTCCGCCTCGTGGAGCATGATCTCGGTGAGCTCGGCGGGGCCGTACGGGGTGAACTCCAGGATGCGGGAGAAGCGGGAGCGCAGACCGGGGTTGGAGTCCAGGAAGGCCCGCATCTCCTCGGTGTAGCCCGCTGCGATGACCACGACGTCGTCCCGGTGGTCCTCCATCAGTTTGGTGAGGACGTCGATCGCCTCCTGGCCGAAGTCGGTGCCCGAACCGAACCGCCGCGCCAGGCTGTACGCCTCGTCGATGAACAGCACACCGCCGTCCGCCCGCTCGAACGCCTGGTGGGTCTTCTGCGCGGTGTGTCCGAGGTACTGGCCGACGAGGTCGCCGCGCGCGACCTCCACCAGGTGGCCCTTCTTCAAGGCCCCGAGCGCGGCCAGGATCTGGCCGTACAGCCGGGCCACGGTGGTCTTCCCGGTCCCCGGCGGGCCGGAGAAGACCAGGTGGTGGGCCCGGGGCGGCGGGGGGAGGTCGGCATCGGAGCGCCAGCGGGCCAGCCGGAGCAGGTCGACCTGGACGGCGACCTGGCGCTTGGCCTCCGCCAGCCCGATCATGCGCTGGAGTTCGGCGATCGGGCCGGCCTCCGGCTGCAGGATGTCCTCCGCCGTGGCCCCGGTGCGGACGTTCTCCAGCAGCACCCGGTTGTTGACCGCCACCGCCTCGCCCGCGCAGCCGGTGACCTCGCCGTCCGTCACGCTGCCGAACACGTCGTCGTCCAGGCGCAGGCCGTCGCCGCCGGCGCCGTACACCCGCACCCCGGTGAGGATCACCCGGCTGGCGTTGCGCGCCCAGATGCCGTTGAGCCGGCTGCCGGAGACCTCCAGCCGGTCGATCTCCACGCTGGTGTTGGAGATGGCCAGCAGCCCGGTCTCACCCGGCTTCGACACCGTGCAGTCCCGGGCCGTCAGCCGGCTGTCGTCACGGCAGTTCAGGCCGTACAGGCCGGCCCGCTCCACCGTGACGTGCTCGGCGGTGGCGCGCACGGCGTTCTGCAGCAGCAGCCCGGAGGACGTGGCGTCGGCGATGACGGCGCCGACCAGCCGGATCGTCACACCGGTGCCGTGTCCGCGCACGCCGTACTGGCAGCGCTCCAGGCGCAGTTCGGCGAGGTCCACCACCGAGCCCTCCTGGACCTCGACCGCGCTCTCGGAGTGGTCGTGGACCCGGAGCCGGGTGAAGTCGCCGCGCGCCTTGTGCACGGTGACCCCGGTGCCGCCGAAGGCCACCGCGCAGTCGTCGACGACCGGGGAGCCGCCGGACACCACCCGGATGCCGTGCTGGCCGGCGTTCTCGATCCGGCACGTCTCCAGCCGCCCCCGCCCCTGGTCCTCGACCAGCACCCCCTCGGCCCGGCAGTGGGCGAACAGGCAGTCCCGGACCCTGGGGTCGGCGCCCCGCGCGACGTACAGGCCGGTCGTGGCGCCGTTGACCGTGGTGTCCTGGACGGTGCCGTGCGCCTGGCGGTCGTAGGCGATGCCGGACGCGTGGACCTCGTCGATCCGGGAGCCCAGGACCTGCACCGCGGAGTGGTCGCCGGCGGCGATGGCGGTGTCGCCGGTGCCGCGGAACTCGCAGCCGCGGATCTCCGCCGTGGAACCGGTCACGTCGATGCCGCGGCCCCGGCTGTCCGTCACCGCGCAGTCGGCGATCTCGGCCTTGGCGCGGTCCTTCAGCACCAGCGCGTGGTCCCGGGCCGAGAGGAACCGGGTGCGCTCCAGCGTGCCGGTGGCGCCGACGAGTTCGGTCCGGCCCGCGATGATCTCGCAGTCCCGCAGGATCAGTTCGGAGCCCTGGGAGGCGAGCAGCGCGTACTCGCCCGGCCCGTCGATCCGGCAGCCGCGCAGTTCCAGCCGGCCGGTGGTGGCGACGGCCGTCGCGCCGCGGCCCTGCACGGTCAGGGAGTCCAGCGTGACGTGTCCCTCGCACTGGAGGGCGGACTGCTCGGGCGTCTCGATCACCACCGGCTCCTGGCCCGGCGCCCCGACCAGTTCGACGGTGCCGGACAGCACCAGCGGCCCCGCCTCCCGGTACCGGCCCGGCTCGATCAGCAGGCGCAGCGGCCGGTCCCTCGGCGCGGCACGCAGCGCCGAGGCCAGCGTCCGGTGGGCCGTCCCGCGCCCCGGACCGACGCGGACCGTGACGGCTTCGCCGGTGACGGGCCCGCCGTGCCCGGTGCGGTCGGCCAGCAGGTTCGCCCCGTACGAGGCCAGCGCGTCCGCCAACTGCGCGGGGAAGACGGTGAGTCCGTGCAGGTGGCCGAGCGCGGGGGAGTGCACCGGCAGCAGGTCGACGGACAGTCCGTTGGCGGGCAGCGGCCAGTGCGGCAGCGGCGCCGGGCGGTCCGCCCCCGTGTTGAACCGGGCGCGCACCGACGTCACCCGGAACCGCTGACCGACCAGGGAGACGTCCTGCTGCGCGGTCTCCAGGGCGGCGATCCCGGACCACGGCAGGGCCCGCTCCCGGCCGCCGACGCGCACCACGACGGCCCGGCTCTCCACCCGCAGCTCGCAGGGCCGGGACAGGCCCAGGACCAGCCGCCGCACACCCACCGACCCGAGCAGGACCAGGGCGACGGCCGCCAGGACCGGCTGCCCCAGGACGGGCGTGTCGAGGGAGCGCAGGACGAGGAGCGAAGCCGCCACGGCCACCAGCAGCAGGATCCCCTGCAGCCGCAGCAGTATGCGGGCGGGCCGGGACAGCAGCGCGCCGGCCGCGAACACCGCGGCCCCGCCGGGACCGTCCGGCAGCCGGGTCGTCCCGCCCCAGCGGTCGGACGCCCACGGTGTGAACACCTCGTCGAGGCGTTGCAGGGGAACCGTCAGCGGGGCCAGGTCGACGAGGATGCCCTGCCACGACGCCGACCAGCGCGGCGAACCGCGCCCCGGCAGCGCCGTCGGGCTGCCCTCCGAGGTGCGCACCAGCAGGGAGCCCCGGTAGAACGGGGCCTCGTAGACGGCCGCGGATCCCCGGACCGGCAGCACGCACAGACCGGCGATCGCGTCCCACGGCAGCCTGACCTTCCGCAGGCCGCCGCGGAGTTCGAGGTAGCCGGGATCGACCACCACCGTCGGGGGCGCCACCGCCAGGGTCGCCTGCCGGATCAGGACCACCGTCCACACCGCGGTCGCCACGACGTCGACCACCGTCGGCAGCGGCCGCCCCGGTTCCCCGCCGAGCAACTCCAGCGCGCACGCGAGCAGCGCGGTGGCGGCGAACACCGCGGTCGCCGCCCGCCGGCGGCGGTACTTCCCCGACGGCCGCAGCCGAACCCGCTCACTCTCCCGGCCATCCGCCCGCACCATCGCGCCCCCCAGGAACCGCCGGCTGTGTGCTCCCATCAAATCAGCCAACTCGTGTCACCGGCTGCCGATTTGGCCATTCCGCCCGGCCGCCCGGGTGCGCCGGCCGCAGGCGACGACGGCGCACGGCGGGGTGCGGCGGCCGGGGGACGGCGGCCCGGGTGCGGCGGTTGTGCGCCCGGTACGATCCTTGCATGGATGCGCAAGGAGAGGCCTGGGATACGGAGGCGGCGGAGCGGGCGGTGGCGGTGCTGAAGGCGGTGGCCGACCCGTCGCGCTACCGGCTGCTGTGGGCGCTGAGCCGGCGGGAGCTGCCGGTGAGCGAGTTGGCGCAGCTCCTGGGCGCGCATGTGGCGGCCACCTCGCAGCACCTGTCGAGGCTGCGGGCGGCCGGGCTGGTGGTGTCGCGACGGGAGGGGACGCGGATCTTCTACCGGGCGGCGGACGTGCGGGGGCTGCTGACGGAAGCGGCGCTGGTCGCCACCAGGATGCCGGAGCGCGGGGACGGAGGGTACGGCGGCGCCGGTGGGGAGGCCGCGGTCGCCTCGGTGGCCGAGACGCGGCCTGCCCGGGCCGCCCTGGTGGGGCGGCGGCGCCCGGCCACCGGCCGGGTGGGCTGAGCGGGGCCGGACGAACCGTCCGGCCGGTGTGCGCGTCAGCGGGGGAGTTCGGCGCCTTCGTCGAGCCGGTACTCCTGCGGCGCCGCGTCGTAGCCGAACAGCTCGGCGTAGCGGCCCCAGTCGGTGGCGGTCTCCAGCTGCCGGTCGACCTGTTCGCTGGTGTAGTGGTGGGCGAGCAGGTCGCGGAAGAACCCCGCGCGGACGACGGTACCGGGGTTGCCGCGCAGGCTGTTGGCGATCAGCTTGACCAGCGGGACGTCGAGGGCGGCCGCGGCGAAGACGGTCTTGGACTCCTGGACGTCGGCGTCGGCGAAGGCGGCGCCGGTGTCGGTGAGGACGAGGTCGTTGCCGCTGATCTCGGCGAAGCCGAGCAGGTCGAGGGCGTCGACCTGGGGGAGCATGTCGTCGATGTCCAGCGCGAGTTCGTCGGCGAGGCCGGCGAGGTCGCAGCGTCCGCCGCGGTGCGCGATCATCCCGGCGAGGCCGGAGAGGCCGTCGACCGTGGCGCCGGGCAGCGGGGTGTTGGCGACGGTGCGCCGGTCGGGCTGCACGGCGTCGGCGCGGCCGGGCAGGCGGGTCTCCTTGGGGCGGCCGGTCATGATGCGGTAGACGCGGTCGACCAGTTCGTCGAAGGCGGCGGAGTCGCGGTCGCGGGGCCGGTCCAGGGTGATCTCGACGGTCTCCCGGATGGTGCCGTACGGGCGGGCGCCGAGGACGACGATCCGGTCGGCCATCAGCACCGCCTCCTCGATGTTGTGGGTGACCAGGACGACGGCGCGGGTGGGGAACTGGCCGGACTCCCACAGCTCCATCAGCTCGCCGCGCAGGTTCTCGGCGGTGAGGACGTCCAGCGCCGAGAACGGCTCGTCCATCATCAGCACGTCCGGCTCGACGACCAGCGCCCGGGCGAAGCCGACCCGCTGGCGCATCCCGCCGGAGAGCTCCTTGGGGTAGGCGGACTCGAAGCCGTCCAGGCCGATCAGGTCGATGGCCCGCACCGCCGCCCCGGCGCGCTCCTTCGGCGCCACCCCGCGCGCCTCCAGGCCGAGTTCGACGTTCTGCTGGACGGTGAGCCAGGGCAGCAGGGCGAAGGTCTGGAAGACCATGGCGGTGCCCGGGTTGGCGCCGGTGAGCGGGGTGCCGCGGTAGCGGACGGTGCCGGAGCTGGGCGGAATGAGGCCGGCCAGGCAGCGCAGCAGGGTGGACTTGCCGGAGCCGGACTTGCCGAGCAGCGCGACGATCTCGCCGGCCCGCACCTTCAGGTCGATGCCCGACAGGACGGGCAGTTCGCCGTCCGCGCCGGCGTAGGCCTTGGTCAGGCCGGCGGTCTCCAGCAGCACCTCGCCGTCCGCCGGGCGGGCGGCGGGTGCGGACGGTGCGGCGGGCGCCGCGGCGGGGACGGTGGTCAGGGGAGTGCGGGTGGCGGTGCGGGGGGCGAGCAGGTCGCGCAGGCTCTTGAAGCTCATGGCGGATCTCCGTGCGTCGTGGTGCGGGTGGGGCGGCGCGTGCGTGGTCAGAGGGAGTAGCGGGTCTCGGCGAGCCGGTGCAGGCGGCGCCAGACCAGCCGGTTGAGGAGGACGACGTACAGGCTCATCACCGCGACCCCGGCGAGCAGGTGCGGCCGGTCGCCGCGTTCGGTGGCCCGGGCGATGTAGGCGCCGAGGCCGGTCGCGGTGAGGGTGGTGCTGCCGAAGGTGACCACCTCGGCGACGATGGAGGCGTTCCAGGCGCCGCCGGAGGCGGTGAGGCCGCCGGTGACGTAGGCGGGGAAGATCCCGGGCACGATCAGGCGGCGCCAGCGCTGCCGGCCGCGCACGCCGAGGTCGTCCATGGCCTCGCGCAGGTCGGTGGGGATGGCCATGGCGCCGGCGATGGTGTTGAACAGGATGTACCACTGGGCGCCGAGGGCCATCAGCACGATGCCGCCGACGTCGATCGACAGACCGGTCCTGAGGAGGAACCAGACGACCAGGGGGAACAGGAAGTTGGCGGGGAAGCTGGCCAGCACCTGGACGACGGGCTGGGCGATGCGGGTGAGCCTCGGCGAGAAGCCGATCTTCACACCGATCGGCACCCAGACCAGGGTGGCCACCGCCACCAGGACGACGACGCGGGCCAGGGTGGCCAGCCCGAGCAGCAGCGGCTCGCCGAACACGCCGAGGCCGGTGCGGTCGTCCAGGTAGCGGCCCAGGTCGATCAGGCCCCAGAGGATCAGGCCCCCGGCGACGACGGCGAAGGCGAGGTCGCCGGCACGCCGGCGGCCGGTGCCGACGGCGAGCGGGCGGTCGTCGGTGCCCAGCAGCCGTCCGGCGCGGGACAGTGCCAGGGCGGCCGGGCGGAACAGGCGGCCGAGCAGCTCGGGCCAGTGGGAGCGGCGCAGGAAGTCCAGGACGACGGAGCGCTGGACCTCGGTGGCCTCGGACTGCTCGTTCTTGAACTTCTCCGCCCAGGCGGTGAGCGGGCGCCAGAACAGGAAGTTCACGCCGATCACCATGACGGCCATGGTGACGATCGCCCAGCCGACCTTGCCGAGGTCGCCGGCGGCGATGGCGGCGCCCGCGTAGGAGCCGACGCCGGGCAGGGCGTACGTCTGGTTGTTGACGCTGATCGCCTCGGAGGCGACGAGGAAGAACCAGCCGCCGCCGAAGCTCATCATGCCGTTCCAGACCAGGCCGATCATGCCGGAGGGCACCTCGACCTTCCAGAAGCGCATCCACCTGGTGAAGCGGAAGGAGCGGGACAGCTCGTCGAGTTCGCGCGGCAGCGAGGTGAGGGCGGCGTAGAAGCCGAAGGTCATGTTCCACGCCTGGGAGGTGAAGATCGCGAAGACCGCCGCGCATTCGAGGCCGAGCACGGAGCCGGGGAACAGCGCGAGGAAGCCGGTGACCGCCACGGTGAGGAAGGCCAGTACGGGGACGGACTGGAGGATGTCCAGTGCCGGGATGAGGATGCGCTCCAGACGGCGGCTCTTGGCGGCGGCGTAGGCGTAGCCGAAGGTGAAGACGACCGAGGCGGCGAGGGCGGCGAACATCCGCAGCAGCGAGCGTGCGGCGTCGTAGGGGAGCCGGGCGGGGGTGGTGTCGACATCGGCGCCGCGGCCGGTGGAGAAACGGACCGTGGTGCCCTGTCCGACCCGCAGCGCGAGGTAGAGCAGGACCAGGACGGCGGCGGCGACGACCACGTCCACCCAGGTCATCCGGGACAGCCGGCCGGCCACGCGGGACGGCAGCGAGGTCCGGGCCGGGGCCGCGGGGAACGGCTTGGGGAACGTCATGCCGAGAACCTCCGTGCGCTGAACTGCCGGTTGTCGCCCGCGGGAGCGGTGGGACTGGTCCGCGTGGTGCGGCTGCCGGTGCGGGCCAGGAGGAGGGCGAGGACGAGGCCGGTGACGGAGGAACCGAACAGGACGCCGCCGATCACGGATCGCAGACCGGTGGGAGCGGTGCCCAGGGCGACGGCCTCGAGGGCCAGGACTGCCAGGACTCCGGTGATGGCGATGCCTCTGCCCGTCCGGCGGGGGCGTGCGACTACGGTCATGGGGACGGCCTCCTTCTGACGTCTGATCTGCTGTGGTTCGGGTGGTGCCGGTGGTGCGGTGCTGTCCTCAGGCGAGTGCGGACTGCTCGGTGCGGTCGTGCTCGTCCTCCAGGTGCCAGTGCAGGTCGCGCACGCCCGGTTCCAGCGAGAGCCGGGTGACGACCTGTTCGAGCGCCGGGGCGACCTGTCCGGTGATGGCGACGGTGGCGCGCAGGCTGGTGATCTCGCCGCTGTCGGTGCGGCGGGCCCGCAGGCCGGTGGGCGCGAGGCCGGAGGCGGCGAGGGCCTGCAGGAGCAGGGCGCGGATGTGGGTCTCGGACTTGCGGTCGCAGGCCAGGTGGATGGTGGCGCGGGTGGCGGAGTCGGGGTCGCTGCCGGACTGCGGGGCACGGTCGAGCAGCCGGCCGGCCGGGCGCAGGACCAGGTGGACGGCGAGCACGGTCAGGGTGCCGAGGGCGGCGAGCTCCAGCTTGCCGGAGCCGGCGAGCACTCCGACGGCGGCCGAACACCACAGCGTGGCGGCGGTGTTGAGACCGCGGACGCCGGCGCCGTCGCGCAGGATGACGCCACCGCCGAGGAAGCCGATGCCGGAGACGACGTAGGAGGCGACCCTGGTGGGGCTGCTGGGGTCGCCGACGGCCTCGCTGTAGAGGACGAACAGGGTGGCGCCGGCGGCGACCAGGGCGTTGGTGCGCAGGCCGGCCATCCGGGCCCGCCATTGGCGTTCGACGCCGATCAGCGCGCCGCAGGCGACGCCGGTGGCGAGGCGGAGGAGGAAGTCGACGGTCGGGACGATCATCGGTGTGGCGTTGGCGGCGGTCATGACGGGCCTCCCGGCCCCCGGAAGCGGGGGAGGTCAGGGGGCGCGCGGCAGCAGGTCCCCCCGAGGGCGGGCGCGCCGCGACGCGCCGCGACGGCCCGGGAGCCGATGAGGGCATGGCGGAGCCGAGGCGGCGGCGTGCGGTGCGGCGCCGGAATCGTGTGCGGGGAGAACGGTTACCGCGTGCCGGAGGTGAACGAGGGCAGGCGGGTGCAGGGGCGACTGTGGCCCGGACTACTGCAATCCATGTCTCTCGCCTCCTCCCGGCCGGACGCACCCTCACGGTGCGTGTCATCGACGCGGCAAGGAGTTCGCCGGCGCGCGACAGCGGCCGGCTCACCCCAACTCGTCAGAGCTTTGGCACTCCACGGCGTAATCCGGCCCACCGGCCGGAAGCCACTTGGGATCAACCCTTAACCCGGGAAGACCTGTCCTGAACCTGGGCGTCTCTCGACGTCGTCGGGTCAGTGGCCTGTGTCCGTGAAGACGCCTCACCGAACGAGGTGCCTCTTCAAACCTCGAAAAGCATAGACCCTCGCCCGCGCCATACTTGCGTTCTTGGTAGAACCTTTGCCTTGGCGTGCGGGGAGGTGCCGGCCGCCGCCGCCGGGTTCGGCGGCGGAACGCGCCCGCGCCGCCGGGTCGGTGGGGCCCGGCGGCGGGGGTGGCACCGCGCGTGCGGTCGGTGCCGGGGGGCGATCAGGCGTGCTGCGCCCCGTTGAAGACGTTGTAGGCGTCGTCGCGGTAGTAGGAACTCACCGCCCACCACTTGCCCTGCCAGCTGTAGCCCGTCACGAAGTCGCCGGTCTGCACGGCCGAACCGTCGGTCTGGTCGTAGTTCACGAAGAACGGTCCGCCGCTGGAACCTCCGCTCAGGCCGTTGCAGTTGTCGATCAGCGCGGTGGACGGCTGCTCGGGGCCGGCCACCGGCTGGCCGCCGCACCAGAGCATGTGCTCCTGGGCGGCCGGGGTCTTCCCGGGGATGCCGATGATGTGCGCGTAGTTGTTGATGGGCTGGTTGAAGCCGATGCCGGTGGCCCCGACGACGTCCGCGATGTGCCGGCCGTTGAGGGTGTTCAGCACGATGAAGGCGATGTCGCCCTGCGGGGCGGGAGCGTCCACCCAGCCGGCCGACCGCCAGGACCACCAGCCGTAGGGGGCGTTGCCCGCGTCGTAGCCGGGCGCGAACTTGAAGTCGCTGCCGCCCTCGACGCAGTGCCGGGCGGTGGCGATGACGTCGCGGTTGGCGCTGGAGACGACGTTGGCGGTGCACACGCCGCCGCCGGTGAGCAGGCGCCCGGTGGTGACCCAGACGCTGGCCTTGGCGAGCGAGGGCGCGCCGGACGTCGGGGCGACGGCGGGTTCGGTCGCGTGGATCTTCAGTGGCCGGCCGTCGAGGGAGCTCCGCGTCTCGGGTGTCCAGGTGGTGGTGGCGGCGTTCGCCGGGTTGATCAGGACGTGGGTGCCGCCGCCGACCCGTTCGATCGGCCCGGCGCTCTTGGCCGGTGCGGCGGACGAGACCGGTGCGACCAGGCCGGCGGCTGCCACCGAGACCACGACTGCCGCGAGGAGACCGCGCATGCGCATGGGTGTCCCCTTCCTTCCTCTGCTGGGGGATGTGCTGTCCCGGCCAGTCTGGAAGCGGCATGTCCACGGCGCGTCGACGCCGTGTCAACGGCCGCGTCGGCGTCCGCTGCCCCCCGGTGTTCACGTCAACCGTCTTTCGGCCAACCGTGCGAAAGGTCTGGTCGTGGGCACGACATCCCCCTAGAGTGACCGCGACCTTCCGCAAGTGTCCTTTTCTTCACGCCAGTTCACTGGCCCTCGAGATGTTCGGCGCAGCCTGTTCCCATCATCGAGCCGGAAAGGGCCGGGCCAGTGACACAGGCGTTCCAGTCCCCCGGCTTCGCCGCGCTGGCGGCCGGCCGCGCGGTCGAGACCCGGCTCGTCGACGACTGCTGGCAGGCGGTGGCCTGGGACCTGGGCACGGGGCGGCGCCGGGTGGTCACCGACCGGCCGGGGGGCGTCCACCTGAGCGAGATCGAGCCGGACGGCGACGCCATCTGGTGGTTCGACGCCGACGCGGCGGGGGAGGGGCGGTGGCGCCGCGAGCCGTTCGCGGGCGGTGAGCCGGGGGGTGAGCCGGGCGGTGAGCGGGGCGGTGAGGCGCTGCACGGTGTGCCCCGCGGGCGGCCGTACGGCGTGGCCTTCGACCGGACGGGCGCGCTCGCCGCGGTGGCCGTCGGCGTCGACGGCGTCTCGCACTGCTACGTCGGACCGCCCGCCGGCGAGGCCCGGCCGGTCGGCTCGGCACCGGGGTACCTGAGCCTGGCCGACCTGTCGCCGGACGGCCGGCTGCTCGCCCTCGGCGGGCGGCCCGACGGGGAGGACGCGGTGGTCCTGTGGCCGACGGAGGCCCGCCCGCACGCCCGGGCGGACGCTCCGCCGCGGCTCGCCGGAAGCCGCCGCCTGCGGCTCTGGCCGATCGAGTTCAACCCGCTCGCGGTACGGGAGCCGGAGCTGCTGCTGGTGGTCGAGCAGGACGAGCGGTACGCCGTCGCGACCTGGCGGGCGGGCGAGGGCCTGCGCCGCTACCCGGGACTGTCGTTCGACACGGAGATCTCGGCGGGCTGGTACCGGGGGCCGCGCGGGGTGCTGATCCAGCACGAGCGGGCCGGGCGGAGCCGCCTCCTCCTCGCCGACCTCGATCCGCCGGCGGGCCGGGGAACGCCGGAGCGCGAACCGTCCGCCCGGGAGCTGCGCACCCCCGGCGGCACGATCCACGACCTGTCCTGCGCCCCCGACGGCACCCTGCACTGCGTCTGGAGCCGGGAGTCGACACCGCCCCGCCCGCTGGTCCTCGGCCCCGGTGCGGAGACGGCGGACGACTGCGCCCCGGACCGGGACGGCACCTCCCGCACCCGGCGCTGGACTCCCCGGCCGTACGGGCGGATCCACAGCTTCGTCAGCACCCCGGCGGGCCCGGGCCCGTGGCCGACCCTCTTCCTGGTGCACGGCGGCCCCGCCACCCACGACCGGGACTCCTACGACCCCCGGGTGAACGCCCTGGTCGGCGAGGGCTACGCGGTGGTGCGCACCAACTACCGCGGCTCCACCGGCTACGGCGCCCGCTGGCAGCACGAGTACGGCCACCGGGTCGGACTGGCGCAGATCGAGGACCTGGCCGCCGTGCGCGCGGAGCTGGTCGCCGACGGCACGGCGCTCGCGGAGCGCACCGGCCTGTGCGGATTCTCGTGGGGCGGCTACCTGACCCTGCTGGCGCTGGGCGCGCAGCCGGAGCTGTGGTCGCTCGGCCTAGCCGCCCAGCCGATCGCGGACTACCCGGCGGCCTACCGCGGCACCACCCCCGCGCTGCGCGAACTCGACCGGCAGCTGTTCGGCGGCACCCCGGAGGAGGTGCCCGAGCGCTACCGCGCGGCCGACCCGCGGTCCTACGTGCACCAGGTCCGCGCGCCCGTCCTGCTGGTCGCCTCGCGGACCGACGAGCGCTGCCCGCCCGACCAGGTGGCCCGGTACGCCGCGGACCTGCGCCGGCTGGCGGTGCCGCACGAACTGCTCTGGGTGGACGGCGGCCACTACAGCCGCCGGACCGCCGACCACCGGTCGGTGCTGGCCACGATGGTCCGGTTCGCCGGGCGCGCCTGGCCGGCACCGGCCCCCAGGACACCCCGCGGCGATCGCCCCGGGGGACCCGCCGAACCGGTGGAAGGAGGTGAACAGCCATGAAGCGTCGCAGCATTCAGAACGACCCGATCAGCACCCCGGAGCGTGACCGGGGCGCCGTGGTGGTCCAGAACTTCGCGCTCGACATCACCAAGGCCGCAGCGGTCGCGCCTGCCCTCAAGGGGCAGCCGAAGCCGAAGAAGGCACCCGAGGGCAAGTGACCCTCCGTCGCTCCGGGGCGCCCGCGGTGCCCCGGAGCGACACCTCGCCCACCGCCCGCGGACAACAGAAGTGGCCATCATGCGTATCGTCCTGCTGCACATGCCCTGGGGCGCGATCGACGTGCCGTCGCTGGCGCTCGGGATCCTGCACACCGCCGCCGCACGCGCCGGCCATCGGGTCGAGGTGCGGTACGCCAACCTGGACTTCGTCGACTGGGCGGCCGGGAACGCGGGCTTCGGCGCGGACGACTACCAGTACTTCTCCGAGAAGTCCTACTTCCAGGGCGCGGGCGACTGGGCGTTCGCCGGCGCGCTGTACGGCGAGGGCGAGGGCGAGAGCGAGGGCGACGGCGACGGCGAGGGCGGCGCGGACGGCGACGAGTCCGCGGGCTACTTCGCGTACCTGGCGGCCAACGGCGCGAGCGAGCGCGAGATCGCCCTGACCCGGGCCACCCGCGCCCTCGCCCCCGCGTTCATCGCCCGGCTGGTCGAGGAGATCGCCGCCGACCCGCCGGACCTGGTCGGCTTCACCACCACCTTCCAGCAGAACACGGCGAGCCTCGCCGCCGCACGGCTGCTCAAGCAGCGCTGTCCGCGGGTGCGCACGGTGTTCGGCGGCGCGAACTGCGACGGCCCGCAGGGCGCCGCACTGCACCGCAACTTCCCCTTCCTGGACTACGTGGTGCGCGGCGAGGGCGAGGCCGCCTTCCCGGCGCTCCTGGAGGGCGGCGACCTCTCCGCCGTGCCCGGGCTGTGCTGGCGCGACGACTCCGGGACGTCGACGGCCAACGCGATGACGACGCGTCCGCTGCCGCCCGCGGCCATCCTGGCGCCCCGCTACGACGGCTTCTACGAGCGGCTCGACGCCTCCGTCGCGGCCGGCTGGGTCGATCCCAAGCTGGTCCTCGAAGGCTCCCGCGGCTGCTGGTGGGGCGAGAAGCACCACTGCACCTTCTGCGGGCTCAACGGCTCCTCGATGGAGTTCCGCTCCAAGCCGCCCGCGGACTTCCTCGCCGAGGTGCTCACGCTCGCCGAACGCCACCGGCTGCTGGACGTCTACGTGGTCGACAACATCCTGGACATGGGCTACTTCGACACCGTCCTGAAGTCGCTGGCCGAGCTCCCGGTCGATCTGCGGCTGCACTTCGAGATCAAGGCCAATCTGCGCCGCCACCAGTTCCAGCTGCTCGGCGACTCGGGCGCGGCCCAGGTGCAGCCCGGCATCGAGAACCTCAGCACCCGGGTCCTGCGGATCATGGACAAGGGCGTGACGGGCTGCCAGAACGTCCGCGCGCTGCGGGACGCGCAGAGCGCCGGGGTCTCGGTGACCTGGAACTACCTCTACGGCTTCCCCGGCGAGCAGCCGGACGACTACGAGTCGGTGATCCGCCAGCTGCCGGTGCTGCACCACCTGGACCCGCCGACCGGAGCCGGACGGATCGCGATCGAGCGGTTCAGCCCGTACTTCGACCGCCCCGAGCTGGGCTTCGCGATCACCCGGCCGGCCTTCCAGTACCGGGCGACCTACCGCCTCCCGGAGAGCGAGCTGAACGACCTGGCCTACGTCTTCACCGCGCCGCCGCGCGGGATCGGCGGCGAGCTCGCGGAGCGGCTGAGCGCGGCGGTGGACACCTGGCTCGCCCGGTTCCCCGACAGCCGGCTCACCTACCGGGACGCGCACGGGCGGATCGTCCTGGTCAACACCCGGCCCGGGTTCGACTGGCGGGTGGTCGAGCTGACCGATCCGGTGGAACTCGCCGCCTTCCGGCTGCTGGCGCAGCCCCGCTCGGCCGCCGCGCTGGCGGCCAGGGTCCCCGGCGGCGCGGCGGCGGTCGAGCCGGTGCTGGAGCGCTTCACCGCGCTGGGCCTGCTGTTCCACGACGGGGACGGCTATCTGCAGGTCGCCGTCGAGTCCGACAACCAGGTGCTGATGCGGATGCGCCACCGGCACGGCCCCGCCGCCGCCCGTCCGCGGACCGAGGAGGTGCTCGATGCCGTCGCGACCGGCTGAGCGGACCGACGCCGCCGCCTGGCGCGCGGCCGCCCCGGAGGTCGAGCTCTGGCTCGACCACGACCCCGCCGCGAGGGCGCTGCCGGGCTACGCGCTCGGGCACCGCACCCTGTCCGGCCCGGCGCAGGAGGAGGTCACCGAGCTGCACCGGGCCGGGGTCCGCTGCCTGCGGCTGACCGCGCCGGTACGGCTCTGCGCGGACGCGCCGGCGGCCTCCGCGCGGGCGCTGATGCTGCTGCGCGAGGCGACCGGACAGGGGCTGGCCGTGCTCTGGCAGGCGGTCTGCACGGACGGCTGCGCGGCGCAGCGCCGGTTCCACCACCTGTACCCGCCCGAGCGGTTGACCGGCGACGGGGCCCCGCAGGACGTCCTCGCCGACTGGCGGGCCACGTACTACCCGAGCAAGTGCGTCGTCCGGCGCGGCCCCGGCTTCGTCGAGGTGCGCGACCGCCGGTTCGGGACACTGGAGCTGTTCACCATCGACGAGCCCGGCCACCTGGCACAGCTGGACGCGCTGGCGGAAGGCGTCGAGCTCGGGATGCTGCCGGAGGCCGTCCACCGGGACCTCGCCGGGGCCGGTCTGATCGCCGAACAGGCCGGGCGTGCCTGGTTCCTGCCCATGCGGGTGCGCCGCTGGCCCTTCCCGTCCCTGACCGTGTAACCGCCGGAGCCCCGAGCCCCGAGCCCGGAGCCCCAGTCCGAGGAGAGATCATGAGCACCGCGGTCGACGACGCCGCCGCCCGGATGTCCGCCTTCATCCGCGACCCCTACCCCACGCTCGCCCGGATCCGCGAGGCGGGCGCGGTCTCCGTCGTGGAGTTCGGCGAGGGCCTGCCGGTCTACCTGGTGACGCGCCACGACGACGTCCGCGCCGCGCTGATGGACCCCCGGTTCGGGCAGGACGTCCGCCGCAGCCAGGCCATCGCGAGCGGGCGGGGCTCCGCGCTGACGCTCGGCTCGGAGGTCGTCCACATGCTCAACAGCGACCCGCCGGACCACACCCGGCTGCGCCGCCAGATCCAGGGCGTCTTCACCCGTCGCCGGGTCGACCTGATGCGACCGCTGGTCGAGCGCATCGCCGGCGGCCTGCTGGACGGGCTGCGCGGGCGGGAGACCGCCGACCTGGTGACGGACTTCGCCTTCCCGCTGCCGATCATGGTCATCTGCGAGCTGCTGGGCTTCCCCCCGGAGGACATGCAGGCCTTCCGCACCTGGTCGACGGCGATCCTCACCCAGGGCGGCGAGCTGACGTTCCAGCAGGCCACGGCCGAACTGAACGACTACCTGCGGGAGCTG
This sequence comes from Kitasatospora sp. NPDC004723, assembly GCF_040609255.1. Classification (NCBI taxonomy): domain Bacteria; kingdom Bacillati; phylum Actinomycetota; class Actinomycetes; order Kitasatosporales; family Streptomycetaceae; genus Kitasatospora; species Kitasatospora sp. NPDC004723. Next base: position 135,246 of record NZ_JBEXJT010000004.1, on the reverse strand, counting down.
ATGACGGCCCGGCGGGCGTCGCCGCGCGCGGACATCCTCACCGACCTGGTGCAGGCCAGTGACGCCGGCGAGCTCACCGAACAGGAGGTGTTCTCGATGGTCTTCCTGCTGCTGATCGGCGGTCACGAGACCACCGTCAACCTGCTCGGCACCGCCACCCTGGCCCTGCTCCACCACCCCGACCAGCTCGCCCGGCTGCGCGCCGACCCGGCGATGATGCCGGTCGCGATCGACGAGTTCCTGCGCTACGAGTCCCCGGTGAGCATGGCCACCCTGCGGTTCACCAACGCCGACGTGATGGTCGACGACGTGGAGATCCCGGCGGACGAACTGGTGCTGCTCTCGCTCGGCGCGGCCAACCGGGACCCGGCCCGCTTCACCGACCCGGACCGGCTGATCCTGGACCGGGGCGATCCGGGCCACCTGGCCTTCGGACAGGGGCTGCACCGCTGCCTCGGCTCCTTCCTCGGCAAGCTGGAGAGCGAGGTCGCGCTGACCGGCCTGCTGGAGCGCTTCGGAAGGATCGAGCTGGCCGCCGCGGAGGAGACCCTGCCCTGGCGCAACACCATCATGCTGCGCGGTCTGGAGTCGCTGCCGGTCTCGTTCGATGGCTAGCGGTGCGGAGGCGGGCCGCGTGGGGGGACTGGCGCGGTTCCGGCCCCGGATCGGCGTCGCGCCGCTGCGCTCGCGCGGCTACCGGCTGCTGGTGATCGGGCAGGCCACCTCGGAGTTCGGCAACGCCTTCCAGGTGGTCGCCCTGCCGCTGCTGGTCTACTCCCTCGCCGGAGGCGCCCGCCAACTGAGCCTGGTGGTCGCCGCCTACGGCGCGGGACGGCTGGCCGCCACCCCGCTCGGCGGGGTCCTCGCCGACCGGTTCGGCGCCTGGCGTGTGATGCTGGCCGCCGACCTCGGCCGGCTGCTCGCCACCGCCGGGCTGTGCGCGGTCGCCGCCGGCGGGCGGGCGGACTTCTGGCTGATCGGCGCGCTCGCGCTGCTGGTCGGCCTCGGGGCGGGAGTGTTCCTGCCGGCCGCCTGGGCGATCACCCCGACTCTGCTGCCCGCCGAGGACCTGCACGCGGGCAACGCGCTGAACAGTACGGTCACCTTCGGCGCCGGTCTGGTCGGTCCGGCGGTGGCCGGCCCGCTGGTTGCCTGGCTGAACCCGGCCGCCGCCCTGGGGCTGGACGCGGTGACCTTCGCCGTGTCGGCGGCGACGCTGCTGCTGATCGGTCGCGGCAGCAGCGTCGCCCCGCCCCGCCCGATCTCCGAACGGGCCTCCGTGCCGCGGAACTTCCGAAGTCTGCTGCGGGAGTCGCCGCTGCTGCGGGCCGTGCTGACGGTGACGGTGATCGCGAACCTGACGGTGGGCGGCGCCACCAGGGTCGCCCTGCCGACGCTGGCCACCGACGGATTCGCCGCCGGTGCCGTCGGGCTGGGCCTGCTGCTGGCCGCGTTCACCGGCGGTGCGCTGGTCGGCGGCCTGTTCGCGGCCGGCCTCACCGAGGTGCGCTCGCGGGGCCGCACGGCGATGCGCTCCGGCCTGGTGATGGGCGCGGCGATCGGGCTGGTGCCGTTCACCGGGCTGGCCGGTGCCGTACTGCTGCTCTGCCTGGCCGGCGGCGCCAGCACGGTGACCAACGTCCTGGTCGTCACCGGTGTGCAGAAGAGCACCCCGCCCGCGCTGCTCGCCCGGGTCATGGCGGCCATCACCTTCTGCGGGCTGGGGGTCTTCCCGCTCTCGGTGATCGCGGCCGGCGCGGCGGTGGACGCGTTCGGGAGCCGGGGGGTGTTCGCGACGACCGGGCTCTGCCTGCTGGGCGCCTTCGGGTACGCGCTGACCAGGCGTGAGATCCGCGAGCTGTGACGACGGCCGGGGCGGCCGAGGGCGGCCGGGAGGCCCGTGATGGAGCGCCTCGGTGCCACCGGCCGTTGCGAGGCCGGACTCGTGGCCGCCCGGCGCGGCGGGCGGCAGCGGGTCACCCGGGAAGGCCGTCCGCCGCGGCGAGCAGGTCGACGGGCAGGACCAGGGCGGGGCGGCGGTCGGCGACGGGGCCGAAGACGGCCGGCCAGTCCGGTTCGGCGCCCAGGGTGAAGAGCGTGGCGACGGCGGTGAGCAGGGTGGCCCGTTCGGGAAGGCCGGCGCGCAGCGCGTGGGCGAAGCCGCCCTCGGGGGCGGCCGTCCGCGCGAGGGCGCTGAGCACGGGCGCGGGCCCGAGTTCGAGGAAGGTGCGCACGCCGTGCTCCGCGAGCCAGCCGATCCCCTGGGCGAAGCGCACGGGACGCCGGATGTGCTCGACCCAGTAGCCGGGGTCGCCGAGCTCGTCGGCGCCCGCCGGACGGCCGGTGAGGTTGGAGACGACCGGGATCCGCGGGGCGCGGTAGTCCACGGCGCGCGCGGCGGCGCGGAACTCCTCCAGGATCCCGTCCATGTGGAGTGAGTGGAAGGCGTGGCTCACCCGCAGCCGGGTGGTCTTGACCCCCGTGGCGGCGAGCGCGGCGGCGACCGCCTCGGCCTGCTCCTGCTCGCCGGAGATCACCGTGGCGCCGGGCGAGTTGACGGCCGCGACGTCGACCCGGCCGCCGCCGTGCCGGCCGATCGCCTCGGCGACGGCGGCCTCGTCCGCGGCGATCGCGATCATCGCCCCGCCGGCCGGCGCGGACTGCATCAGCCGGGCGCGGGCCGCGACCAGTTCACAGGCGTCGTCGAGCGTGAACACCCCGGCGACATGGGCGGCGACCAGTTCGCCGAGGGAGTGGCCGATCACCTGGCCGGGGGCCAGCCCCCAGTCGGTGACCAGGCGGAACAGGGCCGTCTCCAGGGCGAACAGGGCGGGCTGCGCGTACCGGGTGAGGTGGAGCAGCGCGGCCGGTTCGGAGCCCTGGGGCGCGAACATCACCTCCAGCAGGGGCTGTTCGAGGTGCCGGTCGAAGCGGGCCGCGATCTCCTCGATCGCCGTGGCGAACACCGGGTACTCGGCGTGGAGTTCGCGGCCCATGCCGGGCCGCTGGCTGCCCTGGCCGGTGAACAGGAACGCCGTCGGCCCGGCACCGGCGAGGGCGGCCGGGACGGCGTTGGGCGCGAAGCCGTCCTCGGCGAGCGCCGTCAGGGCGGCCAGCGCCTCGCTGCGGTCGGTGGCGACGAGCGCGGCCCGGTGCGGCCGGGCGGCGCTCCCGGTCCCGCCGCCGGCGGAGGTCGCGGTCGCGAGTGCGAACGCCGCCGAGCCCAGGTCGAGTTCGGGGTGCTGCTCGACGTGGGTCCGCAGCCGAGCGGCCTGCCGGGCGAGCCCGGCGCCGTCCTCGGCGGACAGCACCCAGGGCAGCGCCGGCGGGGGAGAGGCGACGTACTCGGCGAGGACGCCGTGGAACAGGTCCAGGAACTCGGCGCGGTTGTCGCGGACGAAGAAGTGCCCGCCGTCGACCTCGTGCAGGCGGAAGCCGGAGGTCGTGCGCTGCGCCCAGCCGGTCATCCGGTCGCGGTGCACCAGCGGGTCGGCGGTGCCCGCGAACACGTGGATCGGGCACGGGAGCCGGGGGGCGGGATCGTCCCGGTGCGTGCGCCACACCGCCAGGTCGTCGCGGAGCGCGGTGGTCACGGAGTCGACCCAGTCGGGGTAGGCGAGCACCTCCCGCGGCATTCCGGTGATCTCCAGGACGAACTCGATGAGGGCGTCCTCGTCGAGATCCAGGGACTCCAGCGTGTGGGCCGCCTCCGGGGCCGGGAACGCGCCGACGAACAGCGCCTCGGGGGCGCGCAGGCCGCGGGCGGCGCGGCGGCGCACCAGCTCGTAGCCGACCAGGCCGCCGAGGCTGTGCCCGTACACCAGATGCGGGCCGGTCAGCAGCGGTGCGAGGCCCTCGTCGAGCCGGTCGACCAGTTCGTCCAGGTCCGCGGCCCGCGGCTCGCCGCCGCGGCCCGGCAGGTTGACCGGGACGACCTCCAGGTCCTCGCCGAGGCGGTGCTGCCACCCGGAGAACAGGGAGGCGTCGCCTCCTGCGTGGTGCAAGCAGACGAGTCGCATCGGAATCCCGGCCATCTCTATTCCCTCCTCGCGCTCGGACGCCTGGGATTCACTCTTTCGAAGGGCTCTAAAGCGCTGTACAAGGCATGGTCATGACTGCGTGTTTAAACTGGATCGAACACTTGGGATTCCCGGTCACCGGGGGAGTCCACCACCGAGGGGAGCACTATGCGCGCGGTCGGTTTCACCTCACCCGGCGGGCCCGAGGCACTGCGGGTCATGGACGTGCCCAGGCCGGCCCCGGGGCCGGGCCAGGTCCTGGTCGAAGTCGCCTACGCGGGTGTGAACTTCGCCGAGGTCTACCGCCGCCGCGGCTGGGCGCGGACCAACGGCGAGGCGGTGGTGCCCGGGCTGGAGGTCTCCGGGACGGTGGCCGGCTGGGGTGCGGGGGTCGGCGGGCTGTCGGTGGGCGACCCGGTGGCCGCGCTCACCCACGACCAGGCCGGGGCCAGTGGCGGATACGCGCAATTCGCGGTCGCGCCGGAGGAGTTGGTGTACCCGCTGCGCACCCCCGCCGGTGAGGTCGACCTGCTGGCGGCGGCCGCGCTGCCGTGCACCGTCACCACCGCTTACGGCCTGCTGGCGGCGGGCCGGCTCGCGCCCGGGGAGGACGTGCTGATCCACGCCGCACTCGGCGGCGTGGGCGGCACCGCGGCCCGGGTCGCCCGCCTGCTCGGGGCCCGGCGGGTGCTGGGCACGGTCGGGACGGCGGCCAAGCTCGACCGGCCCGAGGCCGCGCTCTACGACCGGCTCTACCTGCGTGAGGACCTCGACGGCTGGGCGCGGCCGGACGGCCCGGACGGCGGCTTCGACCTGATCCTCGACTCGATCGCGGGCCCGACCACCGAGGCGAGCCTGCGGGCGCTGCGCACCCTGGGCCGGGTGGTCGTCTACGGCAACCCGGGCGGCCACGGCGACACCCGGCTCTCCGCCCAGGAGCTCTGGCTCTCCTCGCGGGCCGTGGTCGGCTACAACCTGGGGGAGATCGCCGTTCGCGCCCCGCACCTGCTGCGCGAGCAGGCGCTGGCCGCCGCCGGTCTGCTGGCAGACCGGCGGCTGACCGTCGACATCGGCGAGGTCCTGCCGCTGGAGGCGGCCTGGGAGGCCCACCGCCTGCTGGAGAGCGGGGCCAGTGTCGGCAAGCTGGTGCTCCGCCTGGCGAACTGAGCCTCCCGCGGCGAGTATCCGCTAGTCCGCCGCGCGCAGCAGCTGTCCGATCCGCTCGGCGAAACCCCGGTTGGCCGCGGCGGCGGCCCCGCTCACCCGGTCCATGTAGAAGAAGCCGTGCATCAGCCCCTCGCCCCGGGACACGGTCACCGGGACGCCGGCGTCCCGCAGGCGCCCGGCGAGCGTCAGCGCCTCGTCGTGCAGCACGTCGAACTCCGCCAGCTGGAAGAGCGCCGGGGGTAGTCCGTCCACCAGCGGTGCCCGCGCCGGGGTGGCCTCGACCGGCGGATCGGCCAGCCGCTCGCCGAGGTACTGCGTCCAGAACCACTTGGCGTTGACGCGGGTGAGCGCGTACCCGTGGGCGTAGCGCCGGTACGAGGGCGTGTCGAAGTCCGCGTCCAGGGACGGGGTGATGACGGCGAGCGCCCGCAGCCGGCCCGGCCGCGTCCGGGCGAGGCCCACGGCGGCGCCGATGGCCAGCGCGCCGCCGGAGCTGTGCCCGCCCACGCCGATCCGCCCGGGGTCGGCGCCGAGTTCGGCCGCGTGCTCGACGGCCCAGGCCAGGGCTGCGGCGGCGTCCTCGTTGGGGAGCGGGAAGGGGTGCTCGGGGGCCGAGCGGCACTCGACGGCGAGCACCGCGACCTGCGCCGTGGCGGCGATCCGCCGCACCGGGGTGTCCTCCACCTCCAGGGAGTTGGCCACGAACCCGCCGCCCACCACGAACACCAGCAGCGGCAGGGCCTGTTCGGGCCGCGGGTGGTACAGCCGGGCGCGGATCGTCGTGCCGCCGGGGCCGGGTACGGCGATGTCCTTGACCTCGGCGACCTCCGGTCCCTCCAGCGCCACCTCCATCCAGCCGTCCACGGCGGTCCGCACCTCGGGGACCGTGAAGTCGTGGAAGTCGACCTCCCCCTCGGGCGCCGAGTCCAGGAACGCCCGCATCTCCTCGTGCAGTGCCATCAGTACCCCATTCCCAGTCCGCCGCTCACCGGCAGGACCGCGCCCGTGATGTACCGCGCCCGTTCGTCCGCGAGGAAGCGGACGGCCGCGGCGACCTCCTCGGCCGTGCCGGGGCGGCCCAGCGGCGTGGCCGCCAGCAGTTCCGCGCGCCGCGCCTCGGTGATCGCGGCGGCCATGTCCGTCTCGACCATGCCGGGCGCGACCACGTTGGCGGTGATCCCGCGCGGCCCCAACTCCCGTGCCAGCGAACGCGCCAGACCGATCAAGCCGGTCTTGGAGGCGGTGTAGTTGGCCTGCCCGGGCGCGCCCGCCATGCCGACGGCGGAGGAGATGAACACCATCGTCCCGCGCCGCCGGCCGAGCATGCCGAGCGCCGCCCGCCGGGCGACCCGGAAGGCGCCGGCGAGGTTGGTCTCCAGCACCGCCAGGAAGTCGTCGTCCGACAGCGTGAGCGACAACCCGTCACGGGTGATGCCCGCGTTGGCGACCAGCACCTCGACCGGGCCCTGCCGGGCCTCGACCGCGGTGAAGGCCTCCTCGACGGAACCGGCGTCCGTCACGTCGCAGCGCACCGCGAAGAACTTCCCCTCCGGTGGATCGGAGCGATGGGTGACGGCCACCTCGTCCCCCGCGTCCGCGAAGGCGTGGGCGATGGCGAGGCCGATGCCCCTGTTCCCACCTGTCACCAGTACCGAACGACTCACTGCTTCCTTCCCTCTCCGTGTTCCCTGCTCGGGGTCAGGGGCTGTCGTCGAACTCCCGCCGGGCGCGGACTGTCAGCCGCGCCCCAGGACCAGCACGCCGTTCTGTCCGCCGAAGCCGAAGGAGTTGCTCACGGCCACCTCCAGCGGCGCCTTCCGGGCCTCCTTCGCCACCACGTCGATCTCGATCCGGTGGTCCAGGCTCTCCAGGTTGGCGGTCGGCGGCACCAGGCCGTCCTCCAGCGCCAGCACCGTGTACACGGTCTCGATGGCGCCGGCCGCGCCGAGCGCGTGCCCGGTGACCCCCTTGGTGGAGGTGACGGCCGCCCGCTCGCCCAGCACCCGGCGCAGCACCCGGGCCTCCGTCACGTCGTTGAGCGGGGTGGACGAGCCGTGCGCGTTGACGTGGTCGACCTCGCCCGGGCCGACCCCGGCGTCGGCCAGGGCGGCGCGCAGGGCCCGCTCCGCCCCCTCGCCCTCGGGGTGCGGGGCCGACGGGTGGTGGGCGTCGGCGGAGGCTCCGTAGCCGAGCACCCGGGCCCGCACCCGGGCCCGGCGTGCCCTGGCGTCCTCCAGGCGCTCCAGCACCACCACGCCGGCGGCCTCGGCCACCACCATGCCGTCGCGGGCGGTGTCGAACGGCCGTGAGGCGGCGGCCGGGTCGTCGACGCGGCGGGAGAGCGCGCCCATCTGGGCGAGGCCCGCCATGGTCATGGGGGTGACCGGGGCGTCCGCGCCGCCGGCGATGACGACGTCGCAGGCTCCGGAGGCGAGCAGCTGGCGGGCGGTGCCGATGGCGGTCGGGCCGGAGGCGCAGGCGGTCGCGGTGACCAGGTTGGGCCCCCGGGCGCCGAGTTCGATCGCGAGGTAGGCCGCGATCATGTTGACCGGCGCCATCACCCACACCAGCGGGGAGATCCAGGCCGGTCCCTCCTCCAGGGTCCTGCGGTGCTCGGCCTCCAGGGTGCCCATGCCGCCCATCGAGGTGCCCAGGACGACGCCCACGCGGGCGCCGTCCCAGGTCGCCGGGTCGAGCCCGGCGTCGGCCACCGCCTCGCGCGCCGCCACCAGGGCGAGCTGGCTGACCCGGTCGAGCTTCCAGGCCTGGCCGGGCGCGAAGTGCTCGTCCGCCCGGTAGGCGGCGGCCCGGCAGGAGATGTCCACCGGGAGACCTGCGAGTTCCGGGTCCGTGGCGGCGGTCGGGGCGCCGGACAGCACGCGCTCCCAGTTGCCCGGCACGCCGAGCCCGGCCGGGGAGACCAGCCCCAGGCCGGTGACGGCGGTCTCCTGACGGGAGGTCGGTGCGCTCACTTGACCGCCGCCCCCTTGGACTCGATCAGCTCGACGATCTCGGCCACGGTGTGGGCGGAGGTGATCTCGTCCGGGGCGAGCGGCACGCCCAGCGCCTTCTGCAGGGTCAGCGTCAGCTCGACCGTGACCAGCGAGTCGATGCCCAGTTCGTTCAGGGTGCCGCCGGTCTCGATCCGGGCCGCCGGGACGCCGTAGCGGGAGGTCAGGATCGCGGTCAGGTCCTCGGTGATCTTGCTCATGTCGGTGACTCCTCGGTCGGAAGAACAGGTGCGGATGCGGGTGCGGTTCGGGGGAGCGGTGGCCGTGCGGTCAGGAGTCCGCCGGGGCCGGGGCGAGGCCGGGCCACTCGAAGGCGCCGGCGCCCCAGGTCGCGCCGCCGCCGTAGGCCGTGACCAGGACGTGGTCGCCCTTGGTCAGCCGCCCGGCGTCGACGGCGTCGGCGAGGGCGAGCGGGATCGAGGCGGCGGCGGTGTTGCCGACCCGGTCGATGTTGGCCACCAGGCGCTCGGTGGGCAGGTCGAGCTGCTCGGCGACGGCGTGCAGGATCCGCAGGTTGGCCTGGTGGCCCACCACGGCGTCGACGTCCTCGACGTCCCAGCCGACCCGGCCCAGGACCTCGCGCGAGGACTCCGTCATCTTCAGCACGGCCTCCCGGAAGGTCTCGCCGCCGATCATGCTGAAGTACCGGTCCCCGTCGGCGACGTCCGCGTCGGCGCCGGGACCGCGCAGCGGGCGGGCGGAGCCGCCGGCCCGGACGGTGATCAGGTCCGCCCTGGTGCCGTCGCTGCCGAGGCTCAGGTCGAGCAGGGCGCCGGGCTCCCCGTGCTCACCGGCCCGCAGCAGCACCGCCCCGGCACCGTCGCCGAAGACGGCGAGGGTGGTGCGGTCCCGCGGGTCCAGGAGGGTGGAGAAGGTGTCGGCGGCCACCACCAGCACGTGCTCGGCGAGCCCGGCGGCGATGTGCCCCTGCGCCGCGGCGAGCGCGTACAGGAACCCGCTGCACACCGCGTTGACGTCGTAGGCGGGGATGCCGCCGAGGCCCAGCCTGGCCGCGACGTCGGGAGCGGTGGCCGGGCAGGGCCGGTCCGGCGTGGTGGTCGCGAGGATCAGCAGGTCGGCGCCGGCCGGCCGGCCGCTGGTCGCGGCGGCCGAGGCCAGGGCCCGCCGGCCGGCCCGCTCCGCGAGGTCGCCGGTGGCGGTGCCGGGGTCGACGACATGGCGCTGCCGGATGCCGGTCCGGGTCCGGATCCACTCGTCGGAGGTGTCGAGGCGCTGGGCCAGTTCGTCGTTGGTCACCACCCGCGGGGGCAGTGCGGCCCCCACGCCGGCGAGGACGGCGGCACGGGTCATCGGGCACCTCCGGTCGGGGTCGGTTCCTGGGGACGGTCGGGCCGGTCGGGCCGGTCGGGCCGCACGCCCAGCCGGTGGAGGGCGCGGACGACGGCGTCCGGGTCCTCGGGCGGTACCGCGGCGGCCAGGTGGCCGTCCGGCCGGACCACCACCGCGAGCGGGCTGCTGCCGAGGGCGGCGCGCAGCCGCCGGCGCACCAGGGCGTCCGGTTCGACGACCGGGGCCAGTCCGGCGAGCTCCTTGAGCAGCCGCTCCTTGACGCGCTCCCAGTTGGCCGGGCGGGCGCGCCCCGGCCACAGCAGGACGCCGGGTTCGTCGCGGGCGATCAGCCGGCGCCCGTTCACCGGGGTGAGCGGCAGCGGCACCCGGTCGCCGGCCCGCAGGCCGGGCGCCTCGGAGCGGCTGGAGGCCGGGGTGTCGTAGCGGACGCCGAGCTGGCTCACCAGGGGGGTGATGCTGCGGCGCAGCAGTCCGGCGCGGTGGGCGAGGTGGAACAGGCCGTCCCGCAGCAGGATCCGCTTCGGGGTGCGGGCCATGCCCCACTTGGTCTGCGCGGTGGTGGTGCGGGCGACGAAGTGGGCGGCCGCCCGGCGCTCGTGGTCGTAGTGGTCGAGGACGTCCTCGTGCAGGCTGCCGTCGACGACGCCGGCGAGCCGCCAGCCGAGGTTGACGGCGTCCTGGATGCCGGTGTTCATGCCCTGGCCGCCGGCGGGGCTGGTGATGTGGGCGGCGTCGCCGGCCAGCAGGCAGCGGCCGACCCGGAAGGTGGCGGCGATCCGGCACCGGGCCCGGAAGACGGCGCTCCAGCGCAGCTCGCCGACCACGGGGTGCCCCGGGGCGCGGGCGTCGACGGCCTGCTGGAAGACCTCGCGGCCGGGCGGCGGGGTGCCGGGCTCCTGGTGGGGGACGGTGATGGCCAGTCGCCAGACACCCTCGCCGAACGGGCCGAGGGCGAGGCCGCCGTCGGGGGAGTAGCAGTAGTAGGTCAGGTCGTCGTCCGGCGCGCCGCTGACGGGGGCGTCGGCGACGGCGAAGCTGACGTCGACGACATCGCCGTCGAACTCCACGCCGAGCAGCTGCCGGGTGGTGCTGTGCGCGCCGTCCGCGCCGACCAGCCAGTCGCTGCGCAGGGTGCGGACGGTGCCGGCGTCGTCCTCCAGGGTGGCCAGCACGCTGCCGTCGGGCGACGTCCGGTCGAGGGCGGTGAGCCGCAGGCCGGACTCGACGGTGCCGCCGAGTTCGGCGAACCGGGCGCGCAGCGCCTCCTCGACGGTGTTCTGGGAGATGACCAGGGCGAAGGGGTAGCGGGTCGTACCGCCCATCGGGACCTCGCCGATCCGGCGGCCCCGGGAGTAGTAGCCGACGCCGGAGACCGGGTGGCCGTGGCCGATCAGGCGCCGGGTCACATCGGTGCGGTCGAGCAGTTCCATGATCCTCGGCCAGAGCACATTGGCCCGCGAGTGCCGGGTGAAGCGCCGCTCGGCGTCCACCAGGCGTACCCGCGCGCCGCGTTGCAGCAGCTCGCAGGCGGTCACCAGGCCGACCGGCCCGGCGCCGACGATCAGTACGTCGATGTGCGTCCCGCTCATCGGGTCTCCTCCTTCGCTCGGTCGGCGGGGGTCGGTGCGGGCCGGGTGCGGCGGGCCGTCAGGCGGGTCACCAGCACGCCGGAGTAGGCGAAGCCGGCGCCCGCGTTGAGCACCAGTCCGCTCTCGCCGGGGGCGAGCCGGTCGACCAGGTCGGCGATCCCGGCCAGGGCGTCGCCCGGTCCCAGGTGCCCGGTGCGGTGCCCGACGGACAGCGTCGGCGCGGTCGTCACCTCGGCGATCGCCGGCACCCAGGCCTGCCGGAGCGTCTTGGCGCCCAGGCGCGGCAGCACCACGTGGGCCGGCCGGTCGGCGTCGGCGGTGAGGCCGGCGTCGGCCAGACAGTCCCGGACGACCGCCTGGACCATCGCGCGGGTGGTCGTGGTGAAGGCGTCCAGGCCGTGCCGGCTCAGGTAGGACTTCTTCGCGCGCCGGATGTCCACCCGCTGGTCGGGCCACAACGGGGCGGGCCCGAAGGGGAGTTCGCCGCGGTGCAGCAGCTCCAGCCGCGGGGCGGAGTGCGTCACCAGCGCGCGCAGCCGGAACAGGTCGCGCCCCTCGTCCAGCGGTCCGACCAGGGCGGCGGTGGCGCTGTCGCCGTAGACCAGCGAGTAGTCCGCGTTCCAGCGGTCGAAGGCCGGGGGCGTGAAGCGGTCCGCGGTGGTCACCAGCGCCCGGTCCACCGCGGGGTCCGCGGCGATCCGGGTCGCGGCGACCTCCAGCGCGGCGACGGCACCGTTGCACACCTGCTGCACGCCGATGGGCTGGGCCCGCTCGGCGCCGAGCGCGGAGGCGAGGAAGTGCGGGGCGGACCACACGTCGTGGCCCTGGTGGTACATCCAGGAGTGGGCGATCAGCCCGAGGCCGTCGCTCGGCCAGCCGGCGTCGGCGAGGACGGTGCGGGCGGCCCGCAGCGCCATCTCGGGCGGTGCCTCGGCGGTGGCGACCGGGACCTCCCGGTAGCCGAGGTCCTCGACATCGTCCGGGTCGAGCCGGCCCTGCGCGAGGGCCTGCCGCGCGCTCTCGCGCGCCGGCGGGAAGTACGCCTCCACGGCGGCGATGCCCAGTTCGGTGGCGAGGCGCATCTCAGGCCCCCGGCGCGGACCGCGCCAGCCGCGGCTCGAGCCGGCGGATGGCCTGCTCGGCGTCGGTGAAGTGGACGGCCTGCCAGCCGGCGGCTCGGGCGCCCGCGCAGTTCTTCTCCAGGTCGTCGACCAGCACGCACCGGGCCGGGTCGACGCCAGCCCGTTCGGCGGCGAGCGCGAAGATCTCCGGCTCGGGCTTGCGGCTGCCCACCTCGAAGGACATCACCAGGTCGTCGAAGAGGCCCTCGGGCGGCACCATCCGGCGCCAGTGGACGTCCCAGGCGGGCGGCATGTTGGACAGCAGTCCGACGAAGACGCCGTCGCCGTGCGCGGCGCGCAGCCACCGCTCCCAGGCAGGGTTGCCGCTGCGGCCCCCGAACCAGCGGTCGGCGAAGCCGGAGAGGTCGGTGCGCACGCCGTACTCCTCGGCGAGCACCGCCTGGACCTCGGCGGCCCAGACGTCCTCGGTCACCAGGGGCGTGTCCAGCGGGCCCATCGGGTCGGTGCCGTAGCGCTCGCCGACGATCCGCATGGCGCCCTGGAACTGCTCGGGGGTCATGCCCTGGCGGGCGCAGAACACCGCGGTGTCCTCGGCGACCGGCGGGGTGAGCACGCCCCCGAAGTCGGTCCAGACGGCGGAGACGGTGCCGGCCGCGAGACCGGTGGCGGGGCTGTCGGGCGTCGTCATGCGTTCCTCCTGGCGGCGGTGACGGGCGCGTAGGTGATGCCGAGGTCGGCGATGGTCCGGTCGTGCTGGCGCACCTCGACGGGCACCGTGCCCTCCGCCGGCACCGTGTCCTCGGCAGCCGCCGTGTCCTCGACCCCCGCCGTGCCCGCGGGCGCCGTCGCGGCGCCGCCGCCGGGGGCTTCGGGGATGCTCAGCAGGACGGGCGCGTCGAGTTCGGCGAACCGGCTGAAGGTGCCGGTGAAGCCGGTCAGGGCGAGTCCGGCGGCGGGTGCGCCGGTGGCGCGGGCGTGCCGGGCGAAGCACAGTTGGCGGGCCGCGTCGGTGAGGATCAGCGCGGTGAAGTGGTCGTTGGGGTGGACGAAGAGCGTCGGGTGGCGCAGCGGGACGGCCAGTCGCGCCTCCCGTACCGGGGCCGTCGTGGAGAGGCCGGCGACGAGGACGTTCTCCGCCCGGGCGCGGCCGACCTCCGCGGGCGTCGCGGGGGAGCCGGCGGGCCGGTCGGGCAGCGCGTCCGACCGCGGTGGTGGTCCGCCGTACTGCAGCGTGCGCAGGGCCCGGTACTCCGTCGCGCCGGCGTAGACGACGCCGATGACGACCTCGCCGAGCTCCGCGCGGCCGGCGCTCAGGGCGATCCGCCAGCGCACCGAGCGGACGGTGCCGGCGCGCTGCACCTGGTTCTCCGCGGTGATGTGCAGGGTCAGCGCGCCGTCGCCGTCCTCGAACAGCCGCTGCGCGGCGGGACGGGTGCGGACCTCCCAGCCGGTCACCAGGAAGGCGGTGCTGAGCGGCAGTTCGAAGGCGGTGTGGGCGAGATAGCTCCCGGCCTGGCGGCAGGCCTCCAGCAGCAGCAGCGGATCGGCGCCCCGGGGATTGTCCGGAAGGTCGTTGTAGTAGGCGTGCCGGTGGGGCAGCCGGGCCGTTGCGGTGAATTCGTGTTCCCCGGTCGGCCGCGCGTCGACGAGGAAGACCTCCGTCCCGGCACCGCGGTGCACCAGCGCACCGATGTCGGCCGCCGGAAGAACGTTCCCTGCGGTCATCTGAAATGCCCCCCCTCGTGATCTGAGCTCGATGAAGCCGCGGGCACGACGACCCTCGCGAGTCGGTGGCGGCGCGGTGGACCCATGCTCGCAGCGGGCATGCAAGGGCCACTCAAGCCGCGGCCTAGGCGGTCCGGCGTCCGCGTCGCCACACACAACCGAAATGACGCGTTCACGCCGGGCGTCAAGTTCCGGCCAAACGCGGCCGGCCGGTTTAGCCGAGAAACAGCCGGTCGTGCAGGAAAGCTGCGATTCGAAGGCACCGGAATGTGACGCGGGTCATATTTGCGTGTCCATGTCATTTGCCATGATGTTTTCTTGCCCGACGGCCGACCCGTCGGCCTCCCGCAAGTTCCCAGGGGGATTCACGTGTTAACTTTCCAGCTGCTCGGGCCGCTAAAAGTAGCGGTCGACGACCGGCCGGTCCAGATCAATGCCAAGAAACCGCGCATTCTGCTCGCCGCACTCCTGCTCGGCGGAAATCGCGGAGTCAGCAACGACCGGCTCGTCTCGCTCCTGTGGGACGGCGAGGAGCCTCCCAAGAACAGTCGCGGCGCCCTGCACATCCACATCAACCGCCTGCGTCGTACGCTGACCGACGCCGCGGGCGCGGGCGGCGACCTCATCCGCACCACCCCCGACGGCTACGCCATCGACGTCGGCGCCGACGAGCTGGATATCCTCCGCTTCGAACAACTGGAACACGAATTCCGCAGGCAGCGCGGCCGGCTCGGCCCGCAGGCCGAATCCGACCTGGCCGAGGCGGCGCTGGCGCTGTGGCGCGGTCCGGCGCTGTGCGACATTCCCAGCGAGCGGGTCCGCCGGCGGATCGCGGCGCAACTCGCCGAACGCCGGCTCGCCCTCATGGAATGCCGATTCGAGCTGAAACTGCGCACCGGCGCCCAGGAAGAGGCGATCGGCGGAATCCGCAGCGCCCTGATCAATTACCCGCTGCACGAGGTGCTGTGGGCACAACTCATTCGCGCGCTCTACGAGACCGGCCGCAAGGCGGAATCGCTGGAGGCCTACCGCGCGCTTTCCCGGACACTCGCCGAGGAGGCCGGAATCGATCCCGGCCGGGAACTCCAGGAATTGCACCGGAGCATCCTGGACGACTCCTACGCACCGCCCGGCGCGTACCCGGCCGTCGCGCCGCCGGAGCCGGAACCCGAGCACGACGGCGCGCCGATCGCCCCCCACAGCTGGACCGAGCTCTGCCAGCTCCCGCCCGTCGTCGCGGACTTCGTCGGCCGCGAGGAACCGCTCGAGCAGGTGGCCGCCCTGCTGAAGGGCAACGCTGCGGGCAGCGCGTTGCCCATCGTGGTGGTCACCGGCCCGGCCGGCGTCGGCAAGACCGCGCTCGCCGTCCGGGCGGCCCACCAGGTGCGCTCGCACTTCCTCGACGGCCAGTGGTTCGTCCGCTTCGACGGCGCCGACCGGCCCGAGTCCCCGTCCGAGGTGCTGGCCGAGCTGCTGCGCCGCTCCGGTGTCTCCAGCGCCGCCATCCCCTCCGACGTCGAATCGCGCGCCGCCCTGTTCCGGGCCCGGCTGGCCGACCGGCGCGTCCTGCTGCTGCTGGACGACGTCCGCGACGCCGAGCGGATCGTCCCGCTGCTGCCCGGGACCTCCAGCTGCACGGTACTGATCACCAGCCGCAGCAACCTGACCGAGCTGGTCGCCCTGCACGGCGCCCGGCTGGTCCCGCTGAACGTGCTCACCGCGGGCGAGGCGGAGTCGCTGCTGGGCACCATGCTCGGCCCGGGACGCTCCGCCGCCCGGCGGGAACTCGCCGAACTCGCCGAGCTGTGCGCCCACCTCCCGCTCGCCCTGCGCGTCGCCGCCGCCAGCCTGCTGTCGAGACCGCGGCTGCCGCTGCGCACCTACGTCGAGGAACTGCGCCACGGCAACCGGGTGGCGAAACTGACCGTGGGCAGCAACCGGCGCGCCGCCGTGCAGGCCGCCTTCGACCTCTCCTACCACGCCCAGACCCCGCGGGCGCAGCGGCTCTTCCGCACGCTGGGGCTGGTTCCGGTGCGCGACTACACCGCCGCCTCCGCCGCCGCCCTGCTCGACCTGTCCGTCCCGGACGCCGAACTGCTGCTCCAGGACCTCGCCTTCGCCAGCCTGCTGGAGGAGCACCTGCCCGGCCGCTACCGCTTCCACGAGCTGATGCAGATCTATGCCGCCGAGCGGGCGCGCGAGGAGGACACCCCGCAGGCCCGCCGGGCCGCCGAGCTGCGGCTGTTCGGCTGGTACCTGCACAGCGCGGCCTCGGCCGTGGTCCCGCGCTACCCGGGCATGATCCGGCTGCCGCTGGCCGAGCGGCCCGCGGCCGTCCACCCGCTGTCCTTCGCCACCGACGAGGCGGCCCTGCAGTGGCTGCTGGTGGAACGCGCCAACCTCATCACCGTCATCGCCTGCACCGCCGCCGGCGACTCCCGGCAGGCCCACGAGATCGGCTGGCTGCTCACCGACGTGCTGCGCGGCTACTTCTGGTCGGGCTGGAACGGCAACGAGTGGAAGACGGCCGCCGGTTGGGGCCTCGCATCCGCCCGCAAGGCCGGCGATCCGCCGGCCCAGTGGGCGATGAACTACAGCCTGGGCCTGGCCAACTACCGCAGCGCCGACTACGACCGGTCCCACGCGCACCTGACCGAGGCCTGCGGCCTCGCCGCGCGGCACGGCCTGCGCGCCTTCGCCGCCGAGACCAGCAATGCGATGGGCCTCCTGCTGCTCGCCCAGGGCCGGCTGGGCGAGGCCGCGCGGGCCCTGGAGGGCGGCCTCGACCTGGACCGCGAGCTGGATCTGCCGATGGCGGAGGCCAGGGCCCGGCGCCACCTGGGCAGCGTCGAGCACGCGCGCGGCCACTTCGACAACGCCCTGGCCCAGTTCGCCCGGGCACAGGAGATCGACCGGGAGCACGGGGTCGAGTTCACGAAGTCGGAGAACCTGGGCCGGATCGGGCTCACCCTGTGCGCCCTCGGCCGGTCCGAGGAGGGTCTGCGCGCGCTCTGGCTCGCGCTGCGCACCAGCCACGACCTGGGCGGGCGGTTCGACCGCGTCGCCGCCCACGCACGGCTGGCCGTCGGACAGTTGATGGAACGTCAGCCGAAGATCGCGACCGAGCACGCGCGGGCCGCCGAGATGCTGGCCAAGGACCTCGGCGACCAGATCGTCTCGGCCGACGCGTACAACATCCTGGCGTCCTGCAGCCGGATGTCGGGGCGGCTGGACCTGGCGGAGCAGGAGCACGAGCGGGCCGCCGAGCTGGCCGCCCTCGCCGGGCACGCGCAGTCGGCCGTCGAGGCGCTGTTCGGGCTGGCGCTGATCCGCATGGAGCGGCGCCTCCCGGAGGAGGCGCTGGACTGCCTCGCCCGGGCGATGGGGGCCGCCCGCGGGGACCGCCTGGTGCTCTGCGAGGCGCAGAGCCTGCTGCTGCGCTCGATGGCCTTCTGCGCGATGGGCGCCTGGCCCGACGCCGTGCGGTCGGCGACCGAGGCCGTGCGGGCGTACCACGCGCTCGGCGGCACCTGCGGCGAGGAGCGCTCGCGCGAGCTGGTCCGCCAGGCCGAGCTGCGGATGTTCGACCTGACCCAGTTCCTGCGCTCGGCGCCGCGGTTCGTCCCGCTGGCCACCACCGTGCTGGCGCAGTCGGCCTGCGGCTTCGACAGCTGAGCCGGGGCGCGGTCCGGTCCCGGGCGCGCGGGCGGGGCCCGGCGACCGGGGGTTCTCGAATGCAAGAGCGATGAAAGCGACCCGACATCGCCGTCTGACACCGTGGAAACCGTTCAGCTCGGGAGCACAGCGTCGTGCCCCCGGTGTCTGTGCCCGGCTCGGCGGCACATCCACCACGGGCCATCAGTCAGCAAGGAGGTTGTGCTCGTGTCCCCTTCGGCGTCCGTCCTCCACAGGAACGACGTGTTCGGCTCCATCCCCACCTCCGGTCAACCCCCGGTGCGCATCCAGGTGCTCGGCCACTTCCAGGCCGAGGGGGACCACGGCTGCGCGACGCCCAGCGCGCCGAAGGTCAGACAGGTCCTCGCGCTGCTCGCCGTCAACGCCCACCAGGTGGTCCCGGTCTCCGCGATCTTCCGGGAGCTGTGGCCCGAGGAGGCCCCGCGCACCGCGCTGCGGACCGTGCAGACCTATCTGGGGCAGCTGCGCAAGCTGCTGGCCGACGCCACCGGCCTGCCCACCGCCGTGGTGGCCAAGGACATGCTGGTCACCGAGGGCCGCGGCTACATGCTGCGCGGCGGCGCGGTCACCCTCGACACCCGGGAGTTCGAGCGCCTGGTGAACCGGGCGCGCAGCGCCGCGGCGGCGCAGGACCACGCCAAGGCCGCCATGCTGTTCACCTCGGCGCTCGCGCTGTGGCGCGGTCCGGCGCTCGCCAACGTCCAGGCCGGCCCGCTGCTGCACGCCCACATCGGGTGGCTGGAGGAGTCGCGGCTCAGCGTCGTGGAGCAGTGGATCGCGGCGAAGCTCGCGCTGCAGCAGCACCAGGACGTGCTGGGCGACCTCACCGCGCTGGCGGTGCAGCACCCGCTCAACGAGGGTCTGCACGCCCAGCTGATGACGGTCCTGCACCGCTGCGGGCGGCGCGCCTCGGCACTGGAGGTCTACCAGCAGCTGCGCACCCGGCTGATCGAGCACATCGGCCTGGAGCCGTCCTCCCAGGTCAGGGCGCTGCAGCAGGTCATCCTGGCCGGCGACCAGCTGCCCGAGGCCGTCACGGCGCTCGGCGGTGCGGCGTCCCGCCGGCTGGCCGACCGCGGCCGGCGGGGTCTCGCCCGCCCCGCGTGACGTCTCCGGCCGGCCCGGGGCGACCCGCGCCGGTGCCCGGCCGGCGGTTCCCCACCTTTCCCCGCCCTTTCCTTCCTTCCTTTCACGAGAGGCCGTTCATGCGTCTGCGCATCCACACCGAGCCGTCCCAGGGCGCCTCCTACGACACCGTGCTGAAGGTCGCCCGGACCGCCGAGGAGCTCGGCTTCGACGCGTTCTTCCGCTCCGACCACTACCTGAAGCTGGGTGACGTCGACGGCCTGCCGGGCCCGTCCGACGCCTGGGTGACCCTGGCCGGTCTCGCCCGGGAGACCTCCCGGATCCGGCTCGGCACGCTGGTCACCCCCGTCACCTTCCGCTGGCCGGGCCAGCTCGCGATCCAGGTCGGCCAGGTCGACCACATGGCGGGCGGCCGGGTGTCGGTGGGCATCGGCACCGGCTGGTACGCCGCGGAGCACGCCGCCTACGGCATCCCCTTCCCGGCCAAGCGGTTCGGGCTGCTGGAGGAGCAGCTGGAGATCGTCAAGTCGCTCTGGGAGACGCCGCCCGGCGGCAGCTACGACTTCGAGGGCGAGCACTACCGGCTCACCGGCGCGGTGGCGCCGCTGCGGGCCGGTGACGGCCGGCCGCAGATCATCGTCGGCGGGGTCGGCACCGGCAGGACGCCGGCGCTCGCCGCGAAGTACGCCGACGAGTTCAACACCGCCTTCGTCACCCCCGAGCGGGCCGCCGAGCTGTACGAGCGGGTGCGCGAGGAGTGCCTGGCGGTGGGCCGTGACCCGCGGTCGCCGGAGTTCTCGATCATCCAGACCGTGTGCGCGGGCAAGGACGACGCCGAGGTCAAGGCGCGCGACGAGGCGTTCAGCGAGACCCTGGACGGCAACGCGCTGCGCGGCACGCCGGCCGAACTGGTCGACCGGCTGGGCCGGTTCGCCGAGGCCGGGGCGCAGATCGCCTATCTGCGGGTGCTCGATCTGCACGACCTGGACCACCTGGAGCTGATCGCCTCCGAGGTCCTGCCGCAACTGGCCTGAGCCCTCGCGGGACGCGCAACGCCGAGGGGCCGCCGGAGATCCGGCGGCCCCTCGGTCGTGGTGGTCGGCGGTCTCAGTCCGCGGCGTGGGCCACCTCGGCGGTGCGCGGCAGCGCGCTCTCCTCGGTGGCGCCGGCCACGGCGCCGCGCGGCTCGCGCAGCAGCAGCGCGACGACCACGAAGGTGACCGCGCACAGCGCGGCCAGCACCCAGAGCAGGCCGTGGAAGCCCTGGGCGAAGGCCGAGGCGGCAGTGTCGGCGAACGCGCCGCGCTGCGAGGCGGGTTCGACGGTCTCGACGGCGCTCTTCAGCTCGCCCTGGTTCATCAGGTTGGCGAGCGCGGCCGGGTCGTCGGCGTAGCGGCTGCTGAAGCCGCCGAGCTTCCCGCTGACCTCGGACTGGGTGAAGCTGACCAGCAGCGAGCCGGCGACCGCGATGGCGATGGTCTCGCCGGCCAGCCGGACGGTGTTGAACATGCCGGCCGCCATGCCGGCCCGGGAGACCTCGACGCTGCTCACGGCGGCGCCGTCCAGCAGGCCGAAGGAGAGGCCGACGGCGATGCCGATCAGGGCCAGCGGCGGCAGCAGCGTCAGGTAGCCGACGCCGGGCTCCAGCACGGTCAGCCAGGCGAGGCCGACGGCGGTGAGGATCACCGTGAAGGCGATCTGCACCTGGGCGGGGATCCAGCGGGTGGCGTAGCCGGCGATGGCCGGGAAGAACAGCGTCAGGCCGGTGAGCATGATCAGGATGAGACCGGCCTGCTGGGCGCTGACGCCGTCGGCGGCGATGAAGTACGAGGGCAGGTAGACCGCGAGCGGGGTGAACCCGAAGACCACCGGGATGGTGGCGAGCGAGACGCCGACGAACTTGCGGTGCTTGAGCAGGCCCAGGTCGAACATGGGCTCCGACTGGCGCTGCTCGACCACGCCGAAGAGGACCAGCAGGACGACGAAGCCGATGAAGCTGCCGAGCACCAGCGGGCTGCTCCAGCCGGCCTGCGGGCCCTCGACCAGGCCGAGGATCAGCAGCAGCAGCGCGAGGGTGAAGGTGATGGTGCCGGGCCGGTCGACCTTGCTCGCCGCCGGGTTGCGGGAGTCCGCGAGGGTGGGCGTGAGCAGCAGCACGACCAGGCCGATGATCGCGGGCACCAGGAAGACCGAGCGCCAGCCGAGGTTGCTGGTCAGCAGGCCGGCGATGCTGGGCCCGAAGGCGAGGCCCAGGCCGATCGAGGTGCCGAAGAGGCCGAAGGCGCGGGCCCGGGCCGGGCCGTCGAAGGCGTGGGCGAGGATGGCGCTGCCGCTGGTGGTCGCCGCGGCGGCGCCGATGCCGGCCACCGCGCGGGCGAGGTCGAGGACGAGGATGTTCGGCGCCAGCGCGGAGATCAGGGCGCCGCCGCCGAACAGCACCAGGCCGACCTGGAACACCTTGCGGCGGCCGACGAGGTCGGCGATCGAGCCGCTGGCGAGCATGAAGCCGGCGTAGGTCAGGTCGTAGCCGTTGACCACCCACTGCCCCGCCGCCAGGGAGTTGCCGAGGTCGGAGCCGATCGACGGCAGTGCGACCGACGCGCCGGTGATGGCCAGCGGGAACAGGACCACGGTGAGGCAGATGGCGAGGAGCGTCAGCCCCGGCCGGCGGACGTCGTCCTGGGGTAAGGCGGTCGAGGTCATGGGCGTCTTCCTTCGTTGACGGGCGGCCAGGACGGGACCGGCCGGGTAAGGTGTACGACATGAATCAAACAGATCCTAGGAGTGTACGATCCCGCTCAAACACCACTTCGCGCAAGTCGGATGCGAAAGTCACCGCTCGGGCCGCCACTCTGACGCACCGTCATCCGTGTGAGGTGCCGTTGCTGACGGTGCTGCAGGCGGTCGCCGATCCGGTGCGGCTGTCCCTGCTGCGGCAGCTCGCAGCCGCCGAACCCGCCGAACTCGCCTGCGGCACCTTTGATCTGCCGATCCGCAAGTCCGGGCTGAGCCACCACTTCACCGTGCTGCGGCAGGCCGGGCTGCTGCTGCAGCACGACGACGGCTCGCGCCGGCTCAACCGGCTGCGCCGGGCGGAGTTCGACGAGCAGTTCCCCGGCCTGCTGGACCTGGTCCTGGCGGACCGTCCGCTCACCGAGCCGCCGGCCGACGAACTGCCGCCCGTCGACGCGTCGGTCACTGGAACGTGACGTGCCGCGGCGTCATCCGGTAGACGACGCGCGACGGCGCGTCGGGCGGGACCGTCGCGTCCTCCACCCCGTAGCGCTTCGCCAGCCGCAGGAACGTCGACGCCGCCGGGTCCGGCTCCACCAGGTCGACCTGGCCCCGGATCTCCAGATAGCGGTAGGGCTGATCCGGGTCGATGACCGAAACCGCCACCGCGGGATTCTCCTGGATGTTCAGGTACTTTCGCCGCAGCGTCGAATTGGTGAACCACAGGTGGTTCCCGTCCCACGCGAACCACGTCGGGTTCACCTGGGGGGAACCGTCCGGCCGGACCGTCGCGAAATGCGCGAAGAGTGGCCGCTCCAGCAGGTCTCGATGGCTCTCAGGAATCACGGGGACTACCCTTCTCTCCGCGCGTTCGGACGGAACTCCCGACATCGGTCGAGATCCTGGCGAACCGCGGTCCGGCCTGTCCAGCAGCGCCGCAGCGGCCTCGGGTGAGCCTTGTGCGGGCCTTGTGCGCCGGCCCCTAGCCTCGGTCGAAACGTCATCGTGCGAAGGGGGTCCGGCGTGTCCAGGTTCACCGGAAAGGTCGTGGCGATCACGGGGGCGGCCCGCGGGATCGGCCGTTCCTACGCCCTCGCTTTTGCCGCCGAGGGGGCGCACGTCGTCCTCTCCGACATCGCGGCCCAGATCGATTCCGTGCCGATTCCGATGGGCACCTCGAAGGACCTGGAGGAAACCCGGCGGGCGGTCGAGGAAATCGGCGCCAAATGCGCCGTGCGGACGGCCGACGTCCGGGTCTCCGCCGAGGTGGACGGGGTCGTCGACACGGCGGTGGAGGAGTTCGGACGGCTGGACGTCGTCTGCGCCAACGCCGGCCTGTGGAGCACCTCCCCGCTGCTGGACATGACCGACGAGGTCTGGCGCGACATGATCGACACCGACCTGACCGGCGTCTTCCACACCTTCCGGGCCGCGGCCCGGGTCATGGTGCCGCAGCGCGGCGGCCGCATCCTGGTCACCGGCTCGGTCGCCTCCCGGGTCGGCGCGGCGAACATGACCCACTACGCGGCGGCCAAGTGGGGCGTGCTCGGCCTGCTCAAGTCCGCCGCGCTGGAACTGGGCCCGTACGGCATCACCGTCAACGCCGTCTCGCCCAGCTTCACCAACACCGCGATGATCAACAACGAGCTGAACTACCGCCAGTTCAGCCCCGACGACCCCACCCCGCAGGCCGCCGCCGCGGCCTGGGCGAGCCTCATGCCGATGCGCGTGCCGTACATCGAGCCCTCGGAGGCCGCGGACGCCGCGCTGTTCCTGGCCTCCGACGCGGCCCGGCACATCAGCGGCGTCTCGCTCGACGTGGCCGCCGGCTGGAACGCCCAGTACACGGCGTGAGCGGCGGGTAGGTCCCGGGGGAGGCCGTCATGCGGTACGAGGTGCTCGGCCCGCTGCGGGTCACCGCCGGAGCCACCGTGCTGACCGTCAACGCGCCCAAGGTGGCGACGCTGCTGACCGCCCTGGTGGTCCGGGCGAACACGGTCGTCTCCAAGGAGGCGCTGATCACCGAGCTCTGGGACGGCTCCCCGCCCCGCCGCGCGTCCGCCGGCCTGCACGTCTACGTCTCCCAGCTGCGCAAGCTGCTGGCGCGGGCCGCGCCCGGACCCTCGCCGATCGTCACCGAGCACCCCGGCTACCTGCTGGCGGTCGATCCGGCCGACACCGACTGGGGCGAGCTGGAACAGCTCACCCGCCTGGCCCGGGCCGCCCGGGCGGCCGGGGACCTGGAGGAGAGCTCCCGCGCGCTGGCCCGGGCGGTCGCCCTGTGGCGCGGACCGCTCCCGGACCCGCGCCGGCACGGCCCGCTGATCGGGGTGTTCGCCGCCTGGGCGAGGACCCGGCGGCTGCAGTGCCTGGAGGACCACGTCGAGGTCGGCCTCGCGCTGGACCGGCACCGCTCGCTGATCGGGCTCCTCTCCGCCCTGGTCGCCGAGCACCCCCTGCACGAGGCGTTCCACGCCCAGCTGATGCGGGCCCTGTACGCCTCGGAGCGCCGGGCCGAGGCGCTGTGGGCCTACCGGCGGGCCGGGGCCACGCTGCGGCGGGAGCTGGGCCTGGGCCCGGGCCGGCAGCTGCGCGAGGTGCACCGGGCGATCGTGGCCGGCGAGCCCGTCCCGGGACCGCACCCGTACGAGGTGGGTGCCGACGCCCGGCCCTGACCCCGGCCGCCGCGCGCCGGGCGCGGATGCGGGAGCGCCCGGCTGGGCCTAGCGTGGCCCCATGGAGCTGTTTCCTCCGATCCCGCTGTCGCGGTGGCAGGACTCCAAGGCGACCGTGCACCGGTTCGCCCAGGTCGTCGGCAAGATCCGCCTGGCGGAGAGCGTGCGGCGCAACCACTGGTGGAACGTCCCCTACTACCTCACCGGGCGCGGCATCACCACCCGGCCGATGGCCCTGCCCGACGGGGGCGGGACCTTCTGCGTCGACTTCGACTTCGTCGACCACCGGCTGGTGGTCTGCTCCTCGGACGGCCGCCGGGTCTCGTTCCCGCTCACCGGGCAGTCCGTGGCCTCGTTCTACCGCCAGACGCTCGACGCCCTCGCGGTGGTCGGCGTGCCAGTGGCCCTCCCGCACCCGCACCCCTTCGACCTGCCCGACGCCGGGCGGCCGTTCACCGAGGACACCGAGCACGCCGCGTACGACCCGTTCTGGGTCAACCGCTACTGGCAGGTGCTCGGCCAGGTCGCCCTGGTGCTGGAGGAGTTCGCCGCCCGCTTCTGCGGGAAGATCAGCCCGGTGCACCACTTCTGGCACACCTTCGACATCGCGGTCAGCCGCTTCTCCGGCCGCCGGGTGGACCAGCCGCCGAGCGTCGACCCGGTGACCCGCGAGGCCTACTCCCGGGAGGTCATCAGCGCCGGCTTCTGGTTCGGCGACGACACCTTCCCCCGGCCGGCCTTCTACTCCTACGCGGCGCCCGAACCCGCCGGCCTGGCCGAGCGCCCGCTGCGCCCCGGCGCGGCCGGCTGGGTCGAGCGCAACGGCAGCCACCTGGCCGTCCTGGAGTACGACGACGTGCGCGGCGGCGAGGACCCGCGGGCGGCGGTGCTGGACTTCTACGAGTCCGTCTACCAGTCCGCGGCGGGCCTCGCCGACTGGAACATCGGCGGCGAGGCCTCGCCCGGCGGCGTCACCGACCCGGTGG
Organism: Kitasatospora sp. NPDC004723; assembly: GCF_040609255.1. Lineage (NCBI taxonomy): Bacteria > Bacillati > Actinomycetota > Actinomycetes > Kitasatosporales > Streptomycetaceae > Kitasatospora > Kitasatospora sp. NPDC004723. The sequence continues at coordinate 110,166 of NZ_JBEXJT010000004.1, read as the reverse complement.
CCGCCCGCGGCGCCGGCTGATCTACCGCGCGGTGAGGCGGCGGCCGAGGTCGTCCAGGTACGGGGTGCCGTAGGCGTCCGCGAGGTCGTCGAGGTCGATCATCGGCGGGATATCGATCACGGGCTGGCGCTCGACCAGGAAGGCCACCGTCTCGTGCACGATCCGGGTCTCGTCGGCCCCCGCCGCGGTGATCCGCGGGTGGTCGAGCACACCGTCGGTGACCCGGATCCGCGTCTCGGCCTCGGCGGCCCCCTCGCGGACCCGGACCAGGTGCTCGTGGTCGCCCAGGGACTCGACCTGGATCTCGACTGCCATGGCGCTCTCCGCCTCTCCACGTGGGCAGGGCCGTGCGGCCGTACCTCGCATGGATGCTAACGCCCGGTCGGCGTGACGGCGGTGTCGGCCGCTCGGGGGCCCGGTCGGCGCGTCGCTGGACGGTCGCGCGGGCGCGCCGGTGCGCCGGTGCGCGCCCGGGGCCTCGGCCGCCGGGGCTTCGGCCGCCGGTGCCTCAGCCGACGGGCGCCTCGGCCGCCGGGGCGTCCTCGACGATGCGGCCGTCGCGGAGTTCGACCACGCGGTCGGCGAGCTCCATGAGGTTCGGGTCGTGGGTGGCGACCAGGATGGTGACGCCCTCGCTGCGGACCACGGCGCGCAGCAGCTCCATGATGGAACGGCCGGTCTCCGAGTCCAGCTGGCCGGTCGGCTCGTCGGCGATGATCAGGTCGGGCTCGTTGGCCAGGGCCCGGGCGACGGCGACGCGCTGCTGCTGGCCGCCGGACAGCTCGCCGGGGCGCTGGTTGGCGTGGTCGGCCAGGCCGACCAGCGCCAGCAGGTCGCGGGCGCGCTCCTCGCGCTGGGCGGCCGGCACCTTGCGCAGCCGCATCGGCACGCCGACGTTCTCGGCGGCGGTGAGCACCGGGAGCAGGCCGAAGGACTGGAAGACGAAGCCCAGCCGGTCCCGGCGCAGCGCCAATCGGCCGTCCTCGTCCAGACCGCCGAGGTCGGTGCCGTCCAGGGTGATGGTGCCCCCGCTCGGGCTGTCCAGGCCGCCGACCAGGTTGAGCAGGGTGGTCTTGCCGGAGCCGGAACGGCCCTTGAGCGCGGTGAGTTCGCCGCGGCCGATGGTGAAGGAGACGCCGCGCAGGGCGTGCACGGCCCGTTCGCCGGTTCCGAAACTGCGGTGGACGTCGGTGACGGTCACCATGGGAGCGGTCGCGGTGCCGGCCGGTTGCTGCGTCATACGGCGTCCCCCTGGGCGGGCTCCGGCGCGTCCCGCCGACGGGGCGGCGCCGGATTGTTTGAAGTGTCCATGGCTGCGCGAATCCGGTAAGAGCCGACGTGCCGTCAGGCATGGTCCGGTCGTGGTTCGGAGCATTTGCTCATTACTTGCATCCTTCGCGCAAGTCCCTTCCCTTCTTTGACCGGATCTGACAGCATCGTCCGCTATCCGGTGATCAAGCGCCGGAGATCACCTTGCGGCGCCCGTGGGCGCCCCTCCGCGCAGTGGGAGACGCGCGCCCGGTCCGGGCGGCGCGGTACGGCGCGGACATTCCTGAGGACCGGGGGAGGAACAGGATGCTCGGCTTTGTCGTGCGCCGTCTGCGCGGGCGACTGCCCCTGGCCGCCGCCGCCCTGCTCACCGTACTGATCACGACGGCGGTGCTCACCGCGCTGGTCGCCTTCCAGCGCACCGTCGGCGAGATCGGACAGCGCCAGGCCCTCCAGGGCCAGGGCCATCCGAGGACCACCGTGGTGGTCAACTCCGAGCACGGGCTGGACCGGCGGGCCAAGGACGACGCGGCGGTGGGCGACTACGCCCGCGCCCTCTTCGGCGACCTGCCGACCGAGACCCGCGGCCTGTCCCGCAGCCGCTCCTACGGCCTGCCCGGCGCCCCGGCGGGCGGCGCGCAGACTGCCCCGGCGGACAAGCAGACGAGCAACGCGGCCGCGGCCGGCGGGCCGGGCGCCGCCAAGGAGGACGACCTCACGGTCCTCGCCGCCCTCGACCGCCGGGACGTCCAGCTGCTCGCCGGCGCCTGGCCCGCCCCCGCCGCGTCCGGCACCGCGGTCCCGGTCCAGGTGGCCGTCCCGAAGGCCGCGCTCGCCCGCCTCGGCCTCGCCGCCGACGCCCTCCCCGCCGAGGTCCGGCTCACCGACCGCTACGGCGGCGCCCCGCTCACCGTCCGGATCACCGGCGTCTACCGCGCCACCGACCCCGGCGACCTCTACTGGCGGCTCGACCCGCTGCAGGGCCGCGAGGTCCTGGTCGGCGGCTTCACCACCTACGGCCCGCTGCTCGTCGACGACACCGCCTTCACCGCCGCCGGCATCCCGCAGAACGGCCGCAGCTGGCTGGTCGACGCCGACTTCACCACCGCCGGTGCCAGCGCCGTGAACGCCCTGCGCGAGCGGATCACCCCGGCCGGCGACGACCTCAACAGGAACGGCGGGCTGATCGCCCGCACCGACCTGGCCGACCTGCTGCGCGAGCTGGACTCCAGTGCCATGGTCGCCCGCTCCACCCTGCTCATCGGCGCCCTCCAGCTGATCGTGCTGGCCGCCGCCGCCCTGCTGCTCGTCGTCCACCTGATCGCCACCCGCCAGCAGGCCGAGAACGCGCTGCTCGCCGCCCGCGGCGCCTCCGGCCTGCGGCTCGGCGCCTTCAGCGCCACCGAGGCCCTGCTGCTCGCGCTGCCCGCCGCCCTGCTCGCCCCGCTGCTCACCCCGCCGCTGCTGAGCCTCCTCGGAAGCTTCGGCCCGCTGCGCCACGTGCCGCTGGACACCTCGCTGCGCTGGACCCTGTGGCCGGTCGCCGTCGCCTGCGCGCTGGGCTGCGTCCTGCTCGCCGCCGTGCCCGCCCTGCTGCGCGGGGCCGGCGCCGCCGTGCTGCGCCGGGCCGGCAGCCGCCAGGCCCTGGCCGCCGGCGCCGCCCGCTCCGGCGCCGACCTCGCCCTGCTGGCGCTGGCCGTCCTCGCCTACCAACAGCTCTCCCAGTACAGCGGCGGACTGTCGCCGGACGCCGACGGCCGCCTCGGCCTGGACCCGGTCCTCATCGCCACCCCCACCCTCGCCCTCGGCGCCGGCACCCTGCTCGCGCTGCGCCTGCTGCCGCTCGCGGCCCGCCTCGGCGCCCGGATCGCCGCCCGGGGCCGCGGCCTCGGGCCCGCCCTGGTCGGCTGGCAGCTCGCCCGCCGCCCCGGCCAGGCGGGCGGACCGGTCCTGCTGCTGGTGCTCGGCGTCTCCACCGGCGTCCTCGCCCTCGGCCAGCACGACACCTGGAACACCTCCCAGCAGGACCAGGCCTCCTTCGCCACCGCCGGCGGCCTGCGCATCCACAGCCTCCACACCGACCCGCTCGGCCAGGGCAGCCGCTTCGCCGCCCTGCCCGGCGGCGACCGGATCATCCCCGTCAGCCGCCAGGAGCAGTCACTGCCCGACGGCGGCCACGGACAGATCCTCGCCGTGGACGCCGCCGCCTTCGCCGAGCGCGTCCCGGTCCGCTCCGACCTGCTCGACGGACAGGACCCGAAGCGGCTGTTCACCCCGCTCGCCGCGAACGCGCCCGCCGGGGCCGCGGCCGGAATCCCGCTGCCCGGCCGTCCGCAGCGCATCGAGGCCGACGTCACCTTCACTCCGAACGCGTGGCGGCCGGAGCCGGGCGAGGCCATGCCGCCACCGGTCAGGGCCCCGGACGCCTGGCTGCTGCTGCGCGACCGCCACAACGTCTCCTTCGTCGCCCCGCTGCGCGGCATCCCCGCCTCCGGCGAGGGCCGCGCCACCGCGAACCTCGCCTGGCTCACCGACGGCGGACGCAGCTCGGTGTCCGCGCCGCTGACCGTCGTCGGCGTAACCCTCTCCTTCGGCCCCACCGACGGCGGCACGCTGACCCTCCGCGGGCTCGCCGCCGCCGACGACGCGACGTCCCCCGCCGTGCCGGCCGCCGTCCCCGCCGGCTTCGGCTGGGCCAACCCCGGCGACGGCACCGACCACGACGCCCACGTGGAACTCCTCCCCGGCCGGGCCGACGACCGGACGCTGCTGAGCGCGCGCTACTGGGCCGTCACCGGCAACCGCGGCACGCAGCGCGCCGTCATCACCCCGGCCGGAGCCGAGCCGCCGACCGAGATCACCGGAGTCGCCACCCGCGGCTACCTGGCCGCCACCGGCTCCGGCGTCGGCTCGACCGTGCGGGTGCCGTTCGGCCTCGCCACCGTGCAGGTGCGGATCACCGGCGAGGTCGAATCGCTGCCCGTCGTCGGCGGGAACGCCCTGCTGGTCGATCTCGGCGCCGCCGGCCGGGCGCTCGCCGCCACCGGCCGGGAGACCCCCCTCCCCACCGAGTGGTGGCTGCCCGCCGCCGGCCCGGACGACCCGGCCCCCGCCCAGGCGGCCGCCGCCCTGCGCGCGGCCCCCAACACCCCGGGACTCCAGCTCCGCGACGAGGTCGCCGCCGACCTGCTCGGCGACCCGCTGAGCGCCGCCCCGCAGAACGCGCTCGCCGCCATCGCCCTCGTCACCACGGTGCTCGCCGCGATCGGCTTCGGCGCCGCCTCGGCCGCCGCCGCGGCCGAGCGCTCCCGCGACTCCGCGCTGCTGCTGGCCCTCGGCGCCCCCAGGCGCCGTCTGGTCCGCACGGCCACCGCCGAGCAGGCCGTCCTGGTCGGCCTCGGCACCGTCGTCGGCCTCGCCCTCGGCGCGTTGATCGTGCGGCTGATCGTGCCGCTCGTGGTGCTCACCCCGGAGGCCCGCCGCCCCGTCCCGGACGCCGTCGTCGACCTGCCGCTCGGCACCGCCGTGCTGCTGGCCGCCGCGATCGCCGCCGTCCCCCTGCTCTCGGCCCTGCTCGGCGGCCGTCGCCGCCGCGACGTGGCCCAACGCCTGCGGCACCTGGAGGAGATGTGACCAGCCCGGCCGGATCCGAGGCCCCCCGGCCCGCCGACGCCGGACCGCAGAGCGCCCACCGCCCCGCGGCGTGGGTGCGCACCCGGCTGCGCGCGACCCCGCTCGCCGCGCTGCTCACCGCCGTGCTCGCGTTCGGCACCGTCTTCCTCGCGGCCGCCTTCCCGCGCATGCTGGACCGCAGCGCCGACCAGGGCCTGCGCGAGTTCCTCCGCGACCGGGGCCCGGCCGCGACCAGCATCCTCGCCACCGCCGACCTGCGCGGCGAGGCCGAGAGCCTGGACCGCGACGCCGCCCTGCTCACCGCGCACACCGGAGCCACCTTCCGCGTCGCGCCCGGCGGACCGGTCTACGGCAGCCGCAGCGGCAAGCCGCGCCCCCTCATCAACCCCGGCCTGGCCAGGCCCGAGAAGGCCGATCCGATGATGGACCTGCTCTACCTGCAGGGCCTGCGCGAGCACGTGACGCTCGCCGAGGGCAGCTGGCCGGGCGCCCCCTCGGCGGTGGGACCCGTCCCGATCGCGATCAGCCGCGACGTCGCCGAGACCGTCCACATCCGCCTCGGCGACGTCCTGCAGACCTCCTCGGCCACCAGCGGCGAGAAGTCGCCCAGCGCCCAGGTGGTCGGCATCCTCGACGTCAACGACCACGACGACCCCTACTGGACCGAGCTGCCCTGCCCCAGCCGGGCCTGCCTCAACTACACCACCGGCAAGGAGCCCGCGGCCTACTGGCACATCGCCGGACTCGTCGACGGCTCCGCCCTCCAGCCGCTGCGGACCTGGCAGACCGGCGCGCAGGACTTCTGGCGGCTGCCCGTCGACGTCGACGGCCTGCGCGCCGACCGGCTCGCCGCGACCGACCGGGAAGTCGCCTCCTACCTCACCGGACCCACCGCCAACACGCTGGCGAACGCCAGCCGCCGCCCCGACCTGCACTTCGTCTCCCAGCTGCCCACGCTGTTCCGCCAGGCCACCGAGCGGCAGGAGGCCGCCGCGCCGCTCGCCGCGATCGGCCCGGCCGGCCTCGCGGGCGTCGGCGTGGTCGTGCTCTGCCTGGCCGCCGCGCTCACCGGCGACCGGCGCGCCGCCGAACTGCGGCTGCTCCAGGCCCGCGGCGGCTCGCGATCCGGCGTCCTGCTGCGGCTGCTCGGCGAGGGCGCGGTGACCGTCCTGCCGGCCTCCGCCCTCGCGACCGCGCTCGCCCTGTGGCTGCTGCCCGCCCCGCGCTGGGGCGGCGCCCTGCTGGCCGCCTCGGCCGTCGCCCTGTTCACCCTGCTCGCCCTCCCGCTGCGCGCCGCGCGGCTGTGGGCGCGTCCCCGGCCCGGCCTCGGCCGGCGCCGCCTGGTCGGCGAACTCGCGGTCCTGGCCCTGACGATCACCGCCGTGGCGGAGGTCCGGCGGCGCGGCGTCGCCACCACCGGCGAGAGCGCCGACCCCCTGCTGGTCGTCGCCCCGCTGCTGCTCGCCCTCACCGGGGGACTGCTGCTCGCCCGCCTCCAGCCGCTGCTGGTCGGCGCGCTCACCCGGGTCGCCGCCCGGCGCCCGGGCGCCGTCGGGTTCCTCGGTCTGACCCGCGCCGCCCGCGGCACCGGCGGCCGGCAGGGCACCTCCGTGCTGCCGCTGCTCGCCCTGCTGCTCGCGGTCACCACCGCCGGCTTCGGCGCCACCGTCCTGGGCGCCGTCGACACGGGGCGCACCCGCGCGGCCCGGCTGAGCGTCGGCGGCGACGCCTCCGTGATCGTGCCGATCGGTGTCACCGTGTCGAGCGCCTTCGCCGACGAGGCGGCCAAGCTGCCCGGCATCCGGGCCTCCGCCCCGGTCTGGGCCGACACCGAGGTGTTCGTGCTCGGCGGCAACGGCACGACCCGGGTGTTCGCCGTCGTCGCCGATCCCGCCTCCTACGCGGAGATCTCCCGCTCGCTCGGGCGCGGCGCCTTCGACCCCGCCGTGCTGTCCGGCGGCGCCGGCGGACCCGACGCGGCCGTGCCCGTCCTGGTCTCCACCGCACTCGCCAAGCAGCTCGGCGGGGACGCCACCCACCGCCTGCGCCTGCCGAACGGCGGCGAACTGCTCACCTCCACCGCCGGCACCGTCGACGCCACCCCCGCCCTGCAGGGCGAGGACCGGCTGTTCGTCGTCCTGCCGGCCGCCCCGGCCGTCGCCGCCGCCCCCGAACTCGGCCGCGCCAACCTCTGGCTGGCCACCGGGTCGGTCGACGAGGGCGAACTGCGGCGCCTGGTGCGCGAACGGATCGCCGGCGACGCCGAACGCGCCACACGCGCCACGATCGCCGGGTCCGCGGGCCAGGGGGAGGGCCTGCCGGCCGGCTACACCGTGCGCACCAGCGCCGCCGTCACCGCCCAACTCGCCGACGACCCGCTCCAGGACTCCGCCGCCCGGCTGTTCTGGGCCGCCGTCCTCGGCTCCGGCGCGCTCGCCCTGCTCGCCGTCCTGCTCACCCTGGTCCGCGCCGCGCCGGAACGCACCGCCCTGCTCGCCCGGCTGCGCACCATGGGCCTGCGTCCCCGGCAGGGCCTGGCGCTGATCCTGGTCGAGACCCTGCCGCAGACCCTGGTCGCGGCGGTCGGCGGCGGCCTCGTCGCGCTGGCCGCGGTCGCCCTGCTCGGCCCGTCCTTCGACCTGTCGATCCTGGTCGGCGCCGAGATCGCGCGCGGCCTGCCGGTCGACGTCCCGCCGGTCCTGCTGCAGACCGCCGGTCTCGCCGCCCTGGTCGCGGCCGGCGTCGTCGCCGAGGCGCTGATCGCCGGCCGGCGTCAGATCACCACCGAACTGCGGGCGGGGGACCAGCGATGACGCCCCCGTGCCCGACCGGAACCGACACCACCACCACCCCAGCGCCGACGAGAGGAGAGCCGCGGTGAACGGCAGCGCCCAGGAGCAGCGGACCGCCCAGGCCCCCACCTTCCAGGAACTCCAGGAGCGGGCACGCGCCGCCGCGGCCGGGCCCAGGGGCGCCCACGGCGCGGACGCCGCGATCGTCTGCGACCGGCTGGTGCGCATCTTCAGCGCCCAGGGAGTCGAGGTGCAGGCCCTGCAGGGCCTCGAACTGACCATCCGCCAGGGCGACCTGGTCGCGCTGGTCGGTGCCTCCGGCAGCGGCAAGTCCACCCTGCTGACCATCCTCGCCGGGCTGGACGTGCCGACCGCCGGCACCGCCACCGTCGCCGGCTGCGACCTGCTGGAGATGTCCCCGCGCGAACGGCTGCGCTACCGCCGCGAGGTGGTCGGCTTCATCTGGCAGCAGACCGCCCGCAACCTGCTGCCCTTCCTCACCGCCGCCGAGAACATCGCCCTGCCGATGCAGCTGCGCGGTGGCCGCCGGACGCACGGCGGATCGCGCGGGCAGGCCGCCCGGGTCGCCGAACTGCTGGAGGCCCTGGAGATCGGCGAGCTCGCCCGCCGCCGGCCGAGCGAGATGTCCGGCGGCCAGCAGCAGCGCGTCGCCATCGCCGTCGCCATGGCCAACAACCCGCCGGTGCTGCTCGCCGACGAGCCCACCGGTGAGCTGGACTCGGAGACCGGGGCGAGCATCTTCGAGGCCTTCCGCACCGTCAACCGGGAACTCGGCGCCACCGTCGTCATCGTCACCCACGACCCGATGGTGGCCGGCGAGGTCCGCCGCACCGTCGCCATCCGCGACGGCCGTACCAGCAGCGAGGTGCTCCGCCGCACCCTCACCGACGAGCACGGCGAGGAGTCGGTCAACGAGACCGAGTACGTGATGCTGGACCGCACCGGCCGGGTCCAGCTCCCGGCCAAGTTCCTGGAGGCGCTCGGCATGGAGCACCGCGTCGCCGTCGAACTCGCCCCGGACCACATCGCGGTGCGCCCCGACGACCTCGAAGGGCACTGACGGTCCGGCGATCCGGTGCTGGGATACTGGACCGGAACGTTCCGCGGCGACGGCAGGCGGTGGCAGGTGGCGACAGGTGGCGAGGGGCGGCCCGTGAGCAGCCGGGTGAGGGTGCTGAGGAAGCAGAACCGGCTGAGCCTGGAGGCGTTGGCGGCGCAGGTCGGCGTCACCAAGAGCTACCTCTCCAAGGTGGAGCGCGGCCTGAGCGACCCGTCGATCTCCACCGCGCTGAAGCTCGCGCACGCGCTCAACGTGGACGTCGGGCGGCTCTTCTCGGACGAGGTTGAGCCCGAGCTGGTCACGGTGGTGCGGGCCGGCGAGCGGACCCCGATGACCGCGGGCGCCGTCCCGGGCGGTGCCCGCTACGAGGGCATCGCCACCGGGCTGGCCGGCAAGCAGATGGTGCCGTTCATGATGCACCCGCCGCTGGAGCCCGCCGACGCGCCGTTCAAGTCCCACGCGGGCGAGGAGTTCCTCTTCGTCCACGAGGGCACCGCCGAGCTGGAGTTCCCGGAGCGGACCGTCGCCCTCGCCGCGGGGGACAGCGTCTACTTCAACGCCGCGCTGCCGCACCGCTGCCGCTCCACCGGCGGGGCACCGGCCGCGATCCTCGTGGTGATCCACGACGACCCGGCCGGTCCCGGCGACCGCGTCCCGACCCTGCCCTGACGCCGTCGACGCCGCTGACGCCGTCCCGGCCGGTCAGCGCTGGTGGCGGTGGGCCCGCCGGGCCCGCAGGTACTCCCGGGCGAGCAGCCGCAGCGCGGCCGGCTTGGCCGGGCTCGCGGAGCGGTGCAGCAGCGCCCCGAGGTCGGCCCGGGCGGCGGCACTGGTGAGCGTCTCCACCTCGACGACGCAGCGGACCATCGGCCGGTGCGCGGCGGGCACCAGCTCGACGACGGCCCGGCCCTCGGCCAGCGTGCGGTCGGCGGTGTCGAGCAGTTCGCCGAGCAGGGCCCGGACGGCCGGGCGGTCGCGGGCCTGCTCCAGGTCGTCCCGGGTGACGCCGTGCCGCTCCAGCGCCTGCCGGGGGATCGTGAGCCGGCCCTCGGCGAGGTCCTCGGCCAGGTCGTTGACGAAGTCGAGCCGCTGGCTGCCGTCGATGAAGGTCCGGCAGGCGGCCCGGTAGGCGCTCTGGTCGCCGGCCGGGCCGAGCAGCGCGGCGACGACCATGAAGCCCGGCAGCGAGTACCCGTCGACATAGCGCTGGTAGTCCGCCTCGGTGGCGAACCCGGTGAAGTCGAGGTCGGCGTCCGCCGCCGCCAGGTAGTCCAGGACCCGCTCGCGCAGGACGGGGTGGGCTGCCGCGCTGTGCAGCAGGGGGCGCAGCCCGGGGTCGTCGGTGCGGCCGGCGGCGAGGCCGTCGGTGACCCGCTGGCGCCACCGGGCGGCGGCCTCCCGCCGGCCGGCCACCGGACCGCTGTCGAGCAGGGTGTCCGTGCGGTGCATGAACGCGGCGGCGGTGATCACGTGCGGGACGGTGCGCTCGGGCAGCAGCAGCCCGGCCGCCACCGCGACCTCCCGCCGGTAGCGGGTCACCTGCTCGCGCTGCCGCCCGTACTCGGCCCGCAACCCGGCCTCCCGGACCCCCGCCGCGTCCAGCGCCCGCTCCCACCGGCCCACCCGTCCCACCGTTCCTTTCGTCCCCGACGCGCCGAAAGGCCCGAGCCTAGCCGCTCGAAGATCACCCAGGCCGTCCGGCCCGGTGGCGTCCCGGGCCGGACGGTGTGCGTACGGGCCGCAGCTGCCGCGGGGCGGACCGTCGGACGACCGTGGACCAGTCGGACCAGTCGGACCAGCCTCCGCCGTTGGTGTCGTCGGCGTGGACCACGGCGCCGTCTTTCGGCCCTGTGCGGGCGGAGGTTCTGAGTGGACGGAGCGGGAGCGCTCAGACGTCGAACTCGCGGGTGATCTTCGAACGCGTGGGGGCCCAGATGTTGTCCGGCAGGAAGCCCTCCTCGCCGACGCGGTCCAACTGCATCGCGACGTAGTGCGCCGAGGCGTCGCAGTCCTCGTCCGCCTCGTCGAAGAACGTGATGCTGCCGGGGTCCAGATGGAAGTTCCAGTCCGGGTTGTGGTCCGACTTCTCCGCGACGACCCGCCCCTGGACGTGGACCTTTGACGTCTCGATTCCCGCCAGGATGTCCCGGGCCTGCCTGATCCGCTCTTCGTCATCGAGTCGGAACACGAACTCGTCATCGTTCGGGGCTGCTTCGAGACCGAAGCGCGCAGTCGCCATCGTGTGCTCCTCCGAGAGTTCGAACCAGTGGGATCCCGCGATGACGGCAACCGGGACACCGGCCGTGACCGTGCCCATCCGCAGGCCTCGGCGGATGGGCACGACGTTCTCCGGCCCGTTCCGCCTCGGCAGCGGAACGCCGTCGGACCCGGACACTAATACAGCGGAGATCCCAAGATCACCGATTGGCCCAGAACATCACCCGGAAGGGCGACTTGAGAAATAGAGCCACCAAATCCGGAACACGGCCGCCCGGCTCGGTCGAGCCGCAGGACCGCAACGCCTGGAGCGAAACCGACCGACAACGAAAGCGGTACGGTCCCGTCCGGTGAGCCGGTTTACGGGTGCCCCGGGGCCGGAACGCCCCGGGGCACCGTGAAGCCGCGTGCGGCGGCGGCCCGGAGCCACCGCCGCACGCGGCCGGGTGTCGTTCCGTGCCGGTGGCTCAGGCCATGGTGGCGAGGAGTTCGGCGAGACGGGCGGTGCCGGGCTCGTCGAGCGGGAGCAGGGGGCGGCGCGGGGCGCCGGCGTCGAGGCCGAGCAGGGCCAGGCCGGCCTTGACGGTGGTGGGCAGACCGCCGCGGAGGATGAACTCCAGGACGGGGAGCTGGCGGTAGAAGACCTCGCGGGCGGTGTCCAGGTCCCCGGCGCGCACGGCGCGGTGGAGTTCCAGGACCGGGCCGGGGATGAGGCACGGCGCGGCGGTGCACCAGCCGGCCGCTCCGGCGGCGAAGGCCTCCAGCGCCAGCGGGTTGCTGCCGTTGTAGAACGGCAGCGCGCCGTCGGTGAGCTGGGCGAGCCGGTGCATCCGCTGCACGTCGCCGCTGCTCTCCTTGACCATGGTGATGTTCTCCACCCGGTCGACCAGCGAGACCATCAGCTCGGGGGAGAGGTCGATGCCGCTGGTGGCCGGGTTGTTGTAGATCATCACCGGGACGGAGACGGCGTCCGCGACCTCGGTGAAGTGCCGGACCACCTCGCGTTCGTCGAGCTTCCAGTAGGACTGCGGCAGCACCATCACCGCGTCCGCGCCCGCCCGTTCGGCGAACCGGGCGCGCCGTACGGCGCTGCGGGTGGTGAGGTCGGCGACGCCGACCACGGCGGGCACCCGCTTGGCGACGGCGGCGAGCGCGGCCTCGGCGGTGGTGTGCCACTCCTGGTCGTCCAGGTAGGCGCTCTCGCCGGTGGAGCCGAGCGGGGCGACGGCGTGGCAGCCGGCGTCGATCAGCCGGTCGACGAGGGCGGTGAGCGCGACGGTGTCGACGCCGCCTGCCTCGCCGGGGGTGAACGGGGTCACCGGGTAGGCGATGATCCCCTCCAGGACGAGTCCGGCCATCTCAGGCACCACCCTCGGTGCGGGCGCCGGCGACGCCGAGCGCGTCGCCGTGACCGGCGCGCAGCGCGCGGCGGGCGTAGTAGCCGAAGTTGGCCTGGCTGCGCTTGGCGGTGGAGGTCCAGTCGTGGGCCTCGCGGGCGAGTGCCTCGGGTATCTCCTGGATCCGGCCGGCCGCCGAGGCGAGCAGCTGGAGCCGGGCGGCCCGTTCGAAGAGCACGGCGAGGGTGCAGGACTCCTCGACGCCGCCGGTGGCGACCAGCATGCCGTGGTGGGCGAGGAGCAGGGCGCGCTTGTCGCCGAGCGCGGCGGAGATCAGCTCACCCTCCTCGTTGCCGACCGGGATGCCGGGCCAGCTGGGCAGGAAGGCGCAGTCGTCGTACAGCGGGGTGAGGTCCATGTGCGAGACGACCAGGGGTGTTTCGAGCATCGACAGCGCCGAGATGTGCAGCGGGTGGGTGTGGATGATGCAGTTCACGTCGGGGCGGGCCCGGTAGACCCAGCTGTGGAAGCGGTTGGCCGGGTTCGCCATGCCCTCGCCGTCGAGGACTTCGAGGTCCTCGTCGACCAGCAGCAGGTTGTCCTCGGTGATCTCGTCGAAGCCGAGCCCGAGCCGCTGGGTGTAGTAGGTGCCGGGCTGTTCGGCGCGGGCGGTGATCTGTCCGGCCAGGCCGGAGTCATGGCCGGCGTCGAACAGGATCCGGCAGGTGAGCGCGAGCTTCTGGCGGATGGTCCAGCCGTTGTCGGGGATGGCGGTGCGCATCCTGCGGTGCGCGAGGTCGACCAGCTCCGCCTTGGCGGTGGTCATGGTGTCGGCCATGCCGGGATTCTCCTTCGTCCGGGTGGGGGCCGCGTGCCGCCCTGCCTCGGGGGAGGCAGGGCGGCACGCCGGTGTCCCGCGGCCGGGGGACCGACCGTTGGACACGTTGTTCACCATAGGACACCTTGTGTCCTCGTGTCGACGGAGAACCGGGGCCGAACCCTCCGACGGGCCTTTCGGTGGACCCTCGGGGCGGCCGTTCCCCGGCTCAGCTGTCGCCGCCCGTGCGGCGGATCAGCCCGGAACGCTCGGCGTCCGACCGCAGATCGCCGCCGGGGGTGTCACGGGTGGAACGGTCGCCGCGGGCCGCGGCCGTGCAGAGGGCGAAGACGAGCAGGGCGCTCGCCGCCGCGGCGAGGATGCCGAGGGCGGCCAGGACGCGGAGCCAGGTCACGGAAGGTGCCTCCAGAAGGACGCGTGAGCAAGTGCCGCCGGTGATATCGGCAGACCGGTCCGTCGGGTCGAGCATCCACGGGCGGTTCCGGTGGCCGCCCGCCCGCGCGCACGGTCGCGCACGCGGGCGGCCGTAGCGCGAACGGTGTGCGCCGGACCCGCCCGCACGCCCCGGGACACCCCTGGAAACTGACGAAACCTCACCAAACGGCGCCCACCCTAGGGCGCCCGGACCGGCCGCGGGTAATGGACGGACCCGTTCGGGTGAGGCCCGGCCGCGGGCGGTGACCGGCGCCCGGACCGGGAACCGAACGGGGGTCCGCGGGTGTGGATTGTTATCGTTCCGGGTCGGACACGGAAGGGGTGAGGGGGCGGCATGGACAGGTCGGCCATCATGGACGGGCCGGGGGCGGTCCCGCCCGGTGCGGGACGGACGACGGGGGCGGGGATGGAACCGCGGGGCCTGGTGGACCTGCGCGGCGAGGACGGTGCACCGTTCGCCGTCCACTACCCGGGCGACGCGGTCGTGGTGGTCTCCGGACTGCCCGGCAGCGGCAAGAGCACCCTGCTGCGCCGCTGGTCCGCCCGCGCCCCGCAGGCCGTCACCGTCGACCCGCGGGCGGTGCACGAGGCCTGCGCCGCCGTCATGCCGGCCCGCCTGCCGTACGCGGTCTACCGGCCGTGGGCGCGGCTGGAGCACTTCCGCCTGCTGCGCCGCTCGGTGCGCCGGGGCGGACCGCTGCTGGTGCACGACTGCGGCAGCCGGGCGTGGATGCGCCGCTGGCTCGCCCGGGAGGCGGCCCGGCAGGGGAGGGAGCTGCACCTCGTCCTGCTGGACGTGGGCGCGGCCACTGCCCTGGACGGTCAGCGGGCGCGCGGGCGCCGGGCCTCGCGCCGGGCCTTCGCCCGGCACCGGAGGGGCCTGGGCCGGCTGCGCGCCGCCCTCGGCGCGCACGCGCGCGGCACCGCCGTGACGCCCGTGCCGGAGGCGGTGTCGGTCCTGCTGCTGGACGGCGTCTCCCGGTCCCGGGCGGCCGAGGCGCGGTTCGGCTCCGGCACCGGCCGGGGCACCGACTCCGCCACCGGCCCGGATGTCGGTACGGCCCAAGGTTGACGCGGGTGCGGGTCGGCCGGGGACACTGGGGCGAAAGATGATCCTGTCGACCCGTCAGCCACGAGGGAGTGCCCTGAATGTCCGGCAGCACCGCCGTCACCGACAGCCTCTGGTTCCGCCGATTCCACCCCTTCGACGCGGCGCCCGCCCGGGTCGTGTTCTTCCCGCACGCGGGCGGCTCGGCCGGCTTCTACCGGGACTGGTCGGCCGAACTCTCGCCGTACGCCGACGTGCTCGCCGTGCAGTACCCCGGCCGGCTGGACCGGATCGACGAGCCGGCCCTGGACTCGCTGACCGAACTCGCCGAGCGCGTCTACACGGCGCTGCGGCCGTGGGCCGACCGGCCGCTGGTGCTGTTCGGGCACAGCATGGGTGCGGCGGTCGCCTTCGAGGTGGCTCGCCGCTTCGAGCGCGACGGCGTGAGCGGCCCGGTGCGGCTGTGCGTCTCGGGCAGCCGGGCGCCGTCCCACCCCCGTGACTCGGCGGTGCACCTGATGCCCGACGAGGGGCTGATCGCGGAGCTGGCCCGGCTGGGCGGCACCGACGAGCGGCTGCTGGCCGATCCGGAGCTGCGGGCGCTGATCCTGCCGTCGCTGCGCGGCGACTACACGGCGATCGAGACGTACCTGGCCGAGCGGGCGGAGGGCGTCGCGGTACCGGTCACCGTGCTGACCGGGGACGCGGACCCGCGGGTGACGGTCGAGCAGGCGCACGACTGGGCCGCGCACACCACCGGGGCCTTCGACATCCACGTCTTCCCGGGGGGTCACTTCTACCTGACCCCCGAGCGCCGCGCCGTCCTGGACGTCGTGACCTCCCACCTGCGGGCCTGACGGCGCCGGGCCCCGGCGCGGCGCGGCTACCCGAGGGCGCCGCGCCGGGCGTACCGGTGCTGTCGCGGGCCGGCGCCGCCGGGGCTCAGTGCCGGGACGGGGGCCAGGACAGGCCGGGGTCCATGGCCTGCAGGACCTGGAGGCAGATCCCGCGCAGCTGTTCGAGCTGTTCGGGGTCCAGGGGGTCGACGACCAGGGACCGCACCTGTTCCACGTGGCCGGGTGCGCTGTCGGCCAGCTTCCGGAAGCCCTCCTCGGTGAGCACGGCGTTGGTGGCGCGGCCGTCGCCCGGGCAGCGCTCGCGGCGTACGTAGCCCTGCCCTTCGAGCCGGGTGACCACGTGCGACAGGCGCGAGAGCGAGCCGTTGGCGAGGACGGCGAGGTCGCTCATGCGCAGCGTGCGGTCCGGGGCGTCGGAGAGGCCGGCCAGGACGAGGTACTCGAACTGGTTCAGGCCCGAGTCGGCCCGCAGCTGGGCGTCCAGGGCGGCGGGCAGTTTGATGATCATCGCGCTGAACGCCTTCCAGGCCTCCAGTTCGGATGCGCTGAGCCAGCGCGGTTCGTCCCTGTTCATGGCGATCACTCTAGTAACCCGAACATTCACTTGACGCTTCAAGTAGGCTCGGCGTATTTTGCTTGAAGCTTCAACTCAAATATCGGAGTGACATGAACGTCTTTCTCTGGGTCCTCGCCGGCCTCCTCGCCGCCCTCTTCCTCGCGGCCGGCACGCCCAAGCTGCTCCAGTCCAAGGAAAAGGTCATCGAGGCCACCGGCACCTGGGCGGTGAACTACCCGCCCGCCGCGATCAAGGTGATCGGCCTGCTGGAGATCCTGGGCGGCATCGGCCTGGTCCTGCCGGCCGCCGTCGACATCGCGCCCGGCCTGGTGCCGGTCGCGGCGACCGGGCTCGGGATCGTCATGGTCGGTGCCGCCGTCGTGCACGGCCGACGCGGCGAGGGGCGCAGCGTGGTGGTCAACGTGGCGCTGCTGGCCCTCGCGGCGGTTGTGGCCTGGGGGCGGTTCGGGCCGTACGCGTTCTAACGGACGGTCAAGGGGTGGTCGGGGATGGGCGGGATCGGTCGCGGGAAATCAAATGTTGACACGTTTGTGACAGCGGGGCGTGCGTAAAGCCTTCCCCAAGGATGCGCCGTTCTGGCATGTTGCGTTCAACCCCGTGTGACCCCCTCGAACACGGGCCGATCGGAGGACGCACGTGTCACCCCTGATATCCCGTCCGATATCCCGTCGGATGTCCCGGCAGGTCGGCCGCCCCACCGCCGCGCTCGCCCTCCTCGCCGCCGCGGCCCTGGCCGTTCCCGCGACCCTGGCCACCACGGCGTCCGCCACCCCGGCCGGACCGGTCCCGGCCGCCGCCCCGGCCGCCCCCGCCCCGCAGGCCCCGGCCACGGTGACCGCTCCGTCGGCCGCCGCCGGCTGGGCCGCCGGGACCCGCGCCTACCTGGTGATCAGCGCCCCCGCCGACGTCGCCGCCGCCAAGGCCGCGGTGACCGCCAACGGCGGTACGGTCTTCGCGAGTTACGACGCGATCGGCGTGGTCGTCGCGCACGCGACGGCCGGCACCTTCGCCGCCACCCTGCGCGCCGTGCCCGGCATCCAGCAGGTCGGCGCCACCCGGACCTCGGACGTCCCGGCCGACGCCTACAACCCGGCGCTGCCGGCCAACCCCGCCCAGTCGGCCACCACCCTCACCGAGACCAACCGCTGGGACATGACCCAGATCAAGGCCGACCAGGCCTGGGCCGTCTCCACCGGCTCCTCCGCCGTCAAGGTCGGTGTGCTGGACACCGGCGTCGACGACCAGCACCAGGACCTCGCGCCCAACTTCGACGCCGCCGACTCGGTCTCCTGCGCGTACGGAAGGCCCGACACCCGCACCGGCGCCTGGCGCGACGTCGACACCCACGGCACCCACGTCGCCGGCACCATCGCCGCCGCGAAGAACGGCAAGGGTGTCGTCGGCGTGGCCCCCGGCGTCAGGATCGCCTCGGTGCGCATCGCCGAGCCGACCAGCACGCTGTTCTTCGCCGAGAACACCGTCTGCGGCTTCGTCTGGGCCGGCGACCACGGCTTCAAGGTGACCAACAACAGCTACTACACCGATCCCTGGCAGTTCAACTGCCCGGACAACCTGGACCAGGCGGCCATCATCGAAGGCGTCCGCCGCGCCCAGGAGTACGCCGAGGGCAAGGGCTCGCTGCAGGTCGCCGCCGCCGGCAACTCCAACTACGACCTCGCCAACAAGACCACCGACAGCGACAGCCCCAACGACTCCACCAAGGTCACCCGGAGCATCACCAACGCCTGCCTGGACATCCCGACCGAGCTGCCCGGCGTGGTGACCGTCTCCGCGATGGCCAGCGGCACCGCCAAGGCCTCCTACTCCAACTACGGCCGGGGCGTCATCGACGTCGCCGCGCCCGGCGGGGACGGCGCCACCGGGGTCTACTCCACCCTGCCCGGCGGCAAGTACGGCACCAAGAGCGGCACCTCGATGGCCTCCCCGCACGTCACCGGCGTCGCGGCGCTGATCGCGAGCGCCAACCCCGCCTTCACCCCGGCCGACCTCCGGGCCAGGCTCGCCGCCCAGGCCAACGACGTGGCCTGCCCCGCGTCCGACGGCCGCTGCACCGGTACCACGGCCGTCAACTCCTTCTTCGGCGAGGGCCAGGTCGACGCGCTCAAGGCCGTCGGCGGCGGCACCCCGCCGGCGGGCAAGTACTTCGAGACCCTGACCGACGTGGCGATCACCGACAACGCCACCGTGGACAGCCCGCTCACCGTCACCGGCGTCGGCGGCAGCGCCCCCGCGGCGCTCAAGGTCGGCGTCGACATCAAGCACACCTACCGCGGCGACCTGGTCGTCTCCCTGGTCGCCCCGAACGGCACCGTCCACCTGCTGGAGGACTTCCCGAACGGCGACAGCGCCGACGACGTCGTCAAGACCTACACGGTGAACGCCTCCGCGAGCCCGGCCGACGGCACCTGGAAGCTGCGCGTCAAGGACGGCGCCGCCGGCGACACCGGCACCATCGACGCCTGGAACCTGACCTTCTAATCCTTCCGGTCCTCCCGATCCACCCGGTCCTCCCGATTCATCCGGTCCTTCCGACGGCTGACCCGTCCGGCGGGCAGCGCGGACGGGCCCGGCGCGGCGCGCGCTTCACCCGGGTGCGCCCTCCACTGCCCTGGTTCGTCTACCGAAGAACCAGGGCAGTGGGGCACTCCGGCGCCGCCGGCCCGCCCGCCCCCGGCCGCCGAGAGGACCGTCCGTTGACCGACGACATCGCCTACGCCAGGATCCACCCCGCCATCGGCATCGCCCGGGTCGGCAACAGCACCCGCGACGACGGCTGGTTCTACGGCCCGGAGGTCCCCGACCCGCCTGCCGAGCAGGCGGGCTTCTACAAGGACGACCAGGGCGCGATCAAACGCCAGGCCGCCCGCTTCCGGATCTACGGCTACGCCGCCGACGGGCGGGCCGTGCGCGAGCTGACCGCCACCGACCCGCAGGTGACGATCGAATGGTCGGTGCACGTGGCCAACAAGAAGGCCGCCTGGTACGAGTTCAGCCTCCCGCTGGACATCCCCGACATGAAGGACAAGCCCGAGCCCCGGCGCAACGCCGCGGTCGCCGACCGTGCGAGCCTGATCATCGATCCCGGCGCCAAGAAGCTGGCAGCCGGCAGCACGGACGTCGTCGAGTTCACCGGCGGCTCCTTCCTCGGCACGGCCGTCCCGCTCGGCCGGATGCACACCGACCCGGCCGGCCGCCTGGTGGTGCTCGGCGGGCTCGGAAAGTCCCGCAACCCCAACGGCGACGGACTCCACTCCTACGGCAACAACGACGGCTGGTGCGACGACACCTCCGACGGCCCGGTCACCGCCACCGTCACCCTCGGCGGCAAGGCGCTGCGCGTCGACCCGGCCTGGGTGGTGGTCGCCCCGCCCAACTACGCGCCCGACGTCAAGACCGTGCGGACCCTGTACGACGTGCTCTACGACCTCTTCGTCACCGAGGGCGGGCTGGAGCCGCCGAAGACCGTCAACTTCGACCGGGACGTCAAACCGATCCTCCACCGCTTCTGCGAACTCCAATGGGTGAACAAGGGCTTCGCCACCCACTTCGGCTTCGGCGGGCCCGAGTACTTCCTGGCCCCCGACCACCTCGCCCGGCTCGGCAGCCCGTCGGCCACCCAGGAGGAGCTGCGCCGTCAGGTCTACACGTCGCTGCGCGATCCGAAGCGCGACGGCATCTCCCCGGTGCCCTGGCCCTGGATCTACGGCGACGGCATGGTGAGCAAGCCGATCCCCACCGCGCTGCTGCAGTACCTGACGCTCTCCCCGACCCAGGACTCGGTCCTGCTCGCCTGGATGAAGGGCGAGTTCGAGACCACGCCCTGGCCGGGCTTCCCGACCGACCTGGAGAGCGCGCCGGTCGCCGACCGGCCCGGCCTGCTGGACCGCGCCGCCCTCGACTTCTGCCTCGCCGACGCCTTCCACCCCGGCTGCGAGGTCACCTGGCCGATCCGCCACACCACCATGTACAGCGAACCGCTGCGGATCCGCCCGCGCCCCGCGGGCACCGTCGAACCGGACTACGGTGAGAAGCTCAGCCAGGCCCGGGCGCTCGGCGCCGACGGCCCGCTGCACCAGTCCGGGCCGGGCGACCTGACCCGCTGGATGGCTGTGCCCTGGCAGACCGACACCGCCAGCTGCCGCTCCGGCTACGAGTCCCTCGCCAACCTCGGCCCGCGCTACGACCCCTACCTGCCGACCTTCTGGCCCGCACGGGTACCCAACCACGTCCTCAAGGAGAGCGACTTCCTGATCGTCAACAAGGAGACCACCCCGACCGAGGAGGACGGCCGCGAGGCCGCGTTCGCCAAACGCGCCTCCTGGCTGCGCGGCCTGAAGGGCGACCACGACCAGCAGCTCACGCAGGCCGCCGCCGAGTGGTACAAGTTCGGCATCGTCGAGGTCCGCGCCTACACCGTGGGCGACGGCCGCTTCCCGGACCGGATCCAGGTCGAGTCCGTCCCCGGCTTCGACCTCACGGGCGTCTCCGACAACCGCAACCTGGTCGCCGTCCACGTCCCCGCCGCGGTCGTCGGGTTGGACGCCTACACCGCGCAGACGGCGAGCGTGGTCCTGGAACACACCGGCCTGTCCGGCGAGGACGTCGTCATCGGCTACTTCGACAAGGTCGACCCCTTCGGCGTGGACGCCGGCCGGCCGGCCGAGGGCGGCTCGTGACGCCGTCGTACGACGTGGTCGTGGTGGGCGGCGGTCCGGCGGGTGCGGCCGCCGCCCTCGCGCTGGCCGGCCGGGGACGCGGCGTCCTGCTCGCCGATGCCCCCGGCGGGCCGCCGGCGATCGGCGAGGCGCTGCCCGCCGCCGCCCGGATGCTGCTGCGCGACCTCGGCGCCGCCGGCACCGTCCCCGGCGACGGGCACCTGCCCTGCTACGGCAACCGCTCGGTGTGGGGATCGGCGGTGCCGGCCTCGGTGGACAGCATCCGCGACCCCCACGGTCCCGGCTGGCACCTCGACCGGCGGCTGTTCGACCGGCGGCTTCGCGAGGCCGCCGCGACGGCCGGGGCGGAGGTCCGCACGGCGGGGGCCCGCCCCGTGCGGCGGCACGCCGACGGCAGCTGGGTGCTCGCCCTGCACGGCGGCGCGGGTCCCGCTGTGGTGGTGCGCTGCCGCTGGGTCGTCGACGCCACCGGACGCCGGGCCGCCGTGGCCACCACCCACGGCGCCCGCCGGCTCGTCGGCGACCGGCTGGTCGCGCTGCACCTGGTGCTCGGGCCCGGGGCGGGCGCCGCCGCGGACAGCACCACGCTCGTCGAGGCGGGGCCCGACGGCTGGTGGTACAGCGCGCCGCTGCCGGGCGGCCGGCTGCTGCTGGCCTTCTTCACCGACGGCGACCTGCCGGCCGCGCGGGGAGGGGCGGAGGCGTTCCGGCACCGGCTCGGCGCCACCGGCCCCACCGCCGTCCGGGCCGCCGGGTACCGGTTCCCGTCGTGTGCCCCGTCCGGCTCGTCCTCCTCACGCGCCTCGCCCGTCCGTGCCCCGGCGCACACCGCCCGCCTCGACCGCGTGCACGGCGACGGCTGGACCGCCGCCGGGGACGCCGCCGCGGCCTTCGACCCGCTGTCCTCCCAGGGCATCCTCACCGCGCTGTGGACCGGCCGCGCCGCCGGCCTCGCGGTGGACGCCGTGCTCACCGGCGACCCGTCCGCGCTCGACCGCTACGCCACCGCCGTCGCCGGCGTGGTCACCGCCTACCGCCGCAACCACGCCGCGCATTACGGCCTCGAACGGCGCTGGCCCGCCCGGCCGTTCTGGCGGCGCCGCCACCCGTCCGCGGCGGCCGGGCCCGCGCCGGACCCGTTCGTCAGCCGGCCGGCGGGCCCGGCAGCAGCGGTCCGGTGACCTCCTTGACCTCCTGGTCGTCGTCGTTGACGCTCGCGGTGATCGAGCCGGTCGCGCTGGACAGCAGGCCGAGCAGCAGGAAGGCCACCAGCAGCCCTCGGCCCGCACCGCTGAGCACCAGCGGCCGGGTCGCCGACACCGGGCCGCCGGGCTCCGAGCCGGGCTCGTCGCCGAAGAGCTGCTTCGGGTAGGCCGGGGTCAGCATCATCAGATAGGCCAGGTACCGCATGCGGTAGCGCAGCACCGCCGCCGTCGCCTCGAACAGCGGCTGCGGCATCCGCCCGAGGATCAGCACCACCAGCCAGCTGATCCAGCCGACCACCCACCAGCCGGCGAACAGCAGCCCCTGCACGACGGCCGCCGGGATGACCAGGACCAGCCGGAAGAGCACCGCGAGCCGGTTGAGCTCGCCCGGCCGCAGCTCGACCTGGACGGGGTAGTCCGGGGTGCGGAAGGCGAAGGGCGGATAGCGGTCGTGGGTCAGCAGGAGGGAGGACGTCACCCGGGTCTCGTACGGCAGGTACGCCGAGAGGTAGTCGGCGGCGAAGCCGGGCAGCCGGCCCAGGACCAGCGCGCCGAACCAGCCGACGACCGTGACGAAGAAGGCCACCACCGACAGCGCCCAGACCACGATGAACTGCGGGATCAGCAGCAGCAGCCGCAACAGCACGGTCAGCCGGTTCTGCGGTCCGGGGGCGGGCAGGTCGAGCGGGGGCAGCCACTCCGGCGGGTAGCGGACGGCTTCGGGGGGAGCCTGCCACATCGGGGGCCTCCAGATCTCGGCACCGGGCGGACGGCGCGACGAGGCCGCGCGTGCTCCGAAGATCGCAGCCCCGCCGCGCTGTCCGCGCGCTGCGCTGCTCCATCCGGCGGAGCGCGCCGGGCGGTCCGCTCCGATCATTTCGACATCTGATCCGACAAGCGCTTGGCGGCCATTCGGCGAGGTGTCGGACAGAAGACCGGCAGGTTCGAACGATTGCGGTCGGAACACCTCGGGAGGCGGTCGGCGGGGCAGCATCGCTCCCAACGCGATCGGGTTCCCGCCGATCGGCTGTCATGTTCGGGGCGTGCTCACCACGGAGGTGCCGGTTTGCCAGCGATCGACGACCACGACCACGACTACCGGTCCGACGCGGCCGGCGAGGTCCGCATGCCCGCTGCCGACGGCCTTCCGGGCCTCGCCGACTTCGACGCCTTCCTGCGCGTCTCCGCCGACCTGACCGGCTTCGACGAGACCGAGCTGCGCGGCACCGGGATGGCGCACGAGCACCACCGCACCCTGCTCGCCCACCACGTCCGCGACGAACACGCCCTGCTCCACCTCTGGTACGTCGGCGCCTGGCCGGACGAACCGCCCTCGTCACCCCGCGCCCACGACCGGGGCCTGATGTGGCGCACCTTCCACGGCGCCGCCCCCGGCAGCACCGCCCCCGGCCACGGCAGCTGGGCCCGCGCCCCGCACGACGGCGGCGACCGGTGAGCCGCCCGACGCCGGACCGCCACGCCGACGGCACCGACCACGCCGACGGCGACCGCCCCTGGGACGTCGTCGTGGTCGGCGCGGGCTTCGCCGGCTCGCTGGTCGCCCACCGCCTCGGCGGACACGGCCACCGGGTGCTCGTCCTGGAAGCCGGCCCCGCCGTCCCCGGCGCCGCCGCGACCGGCACCGCCCACCGGGCCGCCGGCGGCGGCACCCCCACCTCGCCCTACCCGCGCAGCGCCGACGCCCCCTCCCCGGACGTCGACGACCTGACCGGCCTGCCCGGCGGCGGGTTCACGGCCACCGGACACCTCGTCCAGCACGGCCCGCTGCCCTACGCCAGCGGCTACCTGCGGGCCAACGGCGGCACCGGGCTGCTCTGGACCGGCCTCACCCCGCGCATGCACCCCGAGGACTTCCGCACCGCCGACCTCGGCCACGGCCGCAACTGGCCGATCGGCTACCCGGACCTCGAACCGTACTACCGCCAGGCCGAACGGGAACTCGGCGTCGCCGCCGACGCCGCGCAGCAACGCCGCGCCGTCGGCCTGCCCATCCCCGACGACTACGCCTTCCCGATGCGCCCCGTCCCGGCCAGCCACCTCGACCGGCTCGTCGCCCGCGCCCTCGACGGCCGGACCGCCCGCGACCCGGCGGCGGACGGCGAGACCCGGCTCACCGTCAGCACCACCCCGCACGCCCGCAACGCCCGGCCGACGCGCGATGCGGACGGCGCCCACCGGTCCACCCAGGACGCGGATCGCGCCGACCGCCCCCACCACCCGGAGGGCCCGCTCTGCCAGGGCGCCGCCGCCTGTGTCCCGGTCTGCCCCACCGGTGCCAAGTACACCCCGCTGCGGACCCAGGCCCGCTGGGCCCCCGGCGTCCGGCTGCGCACCGACGCCGTGGTGAGCCGGGTCCTGGTCGACGGCACCGGCCGCGCCACCGGCGTCGAGTACCACACCGGGGGCGCCACCCACCGGGTCCGGGCCGAGCTGGTCGTGCTCGCCGCCCACGCGATCGAGAACGCCCGGCTGCTGCTGCTGTCCGGTCTCGCCAACCGCAGCGACCAGGTCGGCCGCAACCTGATGGACCACCCGGTGCTGCTCACCTGGGGCCTGCTGCCGCAGCCGACCGGCCCCTACCGGGGACCGGGCTCCACCAGCGGCCTGGAGGCCTTCCGGTTCGGCGCCGCCCGGGCCCGCCGGGCACCCTTCCGGATCGAGATCGGCAACTGGGGCTGGTCCTGGGCCGGCCGTCCGCCCGGGGTCGAGACCGCGGACCTGTTGCGCGCCGGGCTGCGCGGCAAGGAGCTCCGCGATCGTCTCGGCGACCGCCTCGGCCGCCAGTTCTCGCTCCAGTTCGAACTGGAGCAGCCCGCCGACCCGGCCAACCGGGTCACCCTCGACCACGGCCGCCGCGACCGGCTCGGACTGCCGAGGCCCGCCCTGCACTACGACCTCTCGGGCTACGTCCGGCAGGGCATGGCCTCCGCCCGGGCCGTCTCCGACCAGCTGTTCGCCCTGCTCGGCGCCGAGGACCACACCCGCTACGACGCCGGCCCCGGCTGGCCCGGGCGCCTCGAACACCGTGGCCGGGTCCACGGCTACCGGGGCGCCGGGCACGCCGGCGGCACCCATGTGATGGGCGACGCGCCGGGCAGCTCCGTGGTCGATGCGTGGCAGCGCTGTTGGGACCACCCCAACCTGTACGCCGTCGGCTGCGGCTCGATGCCCTCCCTCGGCACCTCCAACCCCTCGCTCACCATGGCCGCGCTGGCCCTGCGCAGCGCCGACCGCATGCACCGGGAGCTGACGGCGCTGCGACGGCCGGCCACCCTCGCCGCTCCGTCCCCGTCTCCGTCCCCTCCGTCTCCTCCGTCTCCTCCGTCACCGACCTCGTCCCCGACGCCGTCCAGGGAGCTCTCATGACCGGTCTGCCGCTGCCGCCCGTGCCGGAGCCGTACTACCTGCCCTTCCACTACGGCGCGCTGCACAACATCGGTGTGGACTTCCTGGTCGACCCCGGACCGGTGCGGGCCCTGCTCGCCGAGCGGCATCCCGCGCTGGCCGCCGCCGACTTCGGCGGCCGGGCCTGCGTCTCGCTCAACTACCAGCTGTACTTCGCCCAGTACCCGACCGGCGGCGGGATCACCGAGGAGGTGGAGATCAACGTCATCGCCCACCCCGCGTCCGCCGCCGACCGGCTGCCGGCCGTCGACTACGGTCAGTACGCCCGCGGCCACGACCAGACCAGGCTGCTCGGCATCGCCCGCCTCCACGTGCTCTGCGACAACCCGCTCGCGATCGACGCGGGCACCCGCCTCTACGCCGAGCCCAAGCACCCCGGGTGGTTCACCGCCGTCCTGCCCTCGCTCAACGCGGCCGCCGTGCACGACCGCTGGTCCTTCGTCTGCCACCGCGCAGGCCTCGGGCCGGAGGGCCTGCGGCGGTACGACGAGGAGCTCTTCGGGGTCGAGGCGGACCTCGCCGGTCTCGACGGCGAGCCGGTGGTCAACACCCCGGTCACCGGTTACGGCACCGACTCCGCCGGGCGGCTGCTCGCCGGTCCGCTGACCGTCCACCAGCCCTACCGCTTCCACCCGCTCGACACCCGCACCGCCGACCGGATCCGGCTCACCCCCGGGCGGCAGCGGCCGGGTCCGGAGTCCGGGCCGGAGTCCGGGCCGGAGCCGGGGGACCGCAGCCGGGAGGCCGCCACCGACCTCGCCCGCCTGGTCGGGGACGCACCCGCCGCCGGCGTGTGGACGTACCAGTCCGCCCCGGTCGCCGCGCACCACCGCCCGTACTACGTCCGCTGACCCGGGACGGCCCGGCACCGCACCGACCGTCGGCCGAGCCGGAGCGCTTCACTCCATCAGGTGAAGCAGACGGCGGTGGCCCGTCCGCCCCGGCACCGCTCGCCGATAGTAGGACCGATCGGGCACCGAGCCCCGACGTACGGAGAGAAGGAGCGGCACATGCGGAACGAGGCCACCCAGCGGGTCGAGCTTGTCTTCGAACTGTTCGACGCGAACCGCAACGGCGTGATCGACATCGGCGACTTCGATCTGATGTCCAAGCGCGTGGTCGAAGCCGCCGCCGACTCGGACGAGACTGCCAAGGAGGCCATCCGGGCCGCCTTCCGGCGCTACTGGGTGGTCCTGGAGACGGAGCTGGACGCCAACGGGGACGGCGTCGTCACCCGGGAGGAGTTCCGCGGCTTCGTCCTGTCGCCCGAGCGCTTCGGCCCGACGATCGGACAGTTCGCCGACGCTCTGGCCGCGCTCGGCGACCCGGACGGCGACGGCCTGGTCGAACGCCCGCGGTTCGTGGCGCTGATGACCGCGATCGGCTTCGGACACGCCAACATCGACGCCCTCTTCGACGCCTTCGGACCGACCGCCGACGACCGGATCCCGGTGGCCACCTGGGCGGAGGGCATCCGCGACTACTACGCCCCGGACAAGGCCGGGATCCCGGGCGACCGCCTGGTGGGCAGCCCGACCACCTGATCAGTCCGGCGCAGGCATCCCGCCCGTACCGGACCAGTCGACGACCAGCCGAGGAGCAGTGTGAAACCAGCAGTCGGACTCGCCGTGGGCCGGGGAACGGGCGTGGAGCTCGCCGCCGTCTTCGAACGGGCCCTGCACCGGATCGTGGCCCCGCACGGCGCCGGGATAGAGATCGTCAGGTCCCCGCGGACCTACCACTCGTACGTCTCGCTCCGTCAGGAGGTGGGCGACACCGAGCGGATCCGCCGGCTCACCGAGGAGGACGCCGGCCACTACGAGCGGTTCTGCCGCGAGCTGGCGCGGGCGGGCACGACGGCCGTCTTCCGGACGGCCGTCAACGCCCAGTCGCTCTACCTGGTCCGCCAGCGTCTGCAGGCCGTCAAGGTCGAGCCGATCGCGGCCGGGGACGCCTCGCTGCTGCTGGTCCGGGACGAGGCCCAGGGCTTCTACACCGGGGAGAACCGGCACGCCCCGGGCGTGGTCACCCGCACCATGGAGTTCAGCCGGGAGATCACCGGCAAGGTGCTCGACTACGCCGTCCGGCGCGCCTGGCGGCAGTGGCCCGACCGCGGGCCCGCCCGGGTGGTGATGGCCTACAAGTTCCATCTGCTGGACGGCGCCCTGGACGACTGGGTGGAAGAGCTCGGGCGGGGCCTCGGCGTGGAGGTGCGGCTGTTCCAGCCCGACACGGTCAACCGCAATCTGATCACGCACGGCCTCGGGGACCGCACGGTCATCCTGGCGGGCAACGAGTGGGCCGACATCATGCACGTCGTCCTGCTCGACCGGTTCGGCGGTGAGCGGCAGGAGAGCCGCTGCACGGAGAACGTCCACCTCCACCCGGAGCTGGCGGAGCTGGTGGAGTACCAGACCGTGCACGGCTCCGCCGACGACCTCGCGGGCAAGGACACCGTCAATCCGGTCGCCACCCTGCGTGCCGCCGCCGTCGTCGCCGAGCGGCACGCCGGCTGCCCGGGCGCCGTGGCCGCCGTCGAGGGCGCCCTGGCCGTCGCCGAGGAACAGGGCATACGCACCCCCGACCTCGGCGGACGGCACTCCACCACGGCGGTGGTCGACGCGGTGCTCGACGCCCTGACGGCGCGGGCGTCCGCCGGTCCGCCGTCGGTCGGCGCCCCCCGTTCCTCCGGCCCGCCGCCCGTCGCCACGCCGCCCGTCGCCACGCCGCCCGTCGGCACGCCGCCTGTCGGCACGCTCGCGGACCGTTCGTGAGTGCCGCTGCGCAGCGGACCGCGCTGATCGTGATCGACCTGCAGAACGACTTCTGCGCCGGCCCCGTCGCCGCCGCCCGCTACCCCGGGGATCCGCAGCGGCTCGCCACCGTCGCCGCCAACGCGGCCCAGGCCGTGCGGACGGCCCGCGCGCACGGTACCGAGGTGGTCTTCGTCCGCTTCCTCGGCGACCCCGTGCACCAGGGCGCCGCCTGGCGCCACCGGGACGCCGTGCTGGGCAAGCGCCCCAAGTGCCTCGAAGGGAGCTGGGGCGCCGAGTTCCACGGCGTGGCGCCGGAGCCCGGCGAGGAGGTGTTCACCAAGCACGCCACTTTCGACGCCTTCCTCACGGAGGGGTTCGGCCCGTACCTCACCGGGCGGGGGATCGGGCACCTGGTGTTCGCGGGCGTCTTCGCCGACGTCTGTGTGGACAGCACCGCGCGCACCGCCTTCCAGAAGGGCTTCCACGTGACGGTGCTCCGTGACTGCACCGCCGCCCTGCACCACCCCGACGAGGACGTGCTGCGCTTCATGGGCCGCGTCTACGGCGCCCGCGTCACCACCCACGACCGACCCGCCGTCTGGACACGGCTTCCCGAGTATCTGGAGCGACCATGACCACCGCCGCGGCCGCCCCCGGCACCAGCGCCGTCACGACCTCGCCCGGGGCCGCCACCGGCGTGGACGGGGGCGTCGGACGGACCGCGCTGATGGTCGCCGCCGCCCGGGCGATCGAGAGCCACCGCCCCGGCGCGCTGGCCCGGGACCCGCTCGCCGAGCACTTCGTCCGCGCCGCCCGCGCGTCCGCGCACTGGCCGGTCCACCCCCGGGACGTCCCGGGTGGTGGGGACGGCGGGGACGGCGCGGAGGATCCGCTCTGGGGGCGGCTCGGCGGGTACTTCGCGCTGCGGACCAGGACCCTGGACGACCACCTGCTGCGGGCCGCCCGGCTCGGGGCCCGGCAGGTGGTGCTGCTCGGTGCCGGGCTGGACGCCCGGGCCCACCGCGTGGACTGGCCGTCCGGTACGACCGTCTTCGAGCTCGACCGGGCCCGGGTGCTCGCCTTCAAGCAGCAGGTCCTGGACCGGATCGGCGCGCGGCCGACGGCGCGGCGGGTACCGGTGGCCTGTGACCTGCGCCTCGACTGGGCCGGCGCGCTGACCGCCGCCGGTTTCCGCCCCGGCGAGCCGACCGCCTGGCTCGCCGAGGGCCTGCTGCTCTACCTGCCCGCGGCGGCGGAGCGGCGGCTGGTCGCCACCGTCGACCGGCTGAGCGCCGCCGGGAGCAGCCTGGCCTACGAGGTGAAGCTCGGCATGGAGCCCTCCGCGGTGCGCCGCAACCCCGTGTACCTCGCAGCGCGCGACCGTCTCGGCATCGACCTGCTCGCGCTGTTCGACGACGAGCCCCGGCCCGACACCGCCGCGGACCTGACCGCCCGGGGCTGGTCCACCGTCACCCGCACGCCCTTCGACTTCACCCGTCACTACGGCCGCGGTCCCCGCCCCGAGCCCGATGACGCGCTCGCCGCCAACCGCTGGACCTTCGCCGCGCGCGGCCTGCTGCCCGGCCCCCGCCGCCGGCGGGCCAGGGGCTGACCCGCCGGGCTTTCCGATTGGTGCGGACCCCGGGGCGGGCCTACCGTCGAGGGCACGAGCGAGTCGAGCACGACCGGCCGACGATCCGGAGAACCCACCATGTCGAAGAAGATCCTTTTCGTGATGACCGGCGCCGACCACTGGACGCTGGCCGACGGCACCCGGCACCCGACCGGCTACTGGGCCGAGGAGGCCGCCGCGCCGTACGAGGAGTTCAAGGCCGCCGGGCACTCCGTCACGGTGGCCACGCCGGGCGGTGTGGTGCCGACCGTCGACGCCGCCAGCCTCGCCCCGGACTTCAACGGCGGGGAGGAGGGCGCGCGAAGGGTCGCGGAGGTGCTCGCCGGCGCCGAGGAGTTCAAGCGCCCGATCGGGCTGGCGGACGTCCGGGTGGACGACTACGACGCCGTCTACTACCCGGGCGGTCACGGCCCGATGGAGGACCTGGCGGTCGACGCCGACTCCGGCCGGCTGCTGGTCCGCGCGCTGAAGTCCGGCAGGCCGCTCGGCGTCGTCTGCCACGGGCCGGCCGCGATGCTGGCCGCGGTCGAGGAGGACGGCGGCAATGCGTTCAAGGGCTACCGGGTCTCGGCGTTCAGCAATGAGGAGGAGGCGCAGGCCGGCTTCGCCGACCAGGCGAAGTGGCTGCTGGCCGACCGCCTCGCCGAGGCCGGTGTCGAGGTGCAGGTCGGTGAGCCCTGGGCGCCGAAGGTGGTGGTCGACCGCAACCTGGTCACCGGTCAGAACCCGGCCTCCGCGGCCCCGCTCGCCGTCGAACTGCTGAGGAGGCTGTCCGGTTGACGGGTCCGGGCGCGGGCTGCGGACGCCGCCCGTCCGGTCCGGCGCGGCGTTGGCCGTCGGTCTGTACCGTCCGGCGTGTTGCACGGAGCGCAACGTCGCTGGTCCGCCGGGCACTGCGGCGCCGGAGTGCCGCAAGGACCGCCCGGGTCATCGTGCGGAAGCGAACCGGCCATGGACCGCAAGGAATCCGCCACCGCCGCCAATCGCACGCACAATGGTCACGAGCGGTTTTCGGAGTGGTGGCTTCCGGTTCGGTCGCCGTCCCTAGCGTGCCGCCCATGACACAGAGTCACCGCCCCCACCGTGCACGTCGAACCGGTCTGCTGGCCGCCGCCGTCGCCTCCGCACTGAGCCTCACCACCGTCGCGCTGACCTCCCCGAGCGCCGCCTCCGCCGAGCCCGCCGCCTCCGCCGAGCCCGCCGCCCCGGCCGAGGCCGCCCTCGCCGCGGCGCCCGCCGCTCCGGCCGCCGGTGAGGTCGTCGTCGACGAGCACTTCGCCGGCCCGGCCCTCCCCGCCGGCTGGAACGCCGTCGAGGGCGACTGGAAGGTGGAGAACGGCCGGCTGGTCGGCACCTCCGCCAACTCCGGTCAGCAGAGCCGGATCACCTTCGGCCGCCACCTCGACGACTTCCGCATCGAGGCGACCGCCCGCTTCGAGAGCGTCCAGGACGCCGCCCGCTGGACCGCCTTCGGCCTGGACGTCCCCGCGAGCGGCGCCACCCCGTGGTCGATCGCCACCATGCGTTCCGGCACCACCGCGAGCAACGGTCTCGAGTTCGCCCAGCGCACCCCCGCCAACAGCTGGAACGTCACCAACACCGGCTCCGCGCCGACCGCCGCCGGCACCGGCCGTGACGTGCGCATCGCCGTCGAGGTGCACGGCACCACCGCCCGCTGGATCTTCGACGGCAAGGAGGTGATGCGCACCACCCAGGTCGCCCGCACCGCCGACGGCGGCCAGGCCCTGGTGGTCAACGGCTCGAAGGTCTCCTTCGACGACCTCAAGGTGACCGCGCTCGCCCCCGGCGGCTGGCTGCGCCCCGCCGGCTCGCCGCTCACCGTGTTCGCCCACCGCGGTGCCTCCTCCGCCGCCCCGGAGAACACCCTGGACTCGGACGAGGTCGCCCGGCGAGGTGGCGCCGAGTGGATCGAGAACGACGTCCAGCCCAGCAAGGACGGCGTCCCCTACGTGCTGCACGACGACACGGTGAACCGCACCACCAACGGCAAGGGCCGCATCCGCGACCTGACGGCCGCCCAGCTGGACGCGCTGGACGCCGGCTCCTGGTTCGGCCCGACGTACGCGGGCGCCCGGGTGCCGAGCCTCGCCGCCCAGCTGGAGGACCTGCGCACCCGCGGCGGCAGCCTGCTGCTGGAGATCAAGGGCGCGCACACCCGCGACGAGGTCGCCCGGATCGTCAAGGAGGTCCGCGACCACGGCATGACCGGTCGGGTCTTCGTGCAGAGCTTCGAGGTCGACGCCCTGCGCTACACCCGCGAGCTGGCCCCCGAGCTGCCCCTCGGCCTGCTGCGCGGCGACCTGGACGCCGACCCGGTGGCCATCTCCAAGGAACTCGGCCTGTCCGCCTACAACCCGGCCGACGGCGCCCTCGCCTCCCGCCCCGGCGTGGTGAAGGACCTGCACGCGGCCGGTGTCGCGGTCAACGTCTGGACCGTCGACTCGGCCGCCCGCTGGAAGGCCCTGGAGGCCGCCGGCGTCGACGGCATCATCACCAACCGCCCGGCCGAGCTGGCCGGTTGGAACTCCGCCTGGCTCCAGGGCGGCACCGTCACCACCCCGCCGGCCGCACCCACCGTGGCGATCACCTCGCCGGCCTCCGGCGCGACCCTGGACCGCGCCCAGCAGCCGGTGACCGCCGTGCAGGCGAGCGGCGCCGACACCGTCCGGCTCACCCTGGACGGCAAGGAGCTGCCGGCCGGCTCGCCGCTCGACACCACCGCGCTCACGCTCGGCAAGCACACCCTGCGGGCCGAGGCCACCGGCCCCGGTGGCCGCGCCGAGACGAGCACCGAGTTCACCGTCACGGCCACCCCGACCGGCCTGGCCTCGCTGGTGCTCACCTCCGGCGCCGAGCGCAACGCCGTCGCCACCCTCACCGTGATGCTCGGCCAGGGCCAGTACCAGCCGCTCGCCCACTGGGCCGACAACCAGGCCGGCCGCACCATTCCCGCCGACCGCGCCCGCCTGATCGCCGCCGACGCCCGCGCCCTGGACGCCGCCCCGCGAAGCTGACCCCCGCACCCCCCGCTCCACCCCGGGGACCTCGCGCCGCCCACCACGGCCCGAGGTCCCCACCCATTCCGGCCCGTCCACCCCTCCTGCCTCGTGGCCCCCGATCGATCGGCCGACGAGGCCTGTACCGACTCCGGGTGCCCCCAACCGGCACTTCAACGATTCCTCGGCGAGCAGCGATCGAGCCTCAGCCGTTGACCGCCTCCGCGATCTGCCGGGCGGCCTGGGCGGGCGTGAGGTGCGTGGTGTCGACGACTTCGGCCTCGTCGTGCAGCCAGGTACGGGCCGCTTCGGCGTAGGGCTCAAGGTACTTGAGGCGGAACCAGGAGTTGGGGCCGACGACGGTGTCTCCGGCGATGCGTCCGCGGAGGGTCTCCTGGTCGGCGTGGAGGACGAAGTGCCGTACTGGAATGGCGTGTTGGGCGAGTCCCGCGCTGATCTCGCGCCAGTACTGCTCGACCAGGACAGTCATCGGCATCACCAGGGTCCCGCCGGTGTAGTCGAGTACGCGGCGGGCGGTCTCGACCACGAGTGGCCGCCACGGCGGCCAGTGCTGGAAGTTGTCCGTCCCGGGCAGCCCCGGCGTGATGTCCATGAGCGTCTCGCCGACCTTCTCGGCGTCGAACACCCGTGAATCCGGGATCAACTGCTGTACGAGGGCGCTGGTCGTCGTCTTGCCTGCGCCGTGGGTGCCGTTGAGCCATACGATCATGGGTCCGACGCTAGCGGTGTTCAGCCCGCAATTGGTGCCAATCGCAGCAAGGGACGGCTCTGGGACGGGGTTGGGCGTGTCGAACTCGGCCGGGTTGGGTGGGGGCGGGCCAGGAGGGGCCCGCCCGCGTAGCCAGGGGGCGTCAGGCGGCCTCGGGGGAGGCACGGGTGGGAGGGGGTGACTCTTCGTCGGCCGGTTCGTCGTTGTCCGGTGCCCGGGCCCAGCGGCCGGCGAGCAGGGCGCCCGCCACGAGTTGGAGCTGGTGGTACATCATCAGCGGCAGGACCAGGAGCCCGGCCTGCGGGCCGAAGAGGACGGTGGCCATCGGCAGACCGCCGGCCAGGCTCTTCTGCGACCCGCAGAGCACCGCCGCGATCCCGGAGGCCCGGTCGAGGCCCAGCAGACGCGCGCCGAGCCGGACGATGGTCAGCACGACCGCGAACAGGACCAGCAGGACCGTTCCCAGTCCGAGCAGGGCGGGCGGCGTCACGGTGGACCAGACGCCCTGTGTCACCGCGCCGCCGAACGCGGTGTAGACGACCAGCAGGATCGACCCCCGGTCGACCGGGGCGAGCACCCGGCGGTGCCGGCCCAGGAAGCCACCGATCCACGGCCGTAGCAGCTGCCCGAGCAGGAAGGGTGCGAGCAACTGGGCGCAGATCCGCAGCAGGCCGTCGGCCGACAGCGCGGCGTGTGCCCCCAGCAGCCAGGCTGCGAGCAGTGGTGTCAGCACCAGGCCGACCAGACCGGAGTAGGTGCCGGCGCAGATCGCCGCCGGTACGTTCCCGCGTGCGGCGCCGGTGAGCGCCACCGAGGACTGCACCGTGGACGGGACCACGCAGAGGAACAGCACACCCGCCCGCAGGTGCTCGGTGAGTGCGCCCGGCGCGAGCGCCGTCACGGCTGCCCCGAGCGCCGGGAACAGGACGAAGGTGCAGGACAGCACAAGCCCGTGCAGTCGCAGGTGGCGCAGCCCGGCGAGCGTCTCACGGGCGGAGAGCCGGGCGCCGTACAGGAAGAAGAGCAGCGCCACCGCGAGGCCGCAGGCCAGTTCGGCGCCGCGCGCCGCCCTTCCGGTGGCGGGCAGCACTGCGGCCAGCGCCACCGCCCCGGCCAGCGCCGCGACATACGGGTCGAGCGCGCGCCACCATCGGCGCCGCCGCTCACCGCCACCGGGCGGGCGGCCCCGGCCCCGCGTCGCGGGCGGTGCCCGGTGCTGACGGGCCGTGGTCATTCCCCACCCCCTTCCTCCGTCTCCGGGAGCGCCAGGGCCGTGCCCAGCAGACCGGTCGCCACGGCGGTGGAGCCGTCATGGTCGCTGCCGGCCGAGCCGCGCCCGATCTGAAGGTCGGCCGTTCGGTCGATCTCGATGATCGAGTCCGCCCGGGAGTTGTCGATCACGGTGACGAGGCTGCGCTCGGCGGAGGCCTCCGGTGCGAGGGCGCAGCCGATGACCGCCCAGGCCAGGACTCCGGCCAGCCCGGTCGTCGTGGCGAGCCCGGGGGAGCCGGGCTGCCGGAGCGTCACACGCCCACCTCCTCACGGGCGGGCGGGCGCGGGATGTTCCGCTCCAGCAGCTCGGTGGACTCGCGCACACCGATCTCCGGCCGCTGCCCGGCGGCGGCCGGCAACCGTCCGTCCGCCACCTTGAGCCCGGTGAGCGCCTCGTCCATCGCCTGGTGGGCGGCGAACAGACAGGGCGTGCTGTAGATGGCGACGTCCACCCCGAGCGTGCCCAGCTCGGACAGCGACAGCCGGGGCGATTTTCCGCCGGCGATCTGGTTGAACAGCAGCGGTTTGTCGCCCACCACCCGGCGGATCCGCCGGATCCACTCCTCGCTGCGCACGCCGTCGACCAGCACCACGTCCGCGTCGGTGGCGGCGAGGGCCTCGGCCCGGCGCAGGATGTCGGCCTCCTCGGTGGCGTCCGTGCGGGCCACCACGACCAGGTCGGTGCGGGCGGCGAGGACCAGGTCCAGCTTCTCCAGGTACTCGTCGAGGGGCAGGACCTGCTTGCCGTCGGCATGGCCGCAGCGGCGCGGCCGCTTCTGGTCCTCCAGGATGATGCCCGAGGCGCCGATCCGCTCCAGGCGCCGCACCACGTGGCAGGCCACCTCGGGGTCGACGTAGCCGTCGTCGATGTCGACCAGCAGGTGGTGCCGGGGGAAGGCGCCGCGCAGTCGCTCGACGAAGGCGACCATGTCCGGCCAGGCGATGAAGCCGATGTCGGGCAGGCCGTAGTAGGAGGCCGCGAAGCCGAAGCCGGAGACGAACATGCCGTCGTAGTGCGCGGCCGCGATGGAGGCGGAGTACATGTCGTAGACACCGATGAGCGGGGTCGTCCCCGGGGCGGCGATCCGCTCGCGCAGCCGCTGCCCGTAGCCGTCGTGAATGTTCCCGTGACGCAACGCCATCTCCTCGTCTGCCAGGGGCCCGTGCGGGACACGCGCGGTCCTTTGCCATAAGTTGGCCATTCCTAGAGCCAACTGAGACGCCATCACTATGCGCTCTTTAATGTTCCGTGGGCAAATCTTTAAATGAAGTTCCCTCGTTAGGGTGAATGCGGTCATATGAGTGCGAGAAATATGATGAATTCGCCGCCGCCTCGTCGGTCCGCCGCCATCCGGCGACCGTGGCCCGGCACGCGTCGGCGTAGGCCCGCACCAGCGGCCGGTGCTCGTCCTCACGGCGCCAGGCGAGCACGTAGTGACAGGCCCCGACGCCCCTCACCGGGCGGGTGGTGACACCGCCCAGGGTGATCAGCGGGGCGTTGCCCGCCGCCACCAGGCAGACGCCGAGGCCGGCGATCAGCGCCTCGTACGTCTCCTCCACGCCGGCGATCTCGGCGCCGATGCGCGGCGGCCGGCCGGCGCGGGCCTCCAGGGCCAGCCAGTAGTCCCGCAGCGGTCCCGCGCTGGGGGGCAGGGCGAGGAACGGCTCGTCTGCCAGCTCGGCGAAGTCGATCCCGGTGCGGGCGGCGAGCGGATGCGTGTCGGGCAGGGCGATCAGCCGGGGCTCCTCGGCGACCACCGTCCATCCGAAGCGCTCCTCGTCGGGCAGCGGAAGCCAGACGAAGGCGACGTCGACGCTGCCGTCCGCCAGGCCCGCCGTCGGGTCCTCCCAACTCGTCTGGCGCAGCCGGGTGGCGGCCTCCGGATGCGCGGCGCCGAAGCGCGAGCGGACGGCCGGGAGCAGGCCGCCCCGGGCCGGGCTGGTGCTCATGCCCACCACGAGCGTGCTGCGCTGCTCCGCCTTGGCCGCCTCCACCGCCGCCGCGCCCTCCGTCCAGGCGGCCAGCACCCGCCGCGCGTGCGGCAGCAGGGCCCCGCCGGCGGCCGTCAGCGCCACTCCGTGCCGGTCCCGCCGGAACAGTTCCGCGCCCAGCCGCCGCTCCAGCGTCCGGATCTGTTTGCTCAGCGCGGGCTGCGACAGGTACAGCCGTTCGGCGGCACGGGTGAAGTGCAGTTCCTCGGCGACGGCGACGAAGTAGCGGAGGTCTCGCGCGTGGACGTCCATGGTCATTACCGTTGGCTATCACCGCGGGTCTTGGACGGGCAACGGAATTCGGGGGCACCCTGATCGGTGTCAGGAGTTGTCCGATCGAGGGGATCCACGGGATCCAACGGGGAGTTCGTCATGAACAAGGTGTGGCTGGTCACCGGTGCGAGCAGCGGCTTCGGGCGGGCGATCACCCGGGCGGCCGTCGCCGCCGGCGACGTGGTGGTCGGCGCGGCCCGGCACCCGGAGGCGTTGGACGACCTGGTGGCCGCGCATCCCGACCAGGTGGCGGCGCTGCGGCTGGACGTCACCGACACGGCCGCGATCGAGGAGGCCGTCCGGGGCGTCGTGGCCCGGCACGGACGGATCGACGTACTGGTGAACAACGCGGGCCGCACCCACGTCGGCGCCGTCGAGGAGACCACCGACGAGGAGCTGCGCCGCCTGTTCGACGTGCACTTCTTCGGCCCGGCGGCCCTGGTCCGGGCGGTGCTGCCGCACATGCGGGAGCGGCGCTCGGGCGCGATCGTGCAGATGAGCAGCGTGGGCGGGCAGCTGTCCTTCGCGGGCTTCGGCGCCTACAGCGGGACCAAGTTCGCGCTGGAGGGCCTGTCCGAGGCGCTGGCGGACGAGGTGCGGGAGTTCGGCGTCAAGGTCCTGATCGTGGAGCCGGGCGCCTTCCGGACCTCGCTGTTCGAGACCGGCCGGGCCGGGGTCAGCGCGGACAGCGGGGTGTACCCGAAGGTGGAGGACACCCGCGCCCTGGTGGCCGGCGGGGACGGCTCGCAGCCCGGCGACCCGGCCAAGGCGGCGGCGGTCATCCTGGCCGCGCTGGAGGCGGAGTCGACCCCGCTGCGGCTGCCGCTCGGCGAGGACTCGGTGGGCGCCGTCCTCGCCCACCTCGACCAGGTCCGGGAGGACGTCGCCGCCTGGGAGGAGCGGTCCACGGCCACGGCCTTCGACGTCTGAGCCGACCAGGAGCCGACCGGTGCCGATCGGGTGGCGGCGGCCGATCAGAGCGCGAGCCGGCCGCCGCACACATACCAGTGGCCGCCCGCCCGCAGGTGGTCGACCAGGGCGCGCTGGACGACCGTGTCCCGGGGGAGCGACTCCAGCGGCCGGTCGACGTCGCCGAAGACGTACCGCAGCGGATTGGTGTCCTCGGGCACGTGCGGTCGGCTCGGCCGCCGCAGCGGGGCGCACCGCCGCTGGAAGCGCAGGATGTTCGAGTCCTCCGGCAGGTAGTCGGCGAGCTGCGGGTCGAGCAGCCAGGAGAAGACGCAGGCGTTCCGGTACGGCTCGCCCGGGAAGTACCGGGGGAAGAACGCCCGGGCCCGGTCCAGCGCGCGGTCGCACGCCTCGGGGGAGAGCGGGCCGCAGTGGTCGGGGATGTGCACCTGGAGGGTCCACTCGCCGGCCTCCGCCGCCCGCGCCGCCTCGGCGTCCGCCCCGGTCGGTCGGCGGCGCTGGAACTGCAGTCGGCCGAGCTGGAAGAGCTCGCCCCGGAAGTGCAGCGTCAGCCAGCGTGGATTGCCCAGCCCGGAGTGGCCGCGCCACCGGCTCACCACGAGCTGCCGGCCGAGGTCGGCCAGCGTCGACCGGGTCACCTCCGGTGGGACGCCGAGCGCGCGGTGGTGGGCCCGGGTGTACGGGGCCAGTGCGGTGAAGAGCAGCGTCGCGAGGCCCGCGCCGTCCACGACGCCGGCCGGCCAGTCGCGGTCGATGCCGGCCGGCTCCCCGAGCGTTCCCACGGCGCCCGCCTGGGCCTGCAGCGTCTCCTCGAAGAGTGCCCGCACTCCCCGGTCCCGGGCCAGCCGGGTGCGGGCCGCCAGCAGGCCGTTCACCTCCTCGAACGGCACCGCCAGTGCCAGCAGCGCCTCGGCCAGGTCCTCGTCGGCCGGAAGGTAGGGGCCCTCGGGCGGGCCGGAGGGGTGCGGCTGGTCGGACGGGTGCGGCGGTCGTGGTTCCACGGGGCCTCCACGGTGCGGGATCGCTCCGCCGACGGGGTCGGCGGGCGTACCGGCCGACCCTATCCGCGGTCCGCCGGGGGGCGTCCGAGCAGCGGGATCGGCGCAGCAGCGTGAACACCAGCGCGATGACGCTGCCGAGAGAGCGGCTACCGGCCCCGCCGGCCACCGGCCCCGCCCGGACGGGCCCCTTGCCGC
Organism: Kitasatospora sp. NPDC004723; assembly: GCF_040609255.1. Lineage (NCBI taxonomy): Bacteria > Bacillati > Actinomycetota > Actinomycetes > Kitasatosporales > Streptomycetaceae > Kitasatospora > Kitasatospora sp. NPDC004723. Next base: position 70,955 of record NZ_JBEXJT010000004.1, on the reverse strand, counting down.
TCCCGCAGCGCCCGCAGCCCGCGCCGGACGGCCCGGGTGGCCGCGGGCGGCAGCAGGTCGAGCAGCAGCCGGCGCGGACCCGAGTGCGGGACCGGCGGCCGTGCGGCGACGTTCAGCCGCAGCACCCGCCGGTCCGCGATGGCGTCCTCGTCGACGGTGAACCCCTCGGCCCGCCAGTCCCGGGTGAGCAGGGCCTCGCGGACCGGCTCCGGATCGCCCCACGTCCCGTAGAACTTCATCGGGGTCAGCAGCACCGGCCGCAGCCCACCGGTGAACACCGCCTGCCAGACCGCCGCCGACACACCCGGGGTGTGCTCCGAGCGGTAGTCGTCCAGCGCCACCAGGCCGTCCGCGGCCAGCGCCTGCCGCGCGACCGCGATGTCCCCGGCCACGTGCTCGTAGAGGTGGGAGGCGTCGACGTGGACGAAGCGGCAGCTGCCGGCCGGGATGCGGCCGTCGGCCAGCACGGAGGTCGGCGCCTGCACGATCGTCGGCAGTTCCGGGTGGAACGCCAGGTAGTTGGCCTCGAACCCGCGCCTGGTCAGCGAGGACCGGTAGGACATCGTCATCTCGGCGTCGTTGTCGGCGTCGCCCGCCTCGGAGTCGAACAGGTCGCAGACCGTCAGCCGCTCGCCCGGCCGGAGGTGGTCGCCGAGCAGGACGGCGCTGCGCCCGAGGTAGCTGCCGAGTTCGAGGATGTCGCCGGTGAGTCCGGCCGCGCTCTGGGCGGTGAGCAGGTGGCGGAAGGCCTCCTGGTCGAGCCGGAAGAACCAGCCGGGAATGTCCGCCGGGCGCGCCGGACGGGGTGTGTCCGGGGTGGTGGCGGGACGGACGGCGGGGCGGCGGGCGGCCGGCTGGTCGGAGGCGGCGGTCTCGGCACTGGGCACGGCGGTCTCCCTCGGGACGGGACGGGGCGGGCGCGGGGCGGGCCCGTGCCCTGGTCACGCGCGGCGGTGCCGTGGTACCGGACGGATCGGCCGTGGTGGATGGCGGCTCATCATAGTCACGCCGCACCCGGCCGGACCGGTTCCGACCGGAGCGTCCGGCCGCTGTTCACGCGTTCGGCGCGTCGCCCTCCGGCCCGGCGAGCGTCTCGGCCGGCCACGCCCGCTCGGTGTCGGCGGGATCCGGGCCGGTGTGACGATCGGCCCCCTCGTCCAACTCGCCCTGTTTCGCCTCCTGCTGCCCCGCCCCCGGTCGGACGCGGGTGGCGCCGGGCCCGCCGCCGGTGCCGCTGAACGGGCGTCAGAAATTCGCTTGAGCGATCGAAGGGCGACTGCTTAAGCTGCACACGATCGATCTCCCGAAAGCGAAGGTGGAGCCATGGAGTCGAGTACTCGTCACACCGCCCTGATCGGCGCGGCCACCGCGGCGCTCGCCGCCGCGGCGGTGGTGAGCGGCGTGAGCGCCGTCCAGGAGCCCGCCAATGCTCCCGGCATCGTCGTCGAGGCGCACATGGGCATGCTCGGCCAGGCCGGTGGCGGCCCGGACGGGCTCGCGGTCCAGGACCACATAGCGCTCTGACCCGCCACCGGACAGCGCTCGTGACCGCGCCGACCACGCTCACCGTGCCGACGGTGCTGCCCGAAGCTCCCGGCGACCACCCGGACGGTACCGCCGGCCCCGGCGACCCCACCGCCCGGATGGTCGCCGCGACGGCCGAGCGGCTGATCCGTCTCTGGGACGGACGGCCCGAGCTGCACCACCCCGGGTGGGCACGGCCCTTCCGTCAACTCGGTGACCTGCTGCCCGCGCAGGACGTCGAGTTCGCCGCGCACAACCCGCAGATGGTGCCGCTGCTCTGGTACCCGGCGCTGCGCCACGGCAGTGGGGCGAGGCCGGTGATCGATGTGTTCGACCACCTCCCCGCCGGGTCCGGCCCGCCGCTGCCCCGGCGGCAGGAGCTCTCCCGCGTCTACAGCTGGGCCCTGGCCTCCCGCACCGCCGTGGACTGGATCGCCGACCGTCTCGACGGCCGTGGTCTGCTGGAGGTCGGCGCGGGGAGCGGCTACTGGGCGTGGCTGCTGCGCGCCCGCGGCATCGACGTGCTGGCCACGGACGCCGTGGCCGACGCCGGACACAACGGGTTCACCGACCGCTTCCAGTACACCGAGGTCCGCCCCGGCCGGGCCGCCGAGGACGCCGCCGCCCACCCCGACCGGGTGCTCGCGCTGCTCTGGCCCCCGCACCGCGACCCGATGGCCGCCGACGCCCTGCGCGCCTACCGCGGCCCCGGCGTCCTCTACCTCGGCGACCGCTCCGGTGGCCTGTGCGCCGACCCGGCCTTCTTCGCACAACTCGCCTCCCACTGGCGCCCGGTGTCCCGCTGCCCGCTGACCCTGCGCTGGCTCGGCAACCACGACACCGCCACCTTCTTCGTCCGCCGCTGAAACGCCGCTGATCCGTTGTCGGCGTCCACCTGTACGTGCTCGGTCGGCTTCGGGCGGACGCGCACGGTTCGCGAGGTGCGACAGGCAGGCCCGTCCTGGCAGAGCCGCTGTCGCGGTTCCCGGGGGGCTCTCGAATGTGTCAGTGGTGGTTGCGATCCTGTGCGGCATGGACGACACGACCTTCTGGGCGCTCATGGACGAGCTGAGCAGTCAGCCGGGTGACCGGCACCAACGGCTGGAGTGGCTGCGCGGGAGCCTGCGGCGCAGACCGGCCGCGGAGGCGGTGGAGTTCCAGGCACATCTGGAGGCCGCGTGCGCGGCGGTCGGCACGGACGCACTGTGGCGGGCGGTGCGCCGGATCGAGGGCGGCCTGTGCTCCGACGACGGTTTCGACTACTTCGCGCTCTGGCTGGTGGCCCAGGGGCGGGGGACGTACCAGGCCGTGCTCGCCGATCCGGACGCCCTCGCCGACGTTGCCGAGGTGCGGGCCCTGGCGGGACGGGACCTGCGGGAGTGGCATGACGACGAGTGGCCGGAATGGGAGGAGCTCGACTACGTGGCCCAGGAGGCGTTCGGCGAGCTGACGGGCCAGGAGGACGACGGCTGCGAGGCGTTCCACGAGGCTCTGGACGCCGTCCAGGAGGCATGGGCGGCGCCCGAGGAAGAGACCTGAGCCGCAGCGGCCGCCGTGCGGGCCGGGACACCCCGCCTCGACGCGCTCTTCCCCGCGCAACCCGGTGTCTGATCGCTGACGCAGTGCCGACACCCGCTGCCGATCCGCCGCTCGGACGGTGGTGGCCGCCGGTACGACATGGTCATGCGAATGGGCGGTTACCCTGACGGATCGTGTGGGAACTGTTGGCGGAGTTCCAACCCCACCGAGGAGGACCTCCCATGAAACGACTGCTCTGCGCTGCCGCTGCCGCCGCCACGATCCTGTGCCTGACCGGTGTCGGCGCCGCCGCCGCGGCCGACACGGACCCCAACTGGGCCGCCCTCGGTACGGGCGACGCGGCCTGGCCCACCGACGGGCCGGACTCCAACTGGGCCGCCCTCGGCACCGGTGCGCAGTGGACCACCGATGGCGCGGAGTCCCCCTGGGCCGCGCTCGGTACGGGCGACGCGGCCTGGCCGGCCGACGGGGCGGACTCCAACTGGGCCGCGCTCGGCACGGACGCTCCCACGCCCGTCGCCGGTGCGTCCGTCGAGCAGCCGACGAACTGATGCCGGTGCGAGGCACCGAACGGCAACCCGCCGGGAGCCGCGCCCCCTCACGGTAGGCCCGGCCCCGTCGCCCGGCTCGGCCCGATCGCGGAAACGCGGTCGGGCCGAGCCGTTTCGGTGCCCCGTGGCCGGTCGGTCGGTCGGACCGACGGCCGGTCACGCGATGCGGACCGCCGGGAGCCGGGTGGCGAGCAGCGCTCCGCCGGCGGCGGTGGCCGCCAGCACGGCGAGGGCCACAGGGAGGGCGTCGACCAGGGGGCGGCCGGCGGTGAGGGTGGTGGCGGCGGCCACACCGAGCGCGGGCCCGATGTTCATCGCGGTCTGCTGCAATCCGCCCGCCACCCCGGCCGCGTGCACCGGGGCGGCGCGCACCAGCGCGGCCGTCGCCGTCGCCATCACCGCCCCGAAGCCGGCGCCCAGCAGCAGGAACGCCACGCCGAGCACGAGCGCCGGAGTGCCCGGACGCAGGGCCGCGACCGTCAGGGCGCCCGCCGTGATCGAGCACATCCCGGCGACGACCGTGCGGCGCGGCCCGTGCCGCCGGGTCAGCAGGGCCGACGCGGGCGCGGCCGCCACCATCGCCACCGCCAGCGGCAGCGCCCGGAGCGCACTGGCGAGCGGATCGAGGGACAGTACGTCCTGCAGGAAGTAGGTGGCGAGGAAGAGCGTGCCGAACAGCGTGGCCGAGGCGGCGAGCAGTACGCCGAGTGCCGGGGTCACCGCCGGGGTCCGGAGGAGGGCCGGTGGCAGCAACGGCGACCGGGCGCTGCGCTCGTGGCGGACGAAGGCCGCGCCGAGGGCGGCCGAGGCCGCGAGCCCGAGCCCGCTGCCCGGTGTCGGGCCCCGGTCCGGCAGGCCGGTCAAGGTGAAGACCAGGCAGGCCAGCGCGCAGCCGAGCAGTGCGGCGCCCGGCAGGTCCAGGCCGACCGTGCGGCCGGTCGCACGGCCGTCGGCGTCGGCGTCGTCGGCGGTGGCGGTGGCGGGCAGCGGGACCAGCAGCGCGGCCACGCCGGCCACGGCGGCCGGTGCGAGGGTCAGGAGGAAGACCGACCGCCAGCCCAGCTGGGTGGTCAGGGCGCCGCCGATCACCGGGCCGGCGGCGGCCGAGAGCCCGATCGCGCTGGTGCGCAGCGCGATCGCCCGGCCCAGCAGGTCGGCCGGGTAGGCGGCGCGCAGCAGGCCCAGGGTGGCGGGCTGGAGCAGTGCGCCCGCCGCGCCCTGGAGGACCCGAAGGCCGATCACCCAGCCGATGCCGGGGGCGAGCCCGATGGCGGCCGAGGCGGCGCCGAAGCCGAGCACGCCGACCGCGAAGACCCGGCGGTGGCCGTAGCGGTCGCCGAGCCGCCCGGCGAGGACGAGCAGGGCCGCCACCGTGACCAGGTAGGCGGTGCTGGTCCACTGGACGGCGGCGAGGGAGGCGTGCAGGTCGCGCTGGAGACTGGGCTGGGCGACGGTGAGCACCGTCCCGTCGAGGGCGACGATCGCGGCGCCGAGGATGCTGCCGGTCAGGGTGAGCCGCCGCGCGCCGGTCCCGGTCACCGTGCCGGCCCCGCTCGCCACGCGGGTTTCGCTCACCGGGGTGCCGGACCGAGGTGGGCGTCGAGCGTGGCGCGCAGGACGGGGTCCAGGGCGTCGGTTCCGGTGGTGAGGGCGAGGCTGCCCCAGGCGTGGAGCTGGGCGAGGCCGTGCAGGTTGGCCCAGAGCGCCGCCGCGGCCGTCGTCGGGGAGGGGTCGCCGTCGGCGGCGGGCGGGTGGACCAGGGCGACCAGGCGGGTGAGGGCGTCGAACAGCGGGAGCGAGGTGCGCCGCAGCTCGGCGCCGCTGCCTTCGAGGACGTCGTGACGGAACATCAGCTCGAACATGCCCGGCCGGTCGGCCGCGAAGGCCAGGTAGCCGCGGGCGAGCCGTTCGAGCCGGGCGCGGGCCTCGGCGGGGCCGTGGACGGCGGTCGTCTCGTGGGCGCCGTCGCCGCGCAGTCCGAGGGTGCCGGCCAGGTCGTCGAAGCCGTGCCGGGCGATGGCGGCGAGCAGTTCGGCGTGGGTGGCGAAGTGGCGGCGCGGGGCTCCGTGCGAGACCCCGGCCTGGCGGGCGATCTCGCGCAGGGTGAGCGCGTGCACGCCCTCCAGGGTGAGCAGCTCGACCCCGGCGGCGACCAGGCGGGCGCGCAGGCCGGCGGGGTTGTCCTGTTCGGTCATGGGGGAGTTTCTACCAAGGCCGAGTAGACACTGTCTACTCGCGTCCGGGCCCGGTCGGCGGGCACAATCGCGGCATGGACGAGGGCGGCGAGTCGGCCTGCTGGCTGGACCGGGTGTGCGACGCGTGCGGGCGGCTGCGCGAGCGGTCCGGCCCCGGCCCCTGCGAGCACTGCGGCGGCGGTGCGCGGGCCACCGAGGGCGTGCCGTCGGACAGCGAGCGCGCCGAGGACGAGCGCGCCGAGGACGCGGAAAGCCCCGGGGCGGACCACCGGAGGTGACCCGCCCGGGGGCAGGGTGTGCGGTCGGCGCGCGGGCGCGCCGTTCAGGACCTGGTCAGCGCGACAGGCCGTCGAGCGGCTGCCCGGACCCCTCGTCCAGCGGATCCTCCACCGGCTCCGCGGCGTCCGCCGACGTGCCCTGCACGGGGATCCGCGCCTCGGAGGTCCGCGCCTCGGGAGCCCAGGGACGCCGGCGCCGGGCGAGCACGGCGCCCAGCCGTTCCACGGCGGGCTGGGTGTACCGGGCGGCGAGCGGGCCGGTGACCACCAGGATGAGCACGTACGCCGTGGCCAGCGGGCCGAGGCCGGGCTCGATGCCGGCCGTGACGGCGAGCCCGGCGATGACGATGGAGAACTCGCCGCGCGAGACCAGCGCCCCGCCGGCCCGCCACCGGCCGCGGGTGGCGATCCCGGCGCGGCGGGCCGCCCAGTAGCCGGTCGCGACCTTGGTGAGCGCGGTGACCACGGCCAGCAGCAGGGCCGGGAGCAGCACCGGCGGGATGCTGGTCGGGTCGGTGCTGAGGCCGAAGAAGACGAAGAACACCGCCGCGAAGAGGTCCCGCAGCGGGCTGAGCAGGGTGTGCGCGCCCTCGGCGGCCTCGCCGGAGAGCGCGATGCCCACCAGGAACGCGCCGACCGCCGCCGACACCTGGAGCTGCTGCGCGATGCCCGCGACCAGCAGGGTCAGCCCGAGCACCACCAGCAGCAGCTTCTCCGGGTCGTCGTGGGAGACGAACCGGGAGATCACCCGGCCGTAGCGGAGCGCGACGAAGAGCACCGCGCCGGCGGTGGCCAGGGCGATGGCCAGCGTGATCGAGCCCGCGAGCAGGCCGGCCCCGGCCAGCAGCGCCGTCAGGATCGGCAGGTAGACCGCCATCGCGAGGTCCTCCAGCACCAGGATGCTGAGGATCACCGGGGTCTCCCGGTTGCCGAGCCGGCCGAGGTCGCCGAGCACCTTGGCGATGACGCCCGAGGACGAGATCCAGGTGACGCCGGCGAGCACCACGGCGGCCACCGGTCCCCAGCCGAGCAGCAGCGCGGCGACGGCGCCGGGTGTCGCGTTGAGCAGGAAGTCGACCGCGCCGGCCGGGTACTGGGCCTTGAGGTTGGTGACCAGGTCGGCGGCGGTGTACTCCAGACCCAGCATCAGCAGCAGCAGGACGACGCCGATCTCGGCGCCGGTCGCCACGAACTCCTCGCTGGCGCTCAGCGGCAGCAGCCCGCCGGTGCCGAAGGCGAGCCCGCCGAGCAGGTAGAGCGGGATCGGGGAGAAGCCGTAGCGGCCGGCGATCCGGCCGAGCAGTCCGAGGACGAGGATGACCGAGCCGAGCTCGATGAAGACGGTCGCGGTGTGCACCCCCCGATCACCCCCGCTCCAGGATCGCCGCCGCCGCGTCCACACCCTCGCGGGTGCCGATCACGATGAGCGTGTCGCCGCCCGCCAGCCGGAAGTCCGGCGCGGGGGAGGGGACGGCGCCGGTGCGCCGCAGCACGGCGACGATCGAGGCGCCGGTCTCGGTGCGCATCCGGGTCTCGCCGAGCAGTCGCCCGTTCCAGTACGAGGTGCCGTCGACCGGGAGCCGCTCGGCGACCAGGCCGAGGTCGGTGGTGTGCAGCAGGGCCGGGTTGTGGTGGGCCGGGGTCAGGGCGTCGACCAGGGCGGTGGACTCCTCGGCGGTCAGCCGGAAGGCCTGGGAGCAGGCGTCGGGGTCGTCCGAGCGGTAGACGTTGAGGCTGCGTGAGCCGTCCCGGTGAGCGATCACGGACAGGTGCCGCTGTTCTCGGGTGGTGAGGTCGTACTGGACTCCGACACCGGGGAGCGGGGTGGTCCGGACACGGGCGATCGACACGGCGGCTGTCCTCTCGTCAGGGCGGTTCCCAGAGGCTGCGCACGGCGCGGGCACGCCGGAGCACGGGACGCCGGCGCCTGACCGCGTATGAGACGCGAACGCGCAACCGGACTAATAGTAATGAGTATGTAAAGTCTGAAAATAGTGCCCCGGTCCGTGGGTGCGCCGGGAAGCGCGCACACGAACCGGGGCGGCGGGCCGGTGACTGCGTGACGGCCCGGGTTCGGGGGAGGGGGCTACTGCGGCGGGCGGTCGTCGCGCAGCTGGTCCTTGAGCTTCTCCTGGCCCGTGTCGACCTGGCCGCTGTACTTGCCCTGGGTACGTTCGTCGACCATGTCACCGGCCTTGTCGACGCCCTTCTCGGCCTGGTCCTCATGGCCCTTGAGCATGCTCTTGAGCTTGTCGAACATGGACATGTGGTCACACTCCCGGATGAGACGGCCCCACCTCTCCCAGCATCGCCGCACACCGGGGTGTCCGCATCCGGTCAGCTTGTGCGCCGGGCTTGGCAAGGGGGCGAGGAACATGTCAAATCGGGAGTCCCACGGACCGTCGGAAGGACAAGCCTTGAACGCTCGGACCGGTCGCCCGGCCGCCACCCTCCGCGCCCGCACCGCCCCCGCCCGCCGGACGGCGGGCGCCGCGCTGGCGGTGGCGGCGCTGGTCACCCCGCTGCTGCTGGTCGGCACCGGCAGCGCCGCCGCCGACCCGGACCCGGCCCGCAAGGGGGCGAAGCTGGCCGCCCGTCTGGTGGAGGAGAGCAGTGCGGACGGCGCCTACGACACCCTGGAGGCGCTCCAGCGGATCGCCCGCCGCAACGGCGGCAACCGGGTGGCGGGCACGTCCGGCCACGACCAGTCCGCCAGCTACGTCTACGAGCAGGCCCGCCGGGCCGGGCTCAAGGTGTCCAGGCAGCAGTTCGAGTACACGTACTTCCAGGAGCTGTCCGAGCGGCTCTCGGTGGTCTCGCCGCAGGCCGAGGACGTCGTGATCAAGGCGATGACCTACTCGGTCGGCGGCCCGGACACGGGTCTGACCGCGGCGCTCGTGGTGGTTCCGGTCGATGCCACCACCGGCTGCGAGGCCGCCGACTACGCCTCCGGCGCGGTCAGCGGGAAGATCGCGCTGATCCGGCGCGGCGGCTGCAGCTTCGCGGTCAAGCAGGCCGCGGCGGCCGACGCGGGCGCCCTCGGCGCGGTGATCTACAACAACGTCGAGGGCGACCTCAACGGCACCCTCGGCGAGCCGGGCCTCGGGCGGATCCCGGTCGGCGGCATCACCCAGGCCGCCGGACAGGCGCTCGCCGCCAAGGCCGCGGCCGGCCCGGTCACCGTCGCCCTGGACATCCGCACCTTCATGGAGAAGCGCACGACCTGGAACGTCATCGCCGAGACCCGCGGCGGCGACCCGGACAACACCGTCGTGATCGGCTCGCACCTCGACTCGGTGCAGGCCGGCCCCGGCATCAACGACAACGCCTCCGGCACGGCCGGCATCCTCGAGGTCGCCAGGAACCTCGCCCACCGTCCGGTGAAGAACAAGGTCCGGTTCGCCTGGTGGTCCGCCGAGGAGTTCGGTCTGCGGGGCTCCGCGGCGTACGTGAAGTCGCTCTCCGAGGCCGACCGCAAGAAGATCAAGCTCTACCTGAACTTCGACATGATCGCCTCGCCCAACTCCGCGCAGTTCGTCTACGACGGCGACGACTCCGACCACGTGGGCTCCGGCCCCGGCCCGGACGGTTCCGCGCAGCTGGAGCGGCACATCACCGACTACCTCGACCGCCGCGGCCTGCCGCACGAGGGCACGGACTTCACCGGCCGCTCCGACTACGGTCCGTTCATCGACGCGGGCATCCCGGCCGGCGGCACCGACACCGGCGCCGAGGTGATCAAGACGCCCGCCCAGGCCGCCAAGTACGGCGGAACCGCCGGCCAGGCCTTCGACCCCTGCTACCACAAGGCCTGCGACGACCTCCGCAACCTGGACCTGACCGCCTTCGACGTCAACATCGACGTCATCGCGGACTCGGTGGGCACCTACGCCTGGGACCTCTCCTCGCTGCACACCCCCGTCCCGCCGCAGCGCACCGAGGGCGGCGGCCTCCAGGAGGGCCACGCGCACGAGGTCGAGGTCTGATCCGGTCCGGCCCGGCCCCCTTGCCCCGCCCGGCGGGCAGGGGGCCGGGCCGGCAACCCGGTCGGGCGCCCGGCGGTAGGGGTCCGATGGGTGCGCGGGGCGGGGGCCTGACACCATGGCACCGAGATCACGACACCGTGACACCCTCGGAGGAGTCAGCACCATGAGCAGCACGCACTACGACGTCGTCGTCCTCGGCGCCGGCCCCGGCGGCTACACCGCGGCCGTCCGCTCCGCGCAGCTCGGCCTGAAGGTCGCCGTCGTCGAGTCGAAGTACTGGGGCGGGGTCTGCCTGAACGTGGGCTGCATCCCCTCCAAGGCCCTGCTGCGCAACGCGGAGCTCGCGCACATCGTGACCAAGGAGGCCAAGACCTTCGGCATCAAGGTCGAGGGCCAGGTGACCTTCGACTACAGCGAGGCGTTCAAGCGCAGCCGCACCGTCGCCGACGGCCGCGTCAAGGGCGTCCACTACCTGATGAAGAAGAACGACATCACCGAGTACGACGGCCGCGGCACCTTCGTCGACGACCACACCCTGCAGGTCGCCCTCAACGGTGGCGGCTTCGAGGTCGTCACCTTCGACCACTGCGTCATCGCCGCCGGTGCCACCACCAGGCTGCTGCCCGGCACCAGCCTGAGCGAGCGCGTGGTCACCTACGAGGAGCAGATCCTCACCGAGCAGCTGCCCGGCAGCATCATCATCGCCGGCGCCGGCGCGATCGGCGTGGAGTTCGCCTACGTGCTGCACAACTACGGCGTGCAGGTCACCATCGTCGAGTTCCTCGACCGGATGGTGCCGCTGGAGGACGCCGAGGTCTCCGCCGAGCTCGCCAAGCAGTACCGCAAGCTGGGCATCCAGGTGCTCACCTCGACCCGGGTCGACTCGATCGACGACAAGGACCCGGCCGCCAAGGTCAAGGTCATCGTCACCGCCAAGGACGGGCAGCAGCAGGTGCTGGAGGCCGACAAGGTGCTCCAGGCGATCGGCTTCGCCCCGCGGGTGCACGGCTACGGCCTGGAGAACACCGGGGTCAAGCTGACCGAGCGCGGCGCCATCGCGGTCGACGGCCGCGGCCGCACCAACGTCCCGCACATCTTCGCCATCGGCGACGTCACCGCCAAGCTGATGCTGGCGCACGCCGCGGAGGCGATGGCCGTGATCGCCGCCGAGACGATCGGCGACGCGGAGACCATGGAGGTGGACTTCGCGATGATCCCGCGCGCCACCTACTGCCAGCCGCAGATCGCCAGCTTCGGCTACACCGAGGCGCAGGCCCGCGACCTGGGCTACGACGTCAAGGTCGCCAAGTTCCCGTTCACCGCCAACGGCAAGGCGCACGGCCTCGGCCACCCGACCGGCTTCGTCAAGGTCATCTGCGACAACACCCACGGCGAGCTGCTCGGCGCCCACCTGATCGGGCCCGAGGTCACCGAGCTGCTGCCGGAGCTGACGCTGGCCCAGCAGTGGGACCTCACCGTGCACGAGGTCGCCCGCAACGTGCACGCCCACCCGACCCTGGGCGAGGCGGTCAAGGAGGCGATCCACGGACTGGCCGGTCACATGATCAACATGTGATCGCACCGTTCCGGTGCCGGGCCCGTCCGGCGGGGGGACCGCCCTCCGCCGGACGGGCCCTTCCTGTTGAGCGGGGGCACGGGGTGCGGGGCGTGGGGCCGGGGCCACGGGCGGTCGTCGTCAAAGTGCCGTCAACGCGGGGCGGATCCGCGTAGCCGGGGCGTCAAGAGCCGGTGCGCCAGGCCGTTCGCGGGGATGGACTGGAACCGTGGGCGGGGCCGACCGGGGCCGCCGCCGCGACCGGAAGGACGTCCGCGCCATGACCGAGTACCGACCGCTCTCCGAGGACCCGCGCGACCACCGCCCGCACGAGGCCGCGGAGGCGGCCGTCGAAGGGGCGGGGGAGGAGTCCGCGCCGGAGGAGCGCCGCACGGCCCCCGCGCACTGCCGCTACGCCATGGACTACCGGGACTGACGGTTCGCCGGCCCTCCGGCCGCCGGGTCGGCGAACCGCCGACCGGACCCTCGATCTCCTTCAACTACCGCTGCCTGTAAGGAGTTTATTGCTCATCGTTGCCTGGGTACGGGTGCCTGACCCGTCCGGGGGCAGGCCCCGGAACACCGGGACGAGGGGGGAACGCCTCCATGCGCACACATCGAATGCGCCGGATCGGCGCCAGAGGGACGGCCCTGCTGGCCGCCGTCCTCCTGCTGCTGCTCGGCCTCCCGCAGGGCGCCGGGGCCGTGCCGGTCCGCGGCTACACCGGCTGGTCGATCCTCATGTGCAAGGTCTCCGACAACGCCTCCGAGCCGCACACCGCCGGCTGGCTGCGGAACTTCTTCACCGACTCCGGCGCGGGCACCGGCGGCATGTACGACTACTTCAACAGCATCTCGGCCGGCGCCGTGCAGATCCGCAACTCCAACGCCGCCGGCTGGTACACCATGCCGTACACCCTCGCGCAGGAGCAGGGCCGCGACCGGGGCACCCGCTTCCAGGACTGCGTCGCCGCCGCGCGCGCCGGCGGGTACACCGTCCCGGCCGGGCACCGCACGATCGTCGTCACCAACGTCGGCATCGACTGGTGGGGGAGCACCAACGCGATCTACCTGGACGGCACCGGCCTCTCCTCGGTCTCCGTCGCCCACGAGATGCTGCACGGATACGGGCTCGGGCACTCCTACTCCAACGACACCGGCTACCGCAACGCCCCGTGGTCGCAGCCGGGCGAGTACGACGACCCGTGGGACGAGATGAGCGCGGCCAACGTCTACAGCCCGGGCGTCGGCAGCACCTACGGCAACGCCCGGCCGGTCGGCCTGGCCGCCTACCACCTCGACAAGCTCGGCTGGGTGGACCACAGCCGGGTGGCGGTCGCCCCGGCCGGCTGGAGCAGCTACACCCTCACCTCCTTCCAGAGCGACGACGGCTCCCACCCGCAGCTGCTGCGGGTGCCGATCGGAACGGACCCGTTCCACTACTACACCGTGGAGTTCACCCGGAAGCTCGGCTACTCCGCGGGCATCCCCAACGACGTCGTGCTGATCCACGAGATCGTCAACGGCACGCCCTACCTCCAGCGGACCCTGGACGGCGGCGCCCGGCTGCCCGTCAGCTCGCTCAACGCCAACGGCGACTCGATCTCGACCTCGATCAGCGGCGGCACCGCCGGTGTCACCGTCTACTCGGCCACCTCGGTGGCGGCCTACGGTCCCAACACCTGTGCCGCCGGCTACGTCTGGCGGGACGGCGACAACCGTGACTACACCTGCGTGACCCCGGCGAACCGGAACCAGACCGCCGCCGACAACGCGGTCCGCGCCAGCCGCTGGGTCTCCGGCCCCTACGGGCCGCACACCTGCGTCAACGGCTACGTCTGGCGCGAGGCCTGGCCCGGCGACGACGTCTGCGTGACCCCCGCCCTCCGCTCCCAGGCCGCGGCCGACAACGCCGCCGCGCCCTCCCGCGTCCTGCGCCCCTGACCGTCGGCGGGTGACCGCACCCACCCGGCCGTCCCGGCCCGTTCCGCGCGGGCCGGGACGGCCGGGGAGGGAACGTGCGGACCACGGCCGCGGGCGGGTGCGGGTGCGGCAGGATGGCCGGGTGACCGACACCATCCTCAATCTCTGGCGCCGCCACCCCGACGCCGTGCCCGCCGGCGTCTGGGACCGCACCGACCTCACGGTGCTCATCCTCGCGGAGACCGGCATCGCCGAAGTCCCGGCCGCCATCGGCCGGTTGCGGCGGCTGCGCACCCTCGACCTCGGCCACAACCGGATCGCCGCACTCCCCGAGGAGATCGGCGGCCTCACCGGCCTCACCGACTTCCTCTACCTGCACGACAACGCGCTCACCGCGCTCCCGGCGGCCCTCGGCGGGCTCACCGCGCTGCGCTACCTCAACATCGGCGAGAACCGGATCGCCGAACTGCCCGACGCCCTCGGCGCGATGGCCGGCCTGGTGGAACTCCGCGCCCAGCACAACGCGCTCACCGCGCTGCCCGGATCGCTCGGCGGCCTGCACGCGCTGCGCGAGCTCTGGCTGCGCGGCAACACGCTGACCGCCCTGCCGGACTCCTTCGCCGGCCTCGCCGAGCTGCGCGAGCTCGAACTGCGGGAGAACGCGTTCCCGGAGGTGCCCGCGGTGCTGGCCGGGCTGCCGCGGCTGCGCCGGCTCGACCTGCGGGGCAATCGGATCACCGGGCTGCCGGACTGGCTGGCGGACCCGGCGGCGCTGCCCGCGCTGGAGAAGCTCGACCTGCGCTGGAACGCGGTCGAGCCGGCCCCCGCACTGCTGTCGGCGCTGGCGGCGCGCGGCTGCGTGGTGCTGCACTGAGCCCGCGCGGGCGGGTCCGTCCGGGGAAACCGCTCGCCCGGCGGGCGTTCGGGTGCTAGCGTCGATGTCATGAAGCGCGCCGCAGCCGTCCTCACGACGACGCCGGAGAGAGTCCCGGCGCGCTGACTGCTGACCTAGTCCGAAGCCCCGGGGCGAGTGCCCCGGGGCTTCGCCGTACCGGTCCACTCGCCCGCCGAGCCGAGTGGAGACCACCGCCATGAGCAGCAACCCCGTCGCACCCCCGGCGGCCGCCGTCGCCGACCACCGCCGGCTGGGCCGGGAACTCGAACTCTTCGACACCGACCCGCTGATCGGCTCCGGCCTCCCGTACTGGCTGCCCGACGGCGCCGCGATCAGGCACGCCCTGGAAGAGTTCATCCGCGACCGCGAACGGCGCGCCGGCTACCGCCACGTCTACTCGCCCGTCCTCGGCAAGCGCGAGCTGTACGAGATCTCCGGCCACTGGCAGCACTACCGCGACGACATGTTCCCGCCGATGGAGCTGGGCACCGAGCAGGTCGTGCTGCGCCCCAGCCTCTGCCCCCACCACGCCCTGATCTACCGCTCGCGCGCCCGCAGCCACCGTGAGCTGCCGCTGCGGATCGCCGAGCTGGGCGGCATGTACCGCTCCGAACCGTCCGGTGTGCTCGGCGGGCTGACCCGGGTGCGGGCCATCCAGCTGAACGACGCGCACGTCTTCTGCACCCCCGAGCAGGCCGCCGACGAGGCGGTCGCCGCTCTGGAGCTGATCGGCGAGGCGCACCGGGCCCTCGGCATCCGGCCGGTCCGCCACCGGCTCTCGCTGCCGGGCGAGGGCGGCAAGTACGTGGCCGACCCGGCGCTCTGGGAGCGGGCCACCGCGCTGCTCACCGAGGTGCTGCGGCGCTCCGGGGTGCCGTTCGAGGCGGCGGAGGGCGAGGCGGCCTTCTACGGACCGAAGATCGACGTCCAGATCGCCGACGCCGCCGGGCGCGAGTCCACCCTCTCCACCGTGCAGATCGACTTCCACCAGCCGGAGCGGTTCGGCCTGCGCTACACCGGGCCGGACGGCAACAAGCACCGGCCGGTGATGGTCCACCGCAGCGTCATCGGCAGCGTCGAGCGGGTGGTCGCCCATCTGATCGAGCTGTACCGGGGGGCCTTCCCGGCCTGGCTGGCGCCGACCCAGCTGGTGCTGCTGCCGCTGTCCGAGGGCGAGCGGGAGCGGGCCGAGCGGGTGCGCGGGCGCTGTCTGGACCTCGGGCTGCGGGTCGAGGTCGCCGGACCGGAGCGGGGCAGTCTCGGCGCCCGGATCCGGGAGGCGCGGCTGGTGCCCTACCAGGCGGTCATCGGCCCCCGGGAGGCGGCGGACGACCTGCTCGCGCTGCGCCTGCGCGACGGCCGCCGGCCCGGCCCGCTGCCGGCGGCCGCGGCGCTGGCCCGGATCCGCGCCCAGGTGGACGCCTGTTCCGCGGAGCTGTGGGACGAGGCGTAGGGCCGGGCGTCCTCCGGACGTTCAGGGCGACGGCAACGGGCGGCGGGCGCCGGCGAATTCGCGGGACCAGCGGGGGACGTCGAACACGCCCTCCAGCCGGGCCACCAGGGTGCCGGTGTGCTCGGCGTGGATCATCGCGCCGTCCCCGGTCCACAGGCCCACGTGGTGCAGCGGCGCGTCGGGCCGGGAGAAGAACAGCAGGTCGCCGGGGAGCAGCGCGGACCGCTCCACCGGGGCGGAGCGGTGGAACTGGGCCACGGTGTAGTGCGCCAGCTCGACGGCGCCGCCGCTGGCCCGGTACCAGCAGTACAGTGACAGGCCGCTGCAGTCGTAGCCGACCGTGCTCTCGCCGAGGCACTGGCCGTCGAGGTAGCCGTTCTCCTCGTCGCAGAAGCCGAGGCTCGCGCCCAGCCGGTCCCCGCCGCCCCAGGCGTAGGGCACCCCGATCTGCGCGGCGGCCACGGCGGCCACCCGGTGGCCGAGCGCGAGGTCCCCGCCCTCGTCGCCGGGGCGGGCGACGGCGGGTCCGGTGCCGAGGGCGGGGGCGAGGCCGGCCCCCAGAGCGAGTCCCAGCATCCGGCGGCGGCCCCAGACCCCGGGGAGGTGCGGAAACGGCATGTGGACCCCTCGATCGTCGACGAACCGGGCGAGCCGGGCGAGCCACCAGGATCCCGGCCGGAGCGGGCGGCCCGCCATCACCCGCACCGGTGAATTCGCCGGCCGCCGGCCCCGATCCGCCCGGGGCGACGCCCGGAAATCGGTTGACGCTCCGGCGCGAGGATCCAACGATGGGGCGCGGCAGGGCCGAACGACCGTCCGGGAGGGACCCATGAGCAAGTCCGTCAGGCTGATCCGCAACCACCGCCTCACCCAGGCGGTCGACTACGCCTACGCGGCGGCCGTCGACGCGCCGGTCCGCTCGCTCTGGCTGGCCGGCGCCTGTCCGCTGGATGCCGAGGGGCGCACCGTGGCGGTCGGCGACTACGTCGGCCAGGCCCACCAGGTGATGCGGAACCTGCTGACCGTCCTGGAGGACGAGGGCGCGGCGCTCACCGATCTGGTGCGGACCACGGTGTACGTCGCCTCCTCCCGGCAGGCGGACCTGGGCGCCGTCTGGGAGGTCTACCGCGAGTACCTCGGCGAGCACGACGTGCCGAGCACCCTGCTCGGTGTCTCCGTGCTCGGGTACCACGACCAGCTCGTCGAGGTCGAGGCGGTCGCCGTGCTGGGCTGACCGCCGGGGTCCGGAGCGCCCGGAGCGCGCGGGCAGGGGGCTGCCGGAGCACCGGGGTGCCGGGCCGGGGCCGACCGCTCGGTCGGTATCCTCTGACACCGCGTGCCCGGGGCCGCGCCGGGGAGCGCCCCGGGCCGGTTCGGTGCCCCGGGTAAGATACGGGCTGTTTGGTTTGTTGCGGTGCGTGTGGGCGGGGGTGGTCGTGGTGGCGCGACAGGAGCGGGCGCTGCGGACGCGGCGGCTGATTCTGGAGGCCGCGGCCTCGGTGTTCGACGAGTGCGGATACGAGCGCGCGACTATCGGCGAGGTGGTCGCCCGGGCCGGTGTGACCCGGGGTGCCGTCTACTTCCACTTCGCGTCCAAGCGCGAGCTGGCGCAGGGGGTCATCGAGGAGCAGTTCGAGGCCGAGGCCGTGCCGGAGCGCTCGTGCAGGCTGCAGGAGTTCGTGGACACCGGGATGGTGGTCACCCATCTGGTGCCCATCGACCCGCTGGTCAGCGCCGGTGTGCGGCTCTCGGTGGACCAGGGCGCGGAGGGCCATCTGGGGTTCGACGCCGCGCCGGGGTGGATCGCCAGGCTGGAGCGGTTGCTGGTGACGGCGGGCGAGCGCGGCGAGCTGCTGCCGCACGTGGTGCCGGCCGACACGGCGGGGCTGATGACGGCCTCCTGGGTGGGCGTGCAGCTCCAGTCGCAGCGCTTCACCGGCCGGGCCGACCTCGCCGATCGGGTCGCCACGCTGTACCGGCACCTGATGCCGAGCATCGCCGTCCCCGGGGTGCTGGCCTGCCTTGACCTGGCCCCGGACCGGGGCGCGCGGGTGTACGCCGAGATGGTCGCCGCGCGCGGCGGCGCCGAGGCGGAGGGTGCAGTCACCCGCGAGGCCGGCGAGGTCGGCAAAGTCGTCGAATGATACCGCTTGTCCGGTTTCCCTGCCCGTCGGCCCTTTCGGCGGCGGCTGCGGAGCGTAGCCACGGCCGGACGGTTCGACGGTCCGTCAGCGGATTCTGGACGGCGTGGAGCTGACGGCCCGTCGACCGCAGGGCCTCAGCGCGGCGCGGGTCGATCGATCGCGCGCAGGGCGTCCAGGACGTCCAGGCCGAGGTCCGGCGCCGCGTCCTCCGGGAGGCTGACCGAGACCCGGGTGGCCAGGCCCGCGTACCGGCGGTGGATCTCCCGCGCGGCCTCCTCGACCGTGCCCGTGACGGCGAAGGTGTCGAGGACCCGGTCGTCGATCAGCGCGGCCATCTCGGGCCAGCGGCCGCGCAGCGACAGCCGGTGCAACTCCTCGTGCAGCTCCTCCCAGCCGTGCTGGGCCAGCACCGGACGGTAGGCGGGCGTGGAGGCGTAGAAGGCGAGCCGCTCACGGGTGGCCGCCAGGTTGGCGCGCAGCTCCTCCTCGGTGCGCCCGGTCGCGGTGAGCACGCTGCCGACGACCTCGAAGGGCCGCCCGGTCCAGGCCGCGCCCTCGGCCTCGGCCCGTTCGCGCTCCTCGGCGAGCGCCGGCAGCACCTGTCGGGCCAGGTAGTCGACGGAGGTGAACGGGTGGCTGAGGAAGCCGTCCGCCACCGCGCCCGCGGTGCGCACCATCAGCGGACCGACGCCGGCCAGCAGGATCCGCGGCACCCCGGCCGGGACCGGATCGGGGGAGAAGACCGGCGTCATCACCGTGTGGGTGTAGAAGTCGCCCCGGAAGCGCAGCCGTTCGCCGGTCTGCCAGCTGTGCCAGATCGCCCGCACCGCGTGCACGTACTCGCGCATCCGTGCGGCGGGCCGGTCCCAGGGCATCCCGAAGCGCTTCTCGATGTGCGGCTTGACCTGCGAGCCGAGCCCGATGACGGCCCGTCCGCCGGAGGCCGCGTGCAGGCCCCAGGCCTGGTAGGCGAGGGTCATCGGGGTCCTGGCGAGGGCCACCGCGACTCCGGTGGCCAGCTCGATCGAGCTGGTGCGGTCGGCGGCGCGGGCCAGTTGGAGGAACGGGTCGTAGGCGGTCTCGGAGACCACCAGCCGGTCCGCGCCCCGCCGTTCGGCCTGCTCGGCGGCGTCCAGGATGCCGGCCGGATGGGCGGGGGCGAGCGCGTCGAGGAGGAGGGCGGGGGCCTGCGGGCGGTCCATCTGTCGGGCTCCTGGTGGGGCGGTCGAGTCCGGCGGGGCGGCGGTGTCCGGAAGCGTCAGGGAGTGTCAGGGGCGGGGCCAGGGCCGCCCGTCGAGCCGTTCGATGCCCGTGTTGAAGCGCCGCAGGAACCCGGCGAAGGCCTCGACGTCCTCGTCGGGCCAGTCCTCCATCACCAGGCCGAGGGCGTGAGCGTGCGCCGCGCGGTCCTCGTCGAGCCGCCGCTCGCCCTCCTCGGTCATGCGGAACTTGCGCGCCAGCCCGCCCTCCGGGTCGGGGATCCGTTCGACCAGCCCGGCCCGGGTCATCGCGGCGGTCTGCCGGTTGAGGGTCGAGGCGTCGAGTCCGAAGGCGTCGCTGAGCTCGCCGATCGACATCGGGCCCTGCATCCGGATCCGGCTCAGCAGGATGTAGGCGCTGCGGTCGAGACCGCTGCCGTGCGGCCGGACGCCGACCGGGCTGAGGTAGTGGTGCCGGCTGAGCACCATGTACTCGAACGCCACCTCGTCCGTGGGTCCGCTCATGACGTCGTCCTTCCCGCCCCTGGCGTCGGTGCCCTGACCTGCGATGTTTGCGCACAGTATGGCAGGTGTGCGCCCATCGGAGTCTTTATGCATCATGCATATCATGTGTAGGATGCATATCCGTCGACCGTCGTACGGAACCGAGGAGCCCCCGCCCATGGCCGCCCCACAGACCACCGCCCCCGACCGGACCGGGAGGATCGTCGCCACGCTCGCCCTCACCGGTACGGTGGCCGCGATCATGCAGACCCTGGTCACCCCGCTGATCGGCGAGCTGCCGAAGATCCTGGACACCTCCGCGTCCAACGCCTCCTGGGTGATCACCGCGACCCTGCTGTCGGCCGCCGTCTTCGTGCCGATCAGCGGCCGGCTCGGCGACCTGCTCGGCAAGCGGCGGATGCTGCTGGCCTGCTGCGCCCCGCTCCTGGTCGGCTCGGTGATCTGCGCGCTGACCTCCTCCGTCCTGCCGATGATCGTCGGACGCGGACTGCAGGGCATGGGCATGGGCGTGGTCCCGCTCGGCATCAGCCTGCTGCGCGAGGTGCTCCCGCCCGAGCGGCTCGGCTCGGCGATCGCCCTGGTCAGCGCCTCGATGGGAATCGGCGGCGGCCTCGGCCTGCCGATCTCGGCGGCGGTCGCCCAGTACGCCAGCTGGCGCGCGCTGTTCTGGGGCGCGGCCGTGCTCACCGTCGCGATCGCCGCGATGATCCGCTTCCTGGTGCCCGCCCCCGCCACCCCGCCGGCCGGCGGCCGCTTCGACGGCCTCGGCGCGCTCGGCCTGGGCGCGGGCCTGGTCTGCCTGCTGCTGCCGGTCTCCAAGGGCGGCGACTGGGGCTGGACCGACGGAACGACGCTCGGCCTGTTCGCCGCCGCCGTGGTGCTGCTGCTCGGCTGGGGCGTCTGGGAGCTGCGGATCGCCGAGCCGCTGGTCGACCTGCGGGTGACCGCCCGCCCGCGCGTGCTGCTGACCAACGCCGCGTCCGTCCTGGTCGGCTTCGGGATGTACGCGCAGGCGCTGATCATCCCGCAGCTGCTCCAGCTGCCCGAGGCCACCGGCTACGGCCTGGGCCAGTCCATGCTGGCCATGGGCCTGTGGATGGCCCCCTCCGGCCTGATGATGATGGTCGTCTCGCCGCTCGGCGCCAAGCTCTCGACGGCGCGCGGCCCGAAGTTCACCCTGGTCGTCGGCGCCCTGGCGATCGCCGCCGGGTACGGGCTGTCGATGCTGCTGATCGGCTCCACCTGGGGCGTACTGGTCGTGACCCTGGTCTGCAACGCCGGTGTGGGCCTCGCCTACGGGGCGATGCCGGCGCTGATCATGAGCGCCGTGCCGATGTCCGAGACCGCCTCGGCGAACAGCTTCAACACCCTGATGCGCTCGCTCGGCACCTCGCTCTCCGCCGCCGTGGTCGGTGTGGTGCTCGCCCAGCTGACCACCACCATGGGCGGCCATGTGCTGCCCTCCGAGACCGGCTTCCGGGTCGGCCTGCTGATCGGCTGCGGGGTGGCGCTGGTCGCCGCGGCGGTGGCCGCCACCATCCCGCTCCCGCCCGGCCAGGGTGCCCCGAAGGCCGCCCCCGGCGCCCCCGAGCGCACCGCGGTGCGTGACGCCGCCTCCGCCTGACGGGCGGGGGACGCCGGGGCCGGCCGCACCGGCGGCCCCGGCACGGCACCCGCCGCCGGTCGTCCGTCGCCCGTGGGGAAAGGGTGGTGCGCGCGTGGGTGACGGGGCGGGACGGGCGGCGTAGAGTCGGTCGACCTGCGCCGGACGAGTCCAGGAGCCCTCACCATGACCTCGCCCTCCCCGTCTCCCAGCATCAGCACCGGTGACACCTCGGTGCCGCTGCTGGAGCACACCATCGGTGCCGCGCTCGACCGCGCCGTCGCCGCCTTCCCCGACCGGGAGGCGCTGGTGGACGTGCCGAGCGGCCGGCGGTGGACGTACCGGGAACTGGCGGCGAAGGTGGACCGGGTCGCGCTCGGGCTGCTCGGCCTCGGGGTGCGGACCGGCGACCGCGTCGGGATCTGGGCGCCGAACTGCCCGGAGTGGGTGTTCACCCAGTACGCCACCGCGCGGATCGGCGCGATCCTGGTGACCGTCAACCCCGGCTACCGCGCCCACGAGGTCGAGTACGTGCTGCGGCAGTCGGGGATCCGCACGGTCGTGGCGGTGCCCGCCTTCAAGACCTCCGACTACGCGGCGATGCTCGCCGAGGCCGGCCCGCGCTGCCCCGGACTGCGCGACGTGCTGCTGATCGGCTCCGCCGGCTGGGACGAGCTGCTGGCGGCGGGGGAGCGCGGCGACCGCGACCGGCTGGCCGCGATCGGGGCCGGGCTGAGCCCGGACGACCCGATCAACATCCAGTACACCTCCGGGACCACGGGCTTCCCCAAGGGCGCCACGCTCTCGCACCGCAACATCCTCAACAACGGGTACTTCGTCGGTGAGCTCTGCGACTACACCGAAGCGGACCGGATCTGCGTGCCCGTGCCCTTCTACCACTGCTTCGGCATGGTGATGGGAAACCTGGCGGCGCTCTCCCACGGGGCCTGCGTGGTGATCCCCGCCCAGGCCTTCGAGCCCGTCGCCACCCTGCGCGCGGTGGCCGCCGAGCGCTGCACCTCGCTCTACGGCGTGCCGACCATGTTCATCGCCGAGCTCAACGACCCGGGCTTCGCGGAGCACGACCTGTCCAGCCTGCGCACCGGGATCATGGCCGGCTCGCCCTGCCCGATCGAGGTGATGAAGCAGGTCGTCGACCGGATGGGCATGCGGGACGTCTCCATCTGCTACGGCATGACCGAGACCTCGCCGGTCTCCACCCAGACCCGCGCCGAGGACCCGCTGGAGCGGCGGGTCTCCACCGTCGGGCGGGTCGGCCCGCACCTGGAGGTCAAGGTGGCCGACCCGGAGAGCGGCGAGACCGTCCCGCGCGGCACGCCCGGCGAACTGCGCACCCGGGGCTACTCGGTGATGCTCGGCTACTGGGACCAGCCCGACCGCACCGCCGACGCGGTCGACGCCGAGGGCTGGATGCACACCGGCGACCTCGCGGTGATGGACGAGGAGGGCTTCCTCACCATCACCGGCCGGCTCAAGGACATGGTGATCCGCGGCGGCGAGAACATCTACCCGCGCGAGATCGAGGAGTTCCTGTACACCCACCCGGACGTCCAGGACGTCCAGGTCATCGGGGTGCCCGACGCCAAGTACGGCGAGGAGCTGATGGCCTGGGTCCGGCTGCGCCCCGGCGCGCCCGAGCTGACCGCCGAGGCGCTGCGCGCGTACTGCGCGGGGCGGATCGCCCACTACAAGGTGCCGCGCTACGTGCACCTGGTGGACGAGTTCCCGATGACGGTCACCGGGAAGATCCGCAAGGTGGAGATGCGCGAGCGGGCCGTCGGCCTGCTGGGCCTGGACGGCGGCGCGGGCGGCGTCGAGCACGCCTGAGCCGTCCGGCCCGGCCCGGGGCGGGGGACCCCGGGCCGGGCCGGGCCGTCAGAGCGCGGCGACCTCGGCCCGCAGGGCGGGCAGGGTGGCGTACATCGTGCCGCCGGGGCAGTCGGTGGCCAGCCAGTCGCGGTGGCCGCTGATCAGGTCGACCGGCTTGGTGACGCCGTTGACCGGGTTGACGAAGGTGACGTGCGCCTGCGGGTCGAGCCCGTGGGTGCGGGTCAGCAGGGCGAGCAGCAGGGTGAGCGAGTGGCGGGCCGCGGCGGTGGGCTCCTGGCCGGTCAGGGTGCCGAGCAGGGCGATGCCGAGGTTGCCGGAGTTGAAGCCGGAGGTGTGGAAGGCCGTCACCACGTTGCCGTTGGCGTCGTGCGCCGGGAGGCCGTCGTCGCCGGACCAGCGGCCCTCGTAGATCCGGCCGGCCTCGTCGATCAGGAAGTGGTAGCCGATGTCGCCCCAGTCCTGGGTGACGGCGTGGTACTCGTATATCGCCCGCACGGTGGCGGCCGGGTCGGCGTCCGCGTTCGGGGTGTCGGTGTGGTGCACCGTCAGGGTCTGCAGCGGGTAGTACTTGGCCGGGGAGTTCTCGACGCCGTTCTTGAAGCGCTTGGACTCGTCGGCGCCCCAGGCGGCGCGGCTGAGGTACTGGACGCCGCAGAGGGTGACCGGTGCGGTCGGGGAGAGCGTGGTGGTGCGGGCCGGCCCCTGGGTGGTGTCCAGGGCGGTGGAGCGCGCGTCGGTGGCGCCGTCGGGCAGCCGCAGGTCGTAGCCGACCGCGCCGCCGGCGGGGACCAGCACGGCCGCGCGCCGGGAGGCGTCGGCGCCCGCCGAGCCGGCCGGCAGGTCGGGGCCGCCCGCGCAGCCGGCGGTGAGCGGCTGCCAGGCGCCGGGGCCGGTGCCCTCGTGGTGGAGCCGGATCGAGCCGCCGCGCCGGGGGCCGTCCCAGCTGACGCCGACGTAGTGGATCGGGAAGTCGGTGCGTGCGGCGGTGGCCGCGCGACCGGCCGCCGAGCGGGCCCGGGTGGCCGGCACGGTGACGGTGCGGGCGGGCGTTCCGGCCGGCGCCGGGGCAGCCGGAGCGGTGGCCGGGGCGCCCGGCGCGGCGGCGTGTGCGGCCGGGGCGGTGGCGAGCGCGGCGGCGGTGGCGCCGATGGCGGTCACCAGGGTGCGGCGGCTGACGGCGGAGCTGGGCTCGGTCATCGGGATCCTGTCTCGGTGCGTGCGGGGAGCGCGGTCCGACTGCTCGGAAGTCGATCTTGAATGTACCCACATGCTGGTTTCCGGTGGCAGCTTCGGAAGATTCGTCTGCCCGAACGGGCACCCGCCCCCCGTTTCACCCTCCCGGGGGAACTTCCCGCCCCGCCGCCCGCGTCGGGTTGCGAATGCGTCCGGCCCCCCACCTTCGTGTGCCAACGTGTGTGCCGCCCGGCCGTCCCACGCGACGGCCGGCGCAGACTGCTGACCAACCATCAAGGAGTACCTGAGATGTCGGTTCGTGGAAAGCTCCGCAAGTTCGCCGTGGTCGCCACCGTCGTGGCCGCCGCCGCCGTGATCGCGCCGACCGCCGCGGTGGCGCACGGCGGGGGCGAGCAGCCCTCCTACTCGGCGGGCCTCGAGGCCGGCAACGCCGCGGTGGGCCTCGTCGGCCCGCGTCTCAGCTGGCTGGCGGCCTTCGAGAGCAGCAACGGCTGATCCTTCCGCCCCGCGCCCCGGAGCCGTCGGCTCCGGGGCGTTCGCGTGCCCGCACCCCGGCCGGCCCCGGACGGGCCGGCCGGGGGCGCGCGGGATCAGCTCACGGTGATGCCGACGACCGCGTACTGCGCGACCGTCAGCGGCACACTCAGCACCGCCCCGGTCACCGTGAACGGCACCGGCCGCGGCGCCGGATCGGTCCCGTCCGGGGTGGCCACCGTGACCGCCGCGACGGTGCGCCCGGCCGGGACGGCGTACGTCAGGGTGCAGGACGCCGGCGTGGTGCGGAACGCCGCCGGGGTGTCCCCGAAGTTGCTGAAGTTCACCAGGTGGACGACGGTCTCCGCACCCAGTCGGCGCGCCTCCAGGTGGATCCGCCGGTCGCCGGAGAGGCCCAGCGAGGGCGGCGCGGCCTCCCGGACCGGGGCCAGCAGCCGGTCACCCGCGGCCTGGTCGGCGGTGCGCAGATAGGCGAGCCCCGGCAGCTCGCCGCCGAGGTACCAGCAGACGCCCGCGCCGAAGGCGGTGCGCCGGGCCGCCGGCAGCGGATCGGCCCGGCGCAGCCCCAGCACGTCGGCCAGCGCGTACTCGGCGCGGGCCGTGCCGTACTCGTCGAGGCCCGTCGGCGCGGGCCCGGTGAGCACGATCGTGCCGCCGCCCGCGACGTACCCGCGCAGCACCGCCGCCTCCGCGTCGGAGACCGCCTGGAGGTTCGGCAGCAGCACCACCTTGAACCGCGCCAGGTCCTCGGCCGCGAGCCCCGGGCTGGTCACCGTGTCGAACGGGATGTGCGCGTACACCAGGGCCTTGACGGTGCCGCGGAAGTCGCCCAGCCACGGCATCGTGGTGCAGCTCATCGCCGCGTCGTCGCCGCCCCACCAGTCGAGGATCCCGGCGGGCGCCGTCGCGTTGGCGTACATGCCGTTGCCCTCGCCCGGGCCGACGTAGTCGCGCGAGGCGCTGGAGTGGTAGACGCCGACCTCGGCCGCCGAGACGGCGTCGTAGAGCCGCCGCTCGTTGGCCTTGACGAAGCCGAACATCCGGGTGCGCATCGCCGCGTCGGTGGTGTCGTTCTTGTACGGCGTCTTCACCTCGTACGGGTTGCAGCCGGCCGCGATCAGCTCCGACATCACCAGCGAGGCGTCGTCGGCCTTCCAGCCGTAGGAGAAGGCCCAGGCCGGCTTGCTGCCGCTGGCCGCCCGCGCGTACTTGTACATCGAGATCAGGCAGGTCCAGTCGGTCGCGGTGGCGTGCCGCATGCCGTCCTCGTTGGCGAGGATGTCGACCTCCCAGACCTGGCTGACGTTGCCCGCCGCCTGTCGCAGGTAGGCGCCGTCCAGGCCGATCGAGGTGGCGTAGCGGTAGTCCATCGAGACGGTCTCGACGAAGGTGACCAGGTCGGGGTTGACGCTGCGCCCGGCGGCGGCGATGTCGAGCTGGAACTGGAGCAGGTTGCGGTGGCGCCACTCGACGTAGCGGCGGAAGACCGGGTCGTTGTCGTTCGCGGCCTTGGGCAGGGCGGGCAGTCCGGTGTCCGCGGTGAACGCGGCGGCGCCCCAGGTGGAGGCGTCGCACCAGGTGAGCACCCCGTCGAAGTAGATCGGCACGTCCGGCCAGATCCCGTCCACGCCGGTGCCGGCGAGCTGCTTGATCCGCTTCAGGTAGTAGTCCCGCCAGGGGGAGTTGGGGCTCACCCAGCAGCTCTCGTCGCCCGGGTCGACCCAGACCACCACGCTGCCGTAGAAGACGTTGGGCTTGCCGTCGAGGGAGCGCTGGACCCAGTTGCGGCCCTGGTCGTTCTTGTAGAACGAGCGGCCCTTCTCGCCGCCGGGCGAGATGACCTCCAGGGACGGGTAGTACATGACGACCTTCAGACCGGCCGCGTGCGCCTTGCCGGCGAAGGTCTTGACCAGCGCGGCGTGGGCGGTGAACTCGGCGTCGGTGTGCCAGTCGGACAGCACGGTGTCCAGCTCGATCACGCTGACGTTCTGGGCCTTGAGCGTGTCGATGGTGCCCTGCATGTCGGCGACCTCGTCGAAGGTGCCGTCGGCCAGCCGGGCGAACCGCGCCCAGTCCGGCCACGCGGCGGGGACGGCGGCCGGTGCCGGTGCGTACCCGCCGGTGGGCGGGCGGACGGCGACGGTGGGCGCGGCGCCGGCGGCCGTCGCGGGAAGCAGCCGGACGGCGGCCAGCGCGCCGCCGGTGGCCAGCCCGGCGCGCAGCAGGCGTCGGCGGCCGATCCGGGAGACGGGGAGCGGGTCGCCGGGGGAACTCGGCGACGGGTCGGTGTACTCGGGCATGACAATCCCTTCGGCGTGCTGCGGTGCGTCACCCGGGACGGGCGGCCGAACGCGGTGGCGCGGTGGCGCGGTGCCGGGGCCGCGGCGCGGGCCGCGGCCCGGAGTGACGGAACGTCGGAGCGTCGGAGAGCGAGGAGCAGCGGTGAACGGCGCGGGCAACGGTGAACGTCCGTGAGCAACGGTGAACCACGGTGCCCGGGGCGGCCGTACCGTGACCGATCGCGAGAACGACGGCCGCACCGGGGACGGCTCCGGCGCGAACCCCCACCCGCGCGGCCGTCCCGGGGCCGACCCTACGTCACGATCCCGGCCCGCCGACCGCCCCGAATCGGCCGACTGTGACCGAGGTTTCCCCCGGGGCGGCAGCCGGGGCGGCCACGCCGCTCAGCGCTGCGGCGGGGCGGGAGGCGCGCCGTGGCTCCCGCCGCCGCCCACCTGCCAGGTCCGGCCGTCCGCCGTGGCGCCGCGCAGGCCGTCCAGGGTGCCCGGACCGGCGAGCGCGAGCGCGAGGGCGCTGCCGGTCGACGCGAAGCCGACGGTCCGCGCCGGGTCCCAGTCGGTGCTGCGCCGCAGCCGCCGGCTCATGCCCGCCCAGCCGCGCGGCCCGGCGGCCACCACCCAGGCGTCCGGCGCGGGGGCGGTGAACCGGCGGGCCTGGCGCAGCCAGGAGGCGGCCTCCTCGGGCCAGTCGACGACGTCGAGCACGCTCCCGCCGCAGGCCCGCCGGCGCTCGGCGAAGGCGCGGGCGAACGCGCGGGCCGCCGCGACGGAGGCCTCGTCGCGGCCGTGCCCGATCACCACGGAGGCGTCCGGCGCCACCAGTCCCAGGACGGCGTCGAGTTCGGCCGCCGTGTGCGGCTCGGGCCAGGGCGTGGCGAGGCCTGGGGGGAGGGCGTCAGGCGGCATCGTGGAACACCAGGCCGAGCGTGTGCCGCAGTCCCGAGCGCACCGTGCCGACGCCGTGCCGGACGGGGGCCGCCGACCAGCCGCGGGCGGACCGCACGGGGCGGTCCCGGGTGGTGAAGACCAGGCCGTGGCCCTGGGGAAGGGCGACGGAATTGCCGCGCGACTGGGCCCGGGGGCGCTGCTCGACGGTCAGGAACTCGCCGCCGGTGTAGTCGACCCCGGGGGCGTCGAGGCCGATCACCACCTGGAGCGGGAACACCAGGTCGCCGTACAGGTCCCGGTGGAGCGCGTTCCAGTCGCCGGCGCGGTAGCGCAGCAGGATCGGCGTGGGCCTGGTCTGCCCGGCGGCGTGGCACTGCTCCAGCCACTCGGCGAGGCCGTCCGGCCACGGTGCGGGCCGGCCGAGCCTGGCCGCCCAGTCCCGGGCGATCGGCAGCAGTCGCGGGTAGAGCGCCTCCCGCAGGGCGGCGACCGGCGCGGGGAACGGCTCGCGGAAGTACCGGTACTGCCCGGAGCCGAACCGGTGCCGCGCCATGTCGACGGTGCTCCGGAAACGCTCCACCTCGTCGTAGAGCCCGGCCACCTCGGCGCACTCGGCGGGGTCGAGCAGCGGCGGCGTCAGCGCGCTCCCGTGCTCCTCGACCTCCTCGCCGATCGCCGCCCAGTCGGCCTCGCCGACCCGCTGCGCGGGGGTCCCGCTCCTGGTGTGCACGCTCACGTCCGCTCTCCGGTCACTCGTCCGACCCGTCCCACGCCTCCCACTCTGCGCTCCCGCCCCGGGCCGGGCTGGCGGAAATCGGCCCTCGCGTTCCGCGCCGTCCGGGACGGCGTCCCGCTCGCCGGGGCGCTCCGGATCGTCGGGCACATCGTGGCCACCGGCTCCTGGCCCCCCGACACGCCCGGGGTGGCCGACCGCCGACCGACCGCCGACCGATCGCCGTCCTGGCAGGATGGCGGGCATGGAACGTGTGCTTGGAATCGGCGGTTACTTCCTGCGTGCCGCCGACCCGGCGGCGCTGAGCGCCTGGTACCGCGACTGCCTCGGCCTGGACGCCGACGACAACGGCCTCTGGCGGCAGGACGCCGGCCCGACGGTGTTCGCCGCCTTCGACTCCGGGACCGACTACTTCGGCTCCCGGGAGCAGCAGACCATGCTCAACTTCCGCGTCCGCGACCTGGACGCGATGCTCGCCCAGCTCCGGGCCAAGGGCGCGGCGGTGGACGAGCGGACGCAGGAGCTGGCGGGGATCGGCCGCTTCGGCTGGGTCACCGACCCCGAGGGCCACCGGATCGAGCTCTGGCAGGCCGCCTGACGGCTGGTCAGGGTTGCCCGCCGAGCGGGACGCGGCGGGTGCCGGGTCAGGCGGTGAGGGGGATGGTGGCCACCGGGGACCAGGAGAGTTGCCAGGCGGTTTCGCCGCCGGGGCGCCTCCCGGGGGCGACCCGGCACGGCCGGTCAGTGGAAGGTGAAGGAGGGCGACGCGGCGTCGGACCGGGCGGCGAGGTAGACGGGCCAGGCGAGGGCGAGGTCCTGCCAGGGGAGGCCGACCGGGGCGAAGACGGTGGGGCGGTCGTCGGGGCGGGCCGGGGCGGTGCCGCGCAGGACGTCGGCGAGCGGGGTGGCGAGGGCCGGGTCGACGGTGGTGCCGTGCAGGACGCCGGAGGTGGCGGCGAGCGTGGGGTCGTCCACCACGAGGCGGCTCGCGCGCAGCAGGGCGGGGGAGAGTTCGGTCTTGCCGGGCTCGTCGAAGCCGAGGCTGGTGAGGTGCAGGCCCGGCCGCAGGACGTCGGCGTCGAGCAGCGGCTCGCGTGACCAGGTCGCGGTGAGGACGATGTCCGCCGCCGTGGCGGCGGCCCGTGCGCTGGGCATCACCGTGCCGACGGCCGCGGCGCGCTCCGGGTCCAGGTCGTAGGCGTACACCTCGTCGATCGGCCGCAGGGTGCGCAGGGCCCGGAGTGCGGTCCGGTTCTGCGCGCCGGCGCCGATGACGGCGACCGTCCGCGCGCGCCGCGGCGCGAGTGTGTGGGTGGCCAGTGCGGCGGCCAGTCCGGTGCGCCAGGCGGTGACGGAGGCGGAGTCGAGCAGTGCGAGCAGTTCGCCGTCGGCCAGGGCGTGCAGGCAGACGATCCCGCGCAGGGCGGGCGTGGCGGCCGGGAACTTGGCGTTGACCTTCACGGTGTACGCGGGAACGTCGGGGAGCAGCCCCGGGATCAGGCACATGGCGGTTCCGGGGCCGGGCAGGCGGGCGCCCACCCGTTGGGCGGCCGGGAGCCGGTCCGTCGTGCGGAAGCCCGCGTCGAGGGCGGCCAGGACGGCCGGGATGTCCAGGGCGGCCTCGATGTCCGTGCGGGAGAGCAGCAGGGTCACGGGGAGCAGTCTCCTCCCGGCACGGGGGACGTGGGAAACGGGCCGGGGGTGGCACCCGTCATACGGATGCCACCCCCGAGGATGGAGCGCCGGGCCCGAATCGAACGAACTCTTCCCGCTGAAAGCGGGCGTGCTGCCAATGCACCACCGACGCCTGGCCGACCGGGCTTTCCGCGTCTCGCGCGGCCCGCCCTCTCGACGAGGAAAAAACTACCAACGGATGATCAGAAACCAAAATCGTCGGGTCGGGCCGGGAACAGCCGGCCCGGACGCGGGCCGCCCCCGTGCTGCAGACGGCGCAGGAAGGCGAGCACGCCGGGCGTGCCGGTGGCCCAGGCGTGGGACTCGGCGGTGGGATCGGCGCCGGGCAGCAGCGGACGACCCCGGGGGCCGCCGGCGCGGGCCAGGATCAGGCCCGCGACCTCCTCGGCGGCGCGCCGGTGGCGTTCGTCCCCGGTGGCCGCGGCCAGGTCGACCAGCA
This sequence comes from Kitasatospora sp. NPDC004723, assembly GCF_040609255.1. Taxonomy (NCBI): domain Bacteria; kingdom Bacillati; phylum Actinomycetota; class Actinomycetes; order Kitasatosporales; family Streptomycetaceae; genus Kitasatospora; species Kitasatospora sp. NPDC004723. The sequence goes on along the minus strand of NZ_JBEXJT010000004.1, from coordinate 39,990 downwards.
GTTCGCCGACGCCCGCCAGGCCGCAGCACTGGCCGGTCATGCCCATCCTCGGCGCCAGCGCGCGGCAGGCCTGCGCCGCCTCCGCGGCGGGCGTGAGCAGCGCCGGGTCGCCGAGGCGGTGGGCGGCCTGGACGAGCACGGTGCCGATCCCGGCGAGCCCGCGGCACCAGGAGCCGTAGCGGCGGGTCGCTCCGGGGGCGCCGGCGGCCGCCGCGAGCCGGGGGACGTCGGCGGCGAGGCCGTCGACCAGGCGCCGGGCGGCCTCCACGGGCTTGTCGGACTTGTCGGGCTCATTGGACCCGTCGGACCCGTTGGACTCGTTGGACTCATCGGGCAGGGCGAGGAGGAAGTGGGCCGGCCCGGCCCGGCCGTGGGCGAAGCCCTCGACAAGCGCCGCCGTACCCGGGTTGGGGGTCTCCCGGGGGCCGGTGGGGCGGCCGTCGGTCAGCCGGCGGGCGCACTCGGCGGCGACGGCCAGGTGCCGTTCGGCCTCCTCCGGGCGGCCGTCGGCGCGGGCCGCGCGGGCCAGCAGCAGCCGGGCGGTGCCGACCCCGGCGGCCCCGGAGATCTGGTCGGCCGGGAGGTCGTCGCCGAGTGGTTCGCCCCACGCGGAGGGTCGTTCGGTGCCGAGCGGCCGGGCCGCGTGGGCGAGGAACAGCTCGACGCCGGCCCGGCCGTCGTACAGCCCCGGGCCGAGCCGGCCGAGCGCGGGGTGGGCGGCCGTCCAGCGGGCGAGGGCGGTGGCGGCCGCGCGGGCCCGCGGCCGGTCCGGGTGCTGGAGCAGTTCGAGGCCGAGTCCGGCGGCGCCGTCGTAGAACGACAGCAGGGTGCGTGGCCGCCCGCCCCGGGGGTCGGCGTCGACCAGGTCGTGGGCCATCCGGACACAGCGGTCGAGGGTGTGCCGGACGGCTTCGTCGAGCAGCTTCCCGGTCACCGTCGGCGGTCGGTGGGCCCGGCGGGTGGAACGGAGGCCGGACCGGACGGTGCCGCTGCGCCGCAGCTCGGCGGCGGCCGCGGTCCGTGCCCCGGCGTCGAGAGCGAGCAGCCCGGCCACCACCGTCACCACCGCGTCCGCGTCCGTGTCCGCCGGCGCGTGCCCCGGGAGCGCGCCGGCCAGACAGGCGAGGGTGCGCTCGCGGTTGACGGCCGGGTCCGGGTCGATCACCACGGGGTCGAGTCCGGTGGCGGCCCAGTGCAGGGTGGCGCCGAGCGCGTAGTAGTCGTCGGCGGGCCGTGCCGCGCCGGCGCCGGGCAGGCCGTAGCCCAGGGTGGCGCCCTCGGGCCGTTCGCCGGCGAGGGCGCTGACGCCGAAGTCGACGAGCGAGCAGCCGCCCGAGCCGTCGAGCACGACGTTGGCGGGCTTGAGGTCGCACACCACCACGCCGCGCGCGTGCACGGCGTCCAGGACGGCCAACAGTCCGCGCGCCAGCGCCCACCAGCCCCGGCCGCCCGCGTCCCCGGTCCCGACGGGGTACGGGCCCGCGGTGAGGACGTCGCGGCGCAGGTCGTGCGGTCCGCGGACGGTGCTCACCAGATACTCGTCCTCGCCGTGCCGGAAGTAGTCGACCGCCCGCGGCACTCCGGGCACTCCGTCGAGCGCGTCGAGCACCCGCCGCTCGTGCCGGAGCCGGCCGCGCGCGTCGGTGCCGGACGGGTCCTCGGCGACGAACGCGCGGGCCTGCTTGACCACCACCGCCCGCCCGGTGGCGAGTTCGACCGCCCGGTAGACGTGCCCGTTCGGTGAGCGGGTGATCCCGCCGGTGATCCGGTAGCGGCCGTCGCCGACCCGGGTGGTCGCCTCCCGCCGCGCGGCACGGGCGGCGAACGGGTCGGCCGTCCAGGGCGGTTGGCGGTAGGCGCCGTCGGCGAGGCCGGGGAAGGCCTCCCCGGCGGGGCCGGTCATGACGAGGTCCGGGTCGTCGCCGGTGACCCGGAACGGCCCGTAGCGGTAGTAGACGGGGGCGTCCGCCCGCAGTTGCCGGTCGCTGACCACCCGGGGGCCGGGGCGGCCCGCCAGCACCTCGGCCAGCTCGGCCGCCAGCGCCTCGATCCCGCCCGGGGCCGGGTAGACCGTGACCGCCTTGCCGACGGCGGCGGCGCCGCGCAGCCCGGAGTTGAGCCGGCCCAGCACGGCGGCGTCGGCGGCGAACTTGGCGTCGCAGCGGTGCCGGAGCAGGACGGGGAGCACCAGGTCGACCAGGTCGGGCAGGTGCTCGGGGCGGGCGGAGAGGTGGAGCTTCCAGCCGTGGGCGAGGGCCGGCATCTCCGGGTCGTGCAGATACAGCCAGCCGTCGCCGGCGTGCAGCCGGCGGTGCGCGGCGCCGTCCGGCGCGGCCAGCCGGGCCGCGATCCGGGAGCGCACGTCCTCGGCCGTTCCGCGGCCGGGCTCCCGGCCCGGTGGTGCCGCTGTCGCCATGGCCTCCGCCGCTCCCTCCCTGGTCCGCCGTGCCCTGGGGTCGCCGGGCGGGCGCCCGCCCGGCGGCCGGTTACGCGGACCGCTCGGTGGAGGTCAGGAGTTGAGCCCGCATTCGAACCGGGTGGGGACGTAGGTGACCCACGGGTCGTCGATGCACGCCACCGGCGCGAGGTCCGCGTCGAACTCGTCCTCGAAGGCGATGGTGTCCTCGTCGATGTCCAGCAGGCCGGCGTCGCGGATCTCCAGGACCTGTGCGCTCATGATGGGCTCCTCCTGTAGAGGGTCGGCGGATACCTTTCGACGGCATGTTCATGCTAGCCAGCGATCCGCGTTCACCATAGGGGCGCGACATCGTCACATCCGGAACACCCGGAAGCGGGAACTCCGTTGACGGTGCGTGACCGATCACCGCGGCGCGGACCGGCGGACCGCCCGGTGCTACGGTCGGGCCCATGTCCAAGACCGAGATCGACCAGCTGACCGCCGAGTTCTTCGGCGCCTTCGACAACCGCGCCGGCCAGGGCGCCGATGTGGCCCGGCTCCGGCGGCTGATGCTCCCGCAGGGAGTGATCGTCTGCACCGCCCCGACGTTCACGGTCTACTCCGTCGAGGAGTTCGTCGAGCCGCGCGAGCGCCTGCTGAACGACGGCCGGCTGGTCGGCTTCTCGGAGTGGGAGACCTCCGAGCGGACCGAGATCGTGGGGGCCGTCGCCTCGCGCACCGGCGAGTACCGCAAGTCCGGCACCCTGGACGGCGAGTCCTACGGGGGCGGCGGGACGAAGACCTTCCAGTTCGTGCGCACCCCCGAGGGCTGGCGGATCGCCGCCTTCTCCTGGTACGACGAGGCCTGAGCCCCGGCGCCGCCGCGCCACGCCCGCACCGCGCCGGGCGGCCCGGCTGCCGGGACCGGGCCGCGGCGTGGCAGCATCCCGGATGTGGTGATCTACGACGAACGACTCTCCGTCCCGCTGCGCTGGTGGCTCGCCGCCCTGACGGCCGCCACCGCGCTCACCTGCGCGCTGGCCCCGCTCGGTCCGCTGCCCGCGCTGGCCGCCGGCGCCCTGCTGCTGGCGCTGGTGGCCCCGGCGCTGAACGGCTACGGCGCGGTCCGGATCCGGGTCTGCGACGGCGTCCTGGTGGCCGGGCCGATCGTGCTGCGCGGCGAGCACACGGGCGCGGTCGAAGTCCTCGACCAGGCCGCCGCCTTCGCCTGGCGCACCCGGCTGGCCGGTCCCCGGGCCCGTCTGCTGATCCGCAGCTACCTCCCGCGCGCCGTCCGCGTCGAGGTCGCCGAACCCTCCCTGCTCTGCCCCTACCTGTACCTCTCCACCCGCCGGCCCGAGGCCCTGGCCGCCGCCCTGGCCGAAGCCCGCGACCACTGCTCGCTCGCGGCCGCCACCGGCCGCTGACGCCCGGTACGGTACGGGCCGGACCGGGCGCACGACATCCAGGGGGAGAGCCGCCATGACACGGAGGACCGCCGACCGCGCCGCCGCGCTGGCCGTCGAACGGACCGCCTGGGGAGCGCTCGGGATCCTGCTGCTCGCCTGGACCGTGTTCGAGGCGGTCAAGCACGCGGGCCTCACCGCCCCGCTCGCCGTGCTCGGCCTGCTCGTGCCGTGGGCGGCCGCGCTCGCCCCGGGGCGGCCGGTCGTCCGCCGGGCGCTGCTGCGCGTCTGGATACCGCTCGCCGTCATGGTGCTCTGCTCGCTCGTCCCCGGACCCGCCGACGACATCGCCGCGCCGTTCACCTTCGGCATGGCCTGGCTGACCCACCTCGCGCTGCGCCGGGCCCTGGGCCGTACCCCGCGCTGATCCCGGCCCCGACACGACGTGGGGCTCCCCCGGCCGTGGCGACGAAGTGATGTGCGGGGGGCAGGGCGCCCGTCGCGTCCGAGGCGCCGCGCCGTGCGTCCGCACGCCGTCCGCGGCGGCGCGGGCGCCGGACGGGCCGGACCGGCCGGGCCGCCAGGACCGTCCGGCTGTTCGGTCGGGATCCGGAGAGCCCAAGCTGTGATGTGATGGACAGATGATCGACGAACGATTCGCCGCGGACTGCCTGGGCCCGGTGGAGGAGGCGGTCCGGCGGGCCGCCGCCGCCGAGATCATGCCGCGCTTCCGCGCGCTGACGGCCGACCAGGTGGCCGAGAAGCACGGCCCGTATGACCTGGTGACCGTCGCCGACCGGGGCGCCGAGGCGCACCTGACGGCGGCTCTGACGGCGCTGCTCCCCGGCTCGGTCGTGGTGGGGGAGGAGGCGGTCGACGCGGACCCCGGCCTGTACGCGGAGCTGGCCGGCGACCGCCCGGTCTGGATCGTCGACCCGATCGACGGCACCCGGACCTTCGTCCGCGGCGACGAGGGGTTCTGCACGCTGGTCGCCCTCGCCCACCGCGGCGAACTGCTGGCCTCCTGGACGTACGCCCCGGTCCACGACCGGATGGCGACGGCCCTGCGGGGCGGGGGCGCCCGCCTGGACGGCGTCCCGCTGCGGACGGGCTCCCCGGCCGAGGGCGCGCCGCTGGAGATCGCCGCCTCCTTCCCCTTCCAGGCCACGCCCGAGGCGAAGCGCGCGCTGGCCCACCTGCGGACCGAGGGCGTGCACACCCGGCCGTGCGCGGGCTCGGCGGGGCTGGAGTACGTGGCGATCGCCCGCGGCGCCCTCGACGCGACGGTGTTCGCCTGGGAGAACGCCTGGGACCACGCGGCCGGCCTGCTCCTGGTCGCCGAGGCGGGCGGCGCCCACGCGACCCTGGACGGCACGCCCTTCCGCCTCGCCGGGGGCAACCTCCTGCCGTTCACCACGGCCCGCGACGCGGCCACTGTCGGCCGGGTCCGCCGCCTCCTGCTCGGCGACCGTCCCGTCCGGTAGCCGCGAGCCGCTCCTCTCCCGGGCCAGGATCCGAGAGGCAGACGCTAGCCGCCGACGTGGTCCCGGACGGCGTCGGGCAGCCGGCGGCCGGTGACCGAGCGCCAGGCCCGCTCCACGGCCCGCGGGCCGAGGTCCCGCGCCAGCAGCCCCAGGTTGACCACGCTCGGCCAGGTCAGTGGGTGCGGGAACTCCTCGAAGCAGGTGATGCTGCGCACCAGCCACTCCATCGCCTCGCGGGGCCGCCCCTGCTCCGCGGCGAACAGCCCGAACTGCCCGAAGGTCCGGGCCAGCCCCGGGGCGTCGCCGATCCGGTGCGAGACGTCCAGCGCCTTGCGGTACCGGGCCTCGGCGTCCGCCGCCCGGCCGCCGGTCTGGGCGGTCACCCCGAGCTGGTGGTAGCTGACCGCCACCCCGGCCTGGTCGCCCAGCTCCTCCCGGACCGTCAGGGCCCGCGCGTGCCAGGCCTCCGCCCCGTCCAGGTCGCCGAGCCGGGCGGCGACGACGCCGAGTTGGTGCTGGCTGGCGGCCGTGCCGGGCCGGTCGTCGAGGTCCTGGCGGATCTCCAGCGCCTTGCGGTGCCAGGTCTCGGCCTGCTCGAACCGCTCCTGGGCCGTGGCCAGCACGCCGAGCTGGTGGTAGCCGCGGGCGGTGTCGGGCAGGCTGCCCGACTCCTTGGCGAGGGCCAGCGCCTCCGTGCACCACTTCTCGGCCGCGGCGAGGCGTCCCAGTTCGGCGGCGACGGCGGCGAGCCGGTGGTGGAGGTCCGTCGCGAAGGTCCGGTCGGCCGGCTGGTCGGCGTCGGCCAGGGCGCGCCCGTACCACAGGTAGGCGTCCTCGAAGCGGCCCTGTTCCTGGGCCAGTACGCCGAGTTGGTGCCGGCAGGCGGCGGCCCACCGGGACTCGCCCTGCTGCTCGAAGGCGTCGAGCGCCTCCCGGGTCCGCCGCTCGGCGTCCTCCGGGCGGTCGAGGCGGTGGGCGATCACCCCCAGCCGGTGGTGGCCGATGGCGATGCCGTGGGCGTCGTCGAGCCGCTCCAGGAGCGCGAGCGAGTGCAGGTACCACTGCTCGGCCTCGGCGAACTCGCCGCGGTCCACCGCGATCCGGCCGAGCTGCTGGTAGCCGTCGGCGAGGTCGTCGAGCTGGTCCGGGGCCGGGGTCCGCCGGTCGACGGCGTGGTGGATCTCCCGGAAGGTCCGCTCGGCCTCCTCGGTGCGCCCGGCCCGCACCAGGCGCCGGGCGTCGGCGCCGAGCACGGACAGCCAGAGCGCGCCGGCCGGGGTGTCGGCCGCCGGCGGTCCGCCGTCGACGGCCTCCAGGGCGGTCCGCACCCGGTCGGTCCAGCCGCGCGCCTCGGCGTCCAGCCCGTGGGCGCTCCAGTGGGCGTGCAGCGGCCGGACGAGCGCCAGGGCCTGCAGCCACAGCCCCTGCTCGACGGCCCGGCCGAGCAGGCCGCCGATGGTCCGCCGCTGGAGGTCGAGCGCGGTCAGGACGAACTCGGTGCTGCCGCCCTGCAGTTCGCGGGTGAGCAGGAGGCAGAAGTTGACCTGGGCGCCCAGCAGGGCCTGCTCGGCGGCGGCCCGCTGTTCGGCGAAGCCGGGTTCCTCGGCCCGCCACCGGGCAGTGAGCACGTCGGCGATCGCCGGGTGGACCAGGAAGGCGGTGCCGGTGCGGGCGGTGAGCAGGCCCAGCCCGGCCGCCCGCTCCAGCAGCCGCTGCCACTCCTCGGTGCCGCGGTCCCGGAAGCGCTCGGGCGCCAACGGTTGGCGGGAGAGCAGGGCGAGCACGGTGGCGTCGGCGGTGCCCCGGAAGAGCGTGACGGCGGCCAGCGCCCGCCGGTCGGCGGCGGTCAGCCGGTCCAGCGCGTGGGCGGCGCTCACCGTGAGTGCCGGATGCCCGCTTCCTCCCGGCCGCGCCTCGGCGTCGCGCGTGAGGGTGTCCAGGGCGTGCCAGGGTTCGTGCGCGTCGAGCGAGGCCAGCACGAGCCGCAGCGTCAACGGGTGCCCGTCCGGCCACTCCAGCAACTGGCCGAACACCCGCAGCCCGCGTTTGCGGGCGGTTTCGGGGTCCGCGGGGAGGAACTTCTCGGCGTACTCGACGGCCTCCTCCGGGGCCAGGCCCGGCACCTCGATCCGCAGCGGCTCGGGGCCCAGCCAGTCCTCCGGGGTCCGGCTGGTGAGCACGAGCGCGCCGCGCCCGTGCCCGGCCACGCGGCCGAGGAACGCCCGCAGTTCGGCGCGTTCCTCCTCGCCCGGAGCGGGGGTGCCGCCCGCCGGGTCGTGCAGGGTGTGCAGGGACTCCACGCCGTCCCAGATCAGCAGCACGTCCCGGGCGGCGAGCTCCCGCTCGACGGCCTCCCGGCGCTCGACGGGCGTGAGCGGGTCGAACTCCTCGGCGGCGAGCAGCCGGTGGCCGATCCGGTCGACCACCCCGGCCAGTCCGAACGAGGCCACGCCGGGTTCGAAGGAGTGCAGCACGACGGCGTCCGGTCCGTCCACCGCGCCGGTGTCCCGGCACCAGCGGCCGAAGGCCTTCGCCAGCTCGGTCTTGCCGACGCCCGCGGGGCCGTGCAGGACGACCACCCGGTGGCGCCGGGCGCCCGCGTCCAGGTCGAGCAGCAAGCCGTCCCGGCCGACGAACGCCCCGACGGGGGCGAGGCCCTCCAGACCGTCCCGGGCGTCGCGGTCCACGGCGCTCCCGTGTCCGGCCGCGAGGGCGTCGGGCAGGTCGCCGTGCTCCGGTGCGGACCGCTCGGCCGCCAGTGCGGGGAAGGCGACCTCGGTGCGGCGGTAGAGGGCCGGGACCGTCCAGTCGGCCAGCGGCAGCGGGCCCCTGACGGAGGCGCGCCGGTCCTGTTCGGCGAGGTGCCGACGGCCGGCCGCCACCGCAAGGGAGATCCGCTCGCCGCGACGGAGGCGTTCGTAGACCACGGTGAGGAACGCGGTGGTGGCCGTCGGGCCGGGGCCGTAGGGCAGGGCGAGCACGGCGCCGGCGCCCTCCCGGAGCAGCCGGAGGGCCGCGGCGGCCCCGGCCTGTCCGGCCGGGCTCCCCGACCGGTGGGGGCTCAGGACCACCAGCGGGACCGCGGCGGCGGCGAGCAGCCGGGCGACCCGCTGGACCGGTACGGGGTCCGGGCCCCCGTCCGGATGCTCGAACACCAGGGCGTCGCCGGGGTCGTGGCCGCGGGAGGCCTGCGGAGCGTGGGCGGGACCGGAGAGGTCGCCGGTGCCGGAGAGCACGCCGGGTCCGTCGAAGTGCACGATCCGGAACGGGCGGCCCTCCTCGCGTGCCTCCCGCAGCGTCTCGCCGAGCGCGGCGAGGGTCGGCGGGCGCAGCACCCGGAGTTCGACCGCGTCGCGTCCCGGTCCGAGCCGCCGCAGCAGGGGGAGGGCGCTCGTCCGTGCGGCGGCGTCGAGGGCGGTCCCGGCCGCGGCGGCGTTCGCGGAGGTGTCGGTGGCGGCGTCCGGCCGGGTGACCACCAGCAGGACCCGCAGCCGGGACCCGTCGGTCGCGGTGAGCGGGTCGAGCGCGTCGAGCACGTGGAGCGGATCGGCGTCCGCCGGGCAGCGGCTCACCGTCACGTCGTCGAGCACCAGCGGGGCCCGGCGCCCCGGGTCCGCCATCAGCTCCCAGGGCAGGCCGAGCAGCGGCGCGGAGTCCGAGCGCAGCACGAGCTCCAGTGGGCCGCCGCGGGCCCGTGCCCGCAGATAGGCGTCCCGGCCGGGGCCGTCGCCGAGCAGCGCGGAGAACATCCGCGCCCCCCAGTCCGGGAGCTGGCGGGCGATGTGCGGGCCCCGCTCGCCGTACGCCCCGAACGGGGTGCGCAGGTGGTCCTCCAGGTACCAGCGGAGGTCCTCCAGGGCCGTGTCGTCCAGGGGCCTGCGCAGCCATCCGGCGTCGACGGCGGGCGCCGGGACGTCGGCCCCCGGGAGCCACTCCGTCACGGACATCCGGCCGTCGGCGTGGAGATCCACCACCAGACGTTCGACCACAATCGCCCCCAGCGAGTGCTTGGCGGCCGGTCGGCCGTTCCGCTGCGGAGCACAGGGTAGCGGCGTCGCCACCGAAGGCGGGCGCCCGGGGGCGAAGTGCGCGGTGACGACCCGTCGCGGGCCCGTGCGGCGGGGTGCGGAACGGAAGGGGCAGGCGGGTTGCCCCAAAGGGCAGACCGAACGTTTCGTCGGGAGCGTTCGCCCCCTCCCCGACCTCCGCGCGGAAGGCCGCGTTCACCTGGGGGTCATCGGCGGGCGCGGCTCTGACCAGCGCTGTCGCGCTCGCGTCAAGATCGCTCCGGCGGGCCGGGAGACGCCAAACCCGCCGGTCGGCCGTACTCCGGGTGAGCTGCGTCACTTGACCGGGTTTTCCGGCTGGGATTCACTTTTTCCGGCGGCGGAAAGCGGGGGGTCGAATTCTTCGGAACCCCCCGGGGCCCGTCCTCGCCGACCGCTCGCCGAACAGTTGTTCGCCATCGTTCCCTGTCGATATGGAGGTGCTGTCATGAAGCTCGTTCACTTCGTGAAGAAGGTCATGCCGGAGAAGAGCCTGAAGGCCTACGCCTGGTACGGCTGGATCTAATTCCCCGGCGGTTCTTCCGCCGTCGGACACGTGCCCGGCGAGTGCCACCCGCACTCGCCGGGCACGGGCCGCTCACCGCGAGCCGGCCACCACAGCCGCTCACCCTTGGAGTAACGGATGGCCATGTCCAGCACCGGCCGGAGCGCCCGGGTCACCCTCTTCGCGCCGCGGATCGACGAGCTCCTGCACAGGTACCGAGGTCAGGACCTGTTCCGCCTGGAGGCGGACACCGTCGGGGTCGCCGGCGTCGACCTCATGGACGGACTGCTGCGCAGCCGGCCGGCCAACGCCGAGGAGCGCCCGACCTTCAAGCCCGTGCAGGGTCGGTCGGTCACCCGGGCCGACGCCGCCGCGCTCATGCAGGCCGTCTCGGCCGATGTCCGGGCGGCGCTGAAGAAACCGCTGGGCGAGCGGACGGACCTCTCCGGGAGATGGCCGCACACTCCGCACGTCTATCTCCGGGACCTCGTTTTCGGCCGGGAGAGTTTCCGATTCCGGGTCCTGGTCGACCGCCGGCTGGAACTCACCCCGAAATTGACCTGGATGGCGGTCGCGGCCGGAACGGCGATGCTCGGAAAGCCGGGTACCGAAATTCCGCTGTCGAATCTGGCGGCCCGGGTGCTGGACGCCGAGACGTACGACGACCGCCGCTACGCGATGTACCTCTACCGGCGGGTGGCGGGGCCGATCTGCTTCACCGTGGCCGCGCTGGTGACCAACGCGGTCTGGCTCGGCGCCCCCTTCGACGACGACGTGCCCAATCGGGACGTCCTGCTGGAGGCGCTGCGGCTGCTGCCGCCGTCCTGGAACATCCTGCGGGTCGCCTCCCCGGAGTTCGGCGCCGTCGACGGCCGGATCGGCCGCAAGGACGACATCCTGATGCTTCCGCTGCTGAGCCATCGTGACCCCCGGCTGTGGGACGACCCGGAGACCTTCCGCCCGGAGCGCTGGAAGGACCTCGACCCCGACACCCAGCCCGGCTACCTGCCGTTCGGGCACGCCAACGAACGCTGCTGGGGGCGGCACATGGTGATGCCGCTGGCCGAGCGGATCCTCGATATCGTCCGCCGCGACGGGCTGGTGGTCAGCCCGGAGCAGCGGGTCGGCCGGGTCGAGCTGGACGGCCTGCTGGAGGTCTCGGGCGTCCGGATGGTCCGCCGCTGAGGAGAACCCGGGGGCGCGTCGGGCGCACCGCGCGCCGGGGCCGACACCCCGGCGCGCCGCCGACCCCGCCCGCGGCCCGCCGGGCGGCAAGGACGACAATGGCGCGGTGAACGACACGAGCGGCCTGACCGAGCTGACCGGTCCGAACGACCCCGACGGCGCCGGTGCGGACCACCAGGCGCTGGTGCGCGACGCGATGGCCGCCGCCGTGCGCTCGCCGCTGCGCGGCCGGGTGGCCGACTACATCCCGGCACTCGCCGAGGCCGACCCGGCGGCCTTCGGCATGGCGATCGCCACCGTGGACGGCCGGGTCTTCGGGGCGGGGGACTGGCGGCGGCCCTTCTCCGTCCAGTCGGTGTCGAAGCTGTTCACCCTCGCCCTGGCGCTCGCCGAGGGCGGTGACGGCCTGTGGACCGGGGTCGGCCGCGAGCCCTCCGGCAACCCGTTCAACTCGCTCGTCCAGCTGGAGTCCGAGCACGGCATCCCGCGCAACCCCTTCATCAACGCCGGCGCCCTGGTGGTGACCGACCGGCTGCTCGACCTCACCGGCGACGCGGCCGGTGCCGTCCTGGACCTGCTGCGCGCGGAGTCCGGCGATCCGACCGTCGACGTCAACCGGTCGGTGGCCGCCTCCGAGGCCGAGCACGGCCACCGCAACGCCGCCATGGCGCACTTCATGGCCAGTTACGGCAACCTGCGCAACCCCGTCGAGGACGTGCTCGCCCACTACTACGCGCACTGCGCGATCGAGGCCGACTGCCGGGACCTGGCGCTGGCCGGCCTCTTCCTCGCCCGCCACGGCGTGCGCGCCGACGGCTCGCGCCTGCTCTCGCGCAGCGAGGCCAAGCGGATCAACGCCGTCCTGCTCACCTGCGGCACCTACGACGCGGCGGGCGAGTTCGCCTACCGGGTGGGCCTGCCCGGCAAGAGCGGCGTCGGCGGCGGCATCCTCGCGGTCCTGCCCGGCCGGGGCGCGGTCTGCACCTGGAGCCCCGGTCTGGACGCCGCGGGCAACTCGGTGCTCGGCGTCGCCGCCCTGGACGCCCTGACGACGGCCACCGGCTGGTCGGTGTTCTGACGGCGGCACGGCCGCGGGCCCCGGCAGCCGGCCCGGACAGCTCCGTCCGGTGACGGTCCGGAAGCTGACGGTCACGAACTTGTTATGTCCTCTTCACCGGTTCGACGGCCGGACGGGTCATGCTCTGCACCGGCGGGAGCCACCGCCGAAGGCGCGCCGGCCCGCCGGCGCACTGACAAGGGGACTGACACCGTGACCGTCCGCCGTACCCTCATCGGCACCCTCGCCGCCGGGCTGCTCGCCGCGGCCGCCGCCGTCCTGCCCGTCGGCGCCGACGCGCAGGCCGCCGGCGGCAGCACCCCGGGCGAGCTCCCGTTCGCCTCCGCGACCACCGTCGGCCTGCACAACACCTACGACCCGGCCGCCTTCGGCTACCTCGCCCAGGGCCTGGACACCGGCACCGGCATGATCGAGCTGGACACCTGGCCGAACGTCGTCACCAAGGAGTGGAAGGTCAGCCACTCCAACCCGCTGGGCAATACCAACAACTGCGTCAGCGCCACCTCGGCCGCCCAGCTCTACTCCGGCGGCACCAACAAGAACCTGGACGCCTGTCTGGACGACGTGCGGATCTGGCTCGGCGCCCACCCCGGTGCGGGCCCGCTGGTGATCAAGCTGGAGCTCAAGCCGGGCTTCTCCGGAAACCTCGGCATGGGCCCCGCCCAGCTCGACGCGGTGATCGCCGCCCACCTCGGCTCCGCCGCGCTGCGCCCGGCCGACCTGCTCGCCAAGCCGGGCGGCGGCTCCTACCCGAGCCTCGACGACGCCGTCCGCGCCGGCAACTGGCCGACCAGGTCGGCGCTGGCCGGGCGCGCCCTGGTGTACGTGATCCCCGGCACCGTCGAGCTGGACAACCCGTTCGACACCCTGCACACCGACGTCGAGTACGGCCGCTACCTGCGCGACCTGGCCGCGGCCGGCCGGATCGGCGAGGCCCGGATGTTCCCCACCGCGCTCGGCGCGGCGGCCGGCGACCCGCGCACCCGGTACAGCGAGACCTCGATCCGCCCCTGGTTCGTGGTCTTCGACGGTGACGCCGCCACCTACCTCAACGGCATCGACACCGGCTGGTACGACACCAACCACTACCTGCTGACGATGACCGACGCGCACAACGTCGCCCCCGCGATCAGCAACACCGACCCCACCGCCGACCAGGCCCGCGGCCGCACCGAACAGCTCGCCCGCGCCCACGCGACCATCGTCTCCAGCGACTGGCGCAAGCTGCCCGACGTCCAGTCACTCGTCCTCACCCGCGGCTGACGCCCGGCACTCCGCAGCGCGGACGCTCGGCCGGGGCTCCCGGCCGAGCGTTCTGCTCGGGCGGACTCAGGCCGGGGCGTCGGCCGCCGGCTCCGGCTCGTCGATCCACTCCGAGGCGAGCAGCCCGAGGATGACCTCGTCCTCGAACGCCCCGCACACCCAGGCGGCGCGCCGCAGCGTGCCCTCGACCACGAAGCCCGCCCCCGTGGCGGCCTTGATCATCGGCACATTGCCGGCCATCGTCTCCACCTGGAGCCGCTGCAGCCCGCGCACCGTGAACCCGTAGCGGCAGAGCAGCCGCACGAGGTCACCGGCCAGGCCGCGCCCGCGGAACCCGGGCCGCAGCGCGAGGCCGAGGTGGGCGCGCCGCTGGTGGGCGTCGATGCCCCAGACCAGCGCCTCCCCGGCCAGCTCGCCCGACGACAGCTCCACCACCGAGAAGAAGGCGACCCCGTCGTCGCCCTGGCCCACGACGAACGGGGACTCCGGGGAGCCGGGCGCGAGGGGGCGCCAGGGGCGGGTGTCCGCGCGCGAACGAGTGACGACGTCGTCGTAGAGCTCGGTGTGCAGCAGCGGGATGTCGTCGTCGTGCCGGGCGCGGAGCGCGATGCGCGAGGTCTGTAGCATGTCACATGGTTAACAGGGGTCACTGCTGCCCCGCAACCGATTTTCCGCCCGGAATCCCGGGGAATGACGGTGCGCCGGTCGGCCGTTGGCACCGAGGTGACCGCCGCGCCCGCCCTCCGCCTCTCCGTCCTGGACCGTTCCCGCACGCGCCGGGGGGAGCAGCCCGCCCGGGCGCTGCGCGACACCGTCGCGTTCGCGGTGGAGGCCGAGCGGCTGGGCTACCACCGGTTCTGGGTCTCCGAGCACCACGGCGTGCCGGGGGTGGCCGGCTCGGCGCCGACGGTGCTGGCCGCCGCCGTGGCCGCCGCGACGTCCCGGATCCGGGTCGGCACCGGCGGGGTGATGCTCCCCAACCACCAGCCCCTCGTCGTCGCCGAGCAGTTCGGCGTCCTGGAGGCGCTGTTCCCGGGCCGGATCGACATGGGCCTGGGCCGGTCGGTGGGCTTCACCGACGGAGTGCGCCGGGCCCTGGGCCGGGAGAAGGACGCCGCGGACCGCTTCCCCGAGCAGCTCGCCGACCTGCTCTCCTGGTTCGACCCCGCCGCGCGCGGTCCCGGGGGCGTGCACGCCCGCCCCGCCGAGGGCCTGGACGTCCCCGCGTTCGTGCTGGCCACCGGTGCGGGCGCGGACGTGGCCGCCGAGGCGGGGCTGCCGCTGGTGATCGCGGCGGTGCGCGGGGAGGAGGCGATGCGGGCGGCGATCGACCGCTACCGCGAGCGCTTCCGCCCCTCCGCCCGGGCGGGGCGGCCCTACGTGGTGGTCTCCGGGACGGTCGCCGTCGCCGGGAGCGAGGAGCGGGCCCGGGCGCTGCTCGTCCCGGAGGCCTGGTCGAGCGCCCACAGCCGGACCCACGGGGAGTTCTCCCCGCTCGAACCCGCCGAGGAGGTCCTGGCCCGGTCGATGACCCCGCGTGAGCGGGCCGCTTTCGAGCAGGCCCTGACCGGCCACCTGGCGGGCACGCCCGGGCGCGTCGTCGCCGAACTCGCGGCGCTGATGGAACGGACCGGCGCCGACGAGTACCTGGTCACCACCAGCACCTACGACCGGGCGGAGCTGCTGGCCTCCTACCGGCTGCTCGCCGAGGCCGCCGGGCTGTCCTGAGCCCCGGCGGCGCCGGCCGCGTCCCCGGTCACCCGTCGACCCGCCGTGCCCGGGCACGGCGACCCGGACCCGGACGGCGCAGCGCGGCGTGCGGTAGCGCTGGGGCGGGCGGCGGCCGGTGCCGACGAGGAACCGCTCCCGGGCCGTCGGCAGCTGCCGCCCGTCCACGTTCGCCGCCGCGCCCGGGCGCCGCGGCGAGCCCTCGCGAGCCGAGCTGTCGACCGGGCGCACGTCCAGGGGCGGGTTTCAGGCCAGCAGGTCCGACTGGAGCGTCACCACCTGCCGGAACGCGGCGGCGGGCACGCCCTTCGGGTTGGACAGGGTGATGACACCCACGAGGTCGCCCGCCGCCAGGTATGCCACCCGGACGGGCGGGGCGTCATGGGGCGTGGCGGTCCGGGTCGCGAGAGTGACGCCGTAGACCTCGTCCCAGCCCGTGGGCGTGGCCTCGCCGACGGTGGGAACGTCCTTCGGGCCCTTGCCGTCGCGCAGGCCGGCGAAGGCGGAGAAGGCCTCGGCGGAGGAGCCGAACGAGAGCAGACGGATCTGCGTGCGGGTGCCGTCGGCGGCGGTCCACTCGCGGACGACGGCGGCGCGGCAGGCGTACTGCAGCAGCAGGGCACGGGCCTCGACCTGGTTCGCCTGCTCGGCGACGAAGGCGTCGCAGTCTCCCGGGCCGGCGGCCGCTCCGGGCGCGGGGGAGGCGGTGGTGGCCGTGGCCGAGGGGGAGGCCGAGGTGGTCGGGCTCGCACTCGCGCTCGGGGTTCCGCCGCCGCTCACCGCGAGCGCTGCCGGGTGGCCCGTCGGGGTGAGCGAGCCGCCCGCCTCCTTGGGCACGGGCAGCAGCAGCTGCCGCAGGTCCGCCGCGTGCCGGCTCTTGTTGTCCTTGGGCGCGGCCTTGCCGGAGGGCAGCGGTGGCAGGACCAGCGCCGGGAAGGTGTAGCGCCCGTCGCTCCTGGTGGCCAGCCCCGGCAGGTCGGTGCGGTCCTGCGCGGTGACGGCGAGCGCGCTGCCCGTCCCGGCCAGCGCGCACACCACGGCGGCGGCGCCCCACCGCAGCGCGGCCTTGCGGCGCCGGCTGCCGCGGGCGCGCTCCTCCTCGGTCGGTGCTCCGGCCGCGGGCGCCACGACGGGGACGTCGGCCGCGAAGGGGACGTCCGGCACCGCGGGGGCGTCTGGCACGGCGGGGGTGTCGCTGCTGTCGGTCATACGGAGGCTCCCGGGCGGGCGAGGCGGTCGAGCTGCTGGGCCAGGAGGGCGACGATCGTGTCCTTGGGCAGCGGCGCCAGGCCCTCGGCGTTCATCACCACCAGGAGGTCGCCCTCGGCGGCCGAGCACTCCATGCGGTCGAGCGGCGCGGACGGCGGCGCGGGCATCAGGTAGCAGTGCGCCTCGGGGTGGCCGGGGACGGCAGGGCCGAGGCGGAAGACGCCGGTGTCGGTGAACACGGCCGTGTACTCGTTCGCCGACTTCACCTCCTGCTGGTTGAACTGGTGCAGTTTCATCCCGATGACGAGGTCGCCCTTCTGGCTCTTGTAGGTCCGCACGCCACCGGCCTTGACGTGCAGGTCCTTCCAGGCCTGACGGAGCTTCTCCCGTTCTTCCTTGGGGAGCGTCCCGAGGTCGTCGTCGAACGCGGCGGTGAGCTGGTCGGCCGTCAGCTCGGTGTTGTTGCCGTCGGGGCCGTCGTCGGGCCCGGGCTCGAAGTCGGCCGGGACCGGCAGCATCAGGTCGAGCAGCGAACCGAAGTGGTTGCCGTTGGACTTCGCGCCGAACGGCGTGGCGGTCGCTGTCGGGGCCGACGCGGCCGTGGAGGGCGCGGGAGCCGCGGCGGGCGCCGGATCGTCGTACCGGACCTCGATGATGCCGACGCCGATGGCCACGCCGACCAGGGCCGCCGCCGCGGTCGCGCCGCCGGCGCGCAGGACAAGGCGGGTCGTGGCGGAGGCCGCCGGGGCCCCGGTGACGGCGGGTCCGGTGGCGGCGGGCGCGGTCTGCGGGCCGGGGAGCAGGGGCTCGGTCACGTTGTCGTCGGTCATACCAGCCGCTCCCACTGCTGCTTGGCCAGGCCCTTCACGAACTCGGCGTCCACCGGCTTCGCGCCGAAGACCTCGATCTCCATCAGCACGGTGCCACGCTGCGCGACGGCCACGCCGGGGTAGTACTGCTCGGTCGTCTCGGCCCAGTAGACCGGCTTGTCGCTGACCTCGTAGCCGCCGTTGGCATGGTCGGCGAACGGTTGCAGGCGGGTCGTGCCGCGTTTGGCCGCCTTCTCCACCTCGACGGCGGAGTCGGGCCCGAACTGGACCAGGGAGACCCGCACGCTCATGTCGCCCTGCTGCCAGTCGACCTCCACGGCACGCCGGAATCCGCTCCGGTTCAGCTCGGTGAAGACCGAAGCCACCTTTCCGGAGGTGTCGGCGTGTTCGCCGACCGTGATCCAGCTCGGCGTGTCCGGGTAGTCGTCCCAGGGCTTGCTGCCGCTCGGCGCGGTGATCAGCAGCTTCCGCAGGTCGCCGTCGATGGCGAGCGGCGAGGGCGTCGACGCGGCGGCGGCCGGGTCCTGCACCCCGGAGGGGTACGCCGGCAGCGCCACCTGGACCGGCGGCAGCGGCGTCGGAGGGCGGCCCGCCTGGACGGCGTAGCCGATGCCTCCGCCGGCGGCGGTTCCGAGCACCAGGCCGGAGACCAGCAGCAGGACCGGACGCGGGCGGCGCGGGCGCCGGGCGGGTACCTGGTCGGTGGCGGGTTCGGTGGCGGGTTCGGGCGCGGGCGGTGCGGCCGGCGGGGGTGGCGGTCCGTCGACCGGCGACGGCACCACGGGTTCGGTGGTCACGCAAGGCTCCAGAGAGGAAGAAAGAGGAGGGCCGGTCGGCTTCAGCGGCCGGAGGTCAGCCAGTCGCGCTGGCGCTTCATCAGCTCGCCGAGCAGCGCCTTGTCGGGATCGCCCTTCACCTCGACGTCGACCGTGTACTGCACGTCGCCCTGGCTGGAGATGCCGCTCAGCGATCCGGTGTACGCCTGCTGCTTGGGCTTGCTGATGTACCCGTGGGCGCCGGGGTCGCCGGTGACCTCGACGGCGGGGAGGTCCCTGGTGTCGTTCTTGGCGAAGAACTCCGCCTGCGCGGCGGTCCCGAAGCGCAGCAGGGTGACGGTGACCTCGGCCTTGCCGTCCGCCGTGCGGTACGTCCGGGTGGCGGCGTCCTTGTAGCCGAGCGTGTGGAGGGCGCGCATGACCTCCGCCCCGCCGTCGAACTCCTTGATCATCTCCTCGTCGGTCAACGGCATGCCGTCGGCCGGGCCGTAGGACTCGCCGCCCGCGGGGATCGGGAGCAGGAAGTACCGCAGGTCGCCGTCGTGCCGGCCGCCGCTGACGCTGCCCTTGAGGGTGCTCGTCGGAGCGGGGACGGGCGCGGGCGGCGGGATGGTCGCCGGAGCGGAGGCGGAGGGCGTGGGCGACGTGGTCGGGCTCGCCGAGGACGGCGCGGCCGTCGTCGCGGCGGTGACGGCCGGCCGGTCGTCGGGCTTGCCGACGGCCACCGTCACGGTGGCGCTGACCGCCGTGACGGCGAGCAGGCCCGCGGTGGCCAGTGCGACGGCGGCGGCACGCGAACGCTTGCGACCGGTGGCCGGGTCGACCGCGGGCGGGCCACCGGCGGCCGGAGCGGCCACGGCCGGGTCGGCGGCGGGCGGCACGTGATCGTGCGCGGACAAAGGGATTCCCCCCAGGGAAGGATCGGGAAGTGTGCGCTCGGGCCTCTCAGGGGCACCCCACGGCGGCTCTCACGGCCGCCCGTCGCGCGTATGGCTGGAATTATGAGAGCGCGCCGCTCCCGCCGCCAACATGATCAATCACCGCACTCCCTCCCAAGATCCGACCAAAGGGACACGCCGTGATCGAACCGAAATCGATTTGCGGGTTGAAGCGATGCCCAGGGCGCCCGTGTGCGCTCCCCAGCCGCCGGAGCCGTCCCTTTCGCACCGGAAAGATACCCCCACCGGTATAGTGGAGGAGAGGGAGAATCCCTCGTTTCCCCCGGACGTGAGGAGTCCTGCGATGTGTCGACGTACGACGTGCCGGAGCTGCGGCAAGGCCACCTACGCGGGGTGCGGCATGCACGTCGACCAGGTGCTGGCCGGCGTCGCCAAGGCCGACCGCTGCGCCTGCGACCGCAACGCGCAGAAGGGCGGGGGCTTCTTCGCAAAGCTCCTCGGCCGCCGCTGAATCCACGGACCCGCGACGGGCCGTGCCGGACATCCCCGGCACGGCCCGTCGCGTTTTCGTGCCCGCCTGCGCCTCCGTGCCCGCCTGCGCCTCCGCGCTCGGCCGCCGTCCGTGACCGACGCCGACGGCCCGGCCCGCCACGGGGGCGGACCGGGCCGTCGGAACCGGGCCGGGCTCAGTCGTGCGAGAAGGAGATCCTCGGCAGCACGCGGTCGAGCCAGGTCGGCGTGCGCCAGGCGGCGGCGCCGGTGAGCCGGAGCAGGACCGGCAGCAGCACCAGGCGGACCAGCGCGGCGTCCAGCAGGACGGCGACGCCGAGCACGATGCCCATCTCCTTGGGCGGAAGCGGCCCGGACAGGGCGAAGGTGAAGAACACCGCGACCATCACGCCCGCCGCCGCGAAGATCACCCGGCCGGAGTGGGCCAGCGCGCCGACCATGGCCTCGCGCGGGTCGCCGGTGCGCTCGTAGTGCTCCTTGGCGGAGGCGAGCAGGAAGACCGTGTAGTCCATGGCGATGGCGAAGATCATCGCGAAGAAGAACACCGGTGCCCAGCCGTCCAGGAAGCCCTGCGGCGTGAAGCCGAGCAGCCCCGCGCCGTGGCCGTCCTGGAAGACCAGCCGGGCGACGCCGAAGGCCGCGCCGGTGGAGAGCAGACTGGCGGCCGTGCCGAGCGCCGAGATCAGCGGGGCGCGCAGGGCGACCAGCAGGAGCAGGAAGCCCAGGCCCATCACGACACCGATGACCAGCGGGGTCTTCTCGGTCAGCAGGTGCTGGAGGTCCAGGTTCTCCACCGCGGCGCCGCCGACCAGCGTGTCGGCCGGCAGTTCGGCCCGCAGGGTGTCGACGGTGCGGCCCAGGTCGGGGCTGGAGGGGTCCACGGCGGGAACGGCCTGGACCATCGACCAGCCGGAGCCGTCGGCGGCCGGCTGCGCGGGCATCACGCCGGCGATCCCGGGTGTGGCGGCGACGTCGGCGGCGACGCCCTCGGCGCCCTGGGTCGGGGTGAGGATCTGCAGGGTGCCGGGCGCCCCGGGGCCGAAGGCCTGCTGGACGGCGGTGTAGCCGGCGCGGGCGCTGGCGTCCTCGGGCAGCACGGTGATCGAGGGCATGGCGGTCCGCAGTCCGATGACGGGCGCGGCGAGCGCGATCAGCGCGGCGAGGGCCAGTGCGCCGTAGCGCAGCGGGTGCTTCCACAGCCGCTCGCCCCAGGCGGCGAAGCGTGCCGACCGGTGCTCGCCGGTCTTCACCCACGGCAGGGCGAGGGCGTCGACCCGGTGGCCGAGCCGGCCGAGCACGGCGGGAAGCAGGGTGAGGGTGGCGGCGAGCACGAACAGGACGGCGAGCATGATGCCGCCGGCCATCGACCGGAACGCCGGGGACGGCACCAGCATCACGGCCGAGAGGCTGACCAGGACGGTCGCGCCGGACAGCAGAACGGCCTTGCCGGCGGTGTCCATGGTCTCGGCGACCGCCGCGCTGCTGCCCGGCCGGTGTCCCGGTGCCGGGTTCCGGCGGGCGGCGGCGGCCCGGGCGCTGCGGAAGCGGACCACCAGGAAGAGCGCGTAGTCGATGCCGAGGGCGAGCGCGAACATCATCGCGAAGTTCATCGCCCAGACGGAGATCGGGAACAGGTGGCTGAGCAGGACGAGCGAGCCGGCGGAGGCGGCGAGTCCGGCCATGGTGAGCAGCAGCGGGAGCCCGGCGGCGACCAGGGAGCCGAAGGCGAGCACCAGGATGGCCAGGGTGACCGGCCAGGACATGATCTCGGACTTCATCATGGCGTCGTGGTTGGCCTTGTTGAAGTCGCTCCACAGCACCGACGCGCCGGTGGCGTGCACGTCGACGCCGTTGCCGGAGAGGGCGTTCAGCGGGCCCTTGAGGTCGTCGGCCGCGCGGACCATGTCGTCGGGGGAGGCCTTGGCGCCGGCGAGCAGGACGGCGGTCCGGCCGTCCTGGGCGATGGTCGCGCCGGGCTGGGGCGCCACCACGGTGGAGACCCGGGGGTCGGCCGCGGCGAGCTCGCTCGCCCTGGTGATCACCTGCTGGACGTCCGGCTCGGTGACCGGGCGGTCGGCGGCGACCACGATCTGCAGCGCGCTGGAGGCGTTGCCGGCGAAGTGCTGCTCGGCGACCTGCCGGACCTTCACCGACTCGGAGCCGTCGGCCTGCCAGCCGGCCCCGGAGAGCGCCGAGGTCACCTGCGGTGCGAACGCGCCGAGGCCGACGACGACCAGCAGCCAGCCGGCCAGGACGGCCTTGAAGTGGCGGGCGGACCAGAGGCCGAGCCGTCCGAGCAGGCCCGGGGGCGGGGCCGGCTCGGTCGGCGCGGCGGTGGCCGGCCGGCCGAGGGTGGTGTCCGGGTGCTTCACGGGTTGCTCCGTTCCTGGTGCGCCCCGCCGGGGGGCGGATGCGAAAATACGGGTGGGGGTATATGGGAGGCCGAAAGGGAGGGGCCCGCTCCGGGCGGGCCCCGTCGTTCAGAAGTCAGGCGGCCGGTCGGCCGGTCGGCCGGTCAGCCGGTCAGCCGGTCAGCGCGGCCAGGGCGGCGCGCAGCCGGGTGGCGGCCTCGTCGGCGACGGCCTGCAGCGCGGGCTGCCCGGTGACCTGGACCATCAGCTGCGGGTCCATCGCCTCGACGACGGTGCGCCCGGCGTCCGCGCGGACCACGACATTGCACGGCAGCAGCAGTCCGATGTGCCGGTCCGCCTGGAGGGCGCGGTGGGCCAGCGGCGGGTTGCAGGCACCGAGGATCAGGTAGTCCTCGATCTCCTCGCCGATCTTGGCCCGCAGGGTCGCGCGGACGTCGATCTCGGTGAGGATGCCGAAGCCCTGCTCGGCGAGTGCGGCCCGCACCCGTTCGACGGTCTCGGCGAAGGGCAGGTCGAGGGTGACGGGGATCCCGTACTCCATGGGGTGCTCCATTCCTGGGTGGCTCGGTGTCCTGCTGTCTGCTGTCCGCTGTCCTGGTGGGCGGGGGACGAGTCAGGCGAGGGTGAGGAACAGCTTCTCCAGTTCGGTCTCACTCATCGCCGGCGCCTCGCCGTCCGCGGCCGTGCACTGGCGCATGCCGCCGGCCACGATCTTGAACCCGGCCCGGTCCAGGGCGCGGGAGGCCGCGGCCAACTGCGTCACGATGTCCCGGCAGTCCCGCCCGGACTCGATCATCGCGATCACGCCGCTGAGCTGCCCCTGCGCCCGGCGCAGGCGGTTGAGCACCGCGCCGACCGCGTCGTCGTCGACCCGTACGGTCGGTTCCTCCGCCATCTCGTCCTCCTCGATCGTTTCGCGCGGGCGGCTCAGACCGCCGTCGGCCGGTGCGCCTGGTCCCACGCGGCGTAGCCGCCGAGCAGGTCGGAGACCTCGTCGAGGCCGTGGTGGCGCAGCAGGCTGGCGGCGATGGAGGAGCGGTGGCCGCCGGCGCAGTGGACGACCAGCGCACGGTCCCGCGGGATCTCGGCGAGACGGGAGGGGAGCTCGTTGAGCGCGATGTGCACGGAGCCCTCGACGGCGCCCTCGGCGCGCTCGCCGCAGGTGCGGACGTCGAGCACCAGCGGGGGGCGGTCGGTGGCGAGGGCGGTGCGCAACTGGTCCACGGTGAGGCGGGCGGCGGGGGTGAGCTGGTCGGCGAGCGCGGGCAGGCTCGCCTCGGGCTCGGCCAGGTGGCCGACGGTGCGGTCGAAGCCGATGCGGGCGAGGCGGGTGACGATCTCGCCCTCGCGGCCGTCCGGCGCGACGACGAGCAGTGCGGCGTCCGGCCGGAGCACGGCGCCGGCCTGCTCGGCGAAGCGGCCGTCGGCGGGCACGTTGACGGCCCCGCGCAGGTGTCCGGCGGCGAACTCCTGCGGGCTGCGGGCGTCGACCACCACAGCTCCGTCCTGCCGGCGGGCCGCGAACTCCTCGGCGGTCAGTGGGCGGTGGGCGAGCGCGGGGTCGAACAGGCCGCGGTCCTGCCGGTTGAGCGCGGCGTCGTGGCCGAAGTACCCGGGCGCGGTGGACTGGCCGGCCGTGACGATCGCGACGAACGCGTCCTCGCTCATCGGCGCGCAGGCGTAGTTGGTGGCGCGCTGGGCGCCGATGGTGGACTGGCGCTCGGTGGACAGGTTCTTGCCGCAGGACGAGCCGGCGCCGTGGGCGGGGAAGACCCGGACCTCGTCGGGCAGGCCCATCAGCTTGTGCTGGACGCTGTGGTGGAGCATCCGGCCGAGCTCCTCGGCGGTGGTGCCGGCCGAGGCCAGCAGGTCGGGGCGCCCGACGTCGCCGATGAACAGCGCGTCGCCGGTCAGCACGCCGTAGGGGACGGTGTCCCGGGAGTGCTCGAACACCAGGACGCTGATCGACTCGGGGGTGTGTCCGGGGGTCTCCATGATCTGCAGGGTGACCTCGCCCAGGCCGATCCGCTCGCCGTCGGCGAGCTTGCGGATCGGGTACTCGGTCACCGCCCGGTGGCCGTAGCCGATCCACGCGCCGGTGCGGTCCGCCAGCTCCAGGTGCCCGGCCAGGAAGTCGGCGTGGAAGTGGGTGTTGATGACCGCCTCGACGGTGAAGCCGTGCGCCTCGGCGTCGGCGACGTACTCGTCGATGTCCCGGCGCGGGTCGATCACCACGGCGCGGCCGGTGGTCTCGTCGGCGACCAGGTAGGAGGCCTGGGAGAGGCAGTCGAGGTAGTACTGGGCGAAGAACACCGTGGGTCGCTCCTGCATCCGATGATCCGATTCCAAATACCCAGTGGGGTATCCGTTCGCTCTCCACCATACCCCCGGGGGTAAATTTCGGCGAAGTGGGACGCCCGAGGAGCCAGGTGCCGTCGATCACGACGCGCCGGGACCGCCGCCCAGGGCCGCCAGGTGGGCGAGCGCGGTGTCCAGGGTGGGGCCCAGCAGGCGGTGTCGGGTGCTGCGCAGGACGAGCCGCGGCGGGCGGGGGCACTCGGCGTGGGCCTGCGGGCCGTGGGCGGGCACCACCCGGGTCGGCAGGTCCAGGGCCCGCTGGACCCGGGACATCAGCTCGAAGCGGGTCACCACGTCGGCGCCGCCGTAGTGCAGGATCCCCGTGCGGTGCCACAGCCGGGCCAGGGCCGGGCCGATGCTGGGGAGGTAGACGGGGGCGCAGACCAGGTCGGTGCGGGCGGGGGTGGTCGGTGCGGCCAGACGGGCCAGGAAGCTGTTCGCCCAGGGGCCGCGCCCGAAGACCAGCGGGAGCCGCACGATCAGGTGTCCGCCCTTGGCGAGCAGCAGGTCCTCGGCCGCCGCCTTGGTCCGCCCGTAGACGTTCACGGGGGAGCGCGGGTCGGCCTCGGTGTACCGGGGGCGGGTGCCGTCGAAGACGTTGTCGCTGGACAGCAGGACGAGCTTCGCCGCCGAGCCGCGCAGGGCGTCCAGCAGCACCTCGACGGGGCGGACGTTGAGGAGGCGGGCCCGGGCGGGATCGGCCTCGGCCGCCTCCAGGGGGACCAGGCCGGCCGCGTGCACGACCAGGTCGAAGCCGTCGGCCGCGAGCGCCGCCAGCCCGGTCTCGTCGCGCAGATCCAGCCGGACCAGGCCCGGGGCCGCCCGGGTGGCGTAGGTGCCGACCACCGCGTGGCGGGGGGCCAGGTGGCTCCAGAGGCCGCCGCCCACGAACCCCGACGCGCCGATCAGCAGGATCCTCGGACCGGGGCCCGCCGGTGCCTCCCACCCAGTCGGCCGCCCGTACCGGTTCATATCGGACACCCTATGGCACTGTTGGGGGACGAACCGGTGGGAGGCTGCGATGAAGGCCGTCGTGTTCGAGGACGTGGGCCTGCCCGGCATCCACGATCGCGCCGTCCCCTCCTACGAGGCGGACGAGGTCCTGGTCGAGGTGGCGGTCAGCGGCATCTGCGGCACGGACCGGGCGATCCTGCTGGGCGAGTTCCCCGCCCGGCGGGGTGTGGTGCTCGGGCACGAGGCGGTCGGCGCGGTGGCCGCGGTCGGGGCCGGCGTCACCGCCGTGGCGCCGGGCGACCGGGTGGTGATCAACCCGACCTACCACTGCGACCGGTGCCGCCCCTGCCGACGCGGCATGCCGGCCCACTGCGGGGCCAAGGAGGGCCGGGAGCTCGGCGTCGACCGGGACGGCACGATGGCCGGCTTCGCCGTCGCGCCCGAACGCTTCGTCCACCGGCTGCCCGACGCGGTGTCCTACCGGCGCGGGGCCCTGGTGGAACCGCTCGCCTGCGTGCTGAACAACCTGGCGGCGGCCCGGCCGCGCTGGGACGACCGGGTGCTCGTGGTCGGCGCCGGTCCGATCGGCGCGCTGTGCGCACTGGTCCTGGCCCGGCGCGGCGCCCGGGTCACGCTGGCCGAGCGCGATCCGGGCCGGGTGGAACTCGCCCGGATGCTGCTGCCGCGCACGGTCCGGGTGCTGGCCGCGGCGGAGGCGGCCGCGTCGGGCACGCCCGACGTCGCCGTCGACACCACCGGGTCGCTGCCCGGGGACGTGCTCGGCACGGTGGCGGCCGGCGGCACCGTCGTGGTGATGGGCGAGAAGGAGGCCGGCGTCGCCACCGTGCCGCTGCGGTCCCTGGTGACCAGGGGGATCCGCCTGGTGGGGGCGGGACCGTACCGGCCGGCGGACTTCGCCCTGGCGGTGGACCTCGCGCGGGAACTGCCGCTGGAGACGCTGGTGACCCATGTGCTGCCGCTCGAACGGTACGCCGAGGCCCTCGCGCTGCTGGCCGTCGTCCCGCCCGGGCCGGCCCGGCCGGAGGCGGACGGGTACCGCGCCATGAAGGTGCTGCTCGGCACGGACGGGAGCCCCGCCCCATGAGGCCCCGCTTCCTGGACGGCACCCTGTGGCTGGACGGCCGGCCCCGGTTCCTGATCACCGGCGAGTACCCCTACTACCGGGACCGCCCGGGCCGCTGGGCGCCGAAGCTGCGCGCCATGCGCGAGGCCGGCATCGAGGTCGTGACCAGCTACGTCCCCTGGCGCCACCACGAGATCGCCCGGAGCGACGGCCGCCGGTGGTGCTTCGACGGCGACGGCAACCGCGATCTGGCCGGCTTCCTGGAGCTGGTCGCGGCGACCGGGCTGCTCGCGGTGCTGAAGCCCGGCCCCTATGTGCACGCCGAACTGCCCTTCGGCGGGCTGCCCGACCGGCTCAGCCCGACGCTCGACCCGGAGCGGTCCGCCGCCCGCTCCGCCGACGGCCGGCCGCTGCCCTGCGACCGGTACACACTGCCCTCGGCCCTGGACCCGGGCTTCCTCGCCGACGCCCTGGACTGGCTGCGCGCCGTCGGCCTGTTCCTGCGGCCGTTCACCCATCCGCACGGACCCCTCGTCGCCGCCCAGATCGGCAACGAGGGCCACTACGGCGAGACCGCGCTGCCGATCGACGCGCTCGACTACTCGCGGCCGGGCACCGACGGCTTCGACGGCTTCGCCCCCGGCGTGGCCGCGCCCACCCGGGCGGAGGACCGGCTCTCCGCCGAAGGACTGCGCTCCCTGGTGAGCTGGGGCCGGTGGTCCGCCGAATCGCTCACCGCCGGGATGGCGCGGCTGGCCGAGGCGCTCGGCGCGGACCTCCCCGTCTTCACCAGCTACTCGCCGCCGGCCAGGGCGGACCGCGTGCCCGGCCGGGCCGCCGGACGCCACGACGCCTGGCTGGCCAGGAACCGGGTGGGCGCGGCGACCGGGCTGCCCCGCGCCTACACCAGCTGGACCGGCCCGGTGCTCTCCGAGGAGGAGGCCCTGGTCAACTACGTGCTGGCGGCCAAGGGCGGGCCCGGCCCCAACATCGAGGAGAACTGGGGGCTGCGCTGGGCGGATCCGGGCTGCGCCTTCCCGGTGGTGCCGATCCATCAGACCCTGCTCGGCGTGGCCTGCGGGGCGACCGGCATCAGCGTCTACCCGGCCTGCGCCACCGAGGGCTGGGGCCCGCACCTCGCGGTGGACGGTTCCCGGCTCGGCGGCCCGGCCGGTGACCCCGCGCAGTTCTCTCCGCCGTACGGGGACGCCGCCCCGATCCGCCTCGACGCCGCCCCCGGCCCGGCCTTCGCCGCGCTGCGGGTGCTGACCCACTTCCTGGCCGGACGGCAGGAGCCGCTGGCCCTCTCCCGCCCGGAGCCCGGCGTGTGCTGGGGCGTCCACCCGCCGTACGCGGCGGTCGGGGCGTGGGAGGGGACGGCGGACGGCGAGCGGCCCGTGCCCTCGGCCGCCCGCACCCTGGTGCCCTTCGTCGCCCACTGCCTGCGGCGGAACCTGCCCTTCCGGCTGGCCGAGCTCACCGGCCGGGCGGGCCCCGACCCCGGGTCGGGGCCGCTGGTCACCGTGTCGGGCCGGTTCATGGAACGGGCCCTGCAACGGCGGCTCGCCCGGTTCGCCGAGCGGGGAGGAGCGCTGCTCCTGGTGGGTGAACCTCCCGCGCTGGACGAGGACCTGCGCTCCTGCACCGAGCTGGCCGCCGCGGTCCGCCGGCACGGCGACGGCCGCGTGCGCACGGTGGCCCCCGGCGGGCGGTCCCTCGGCGCGGCCGTCGAGGACTGGCTGCACGGGAGCCACGACGCCCCCGTGCGGGCCCGACCGGGGCCGTGGCTCGAACTGCGCAGGACCGCCGCGGACCCCGAGGAGGTGCTCGTCTTCCTCTTCAACCGCACGGACTCCCCCCTGCGGGCCCGCACCGTGTGCGGGGAACACCCGGTCACCGCCGACCTGGTGAGCGGCGGCTGCGCCGTCGTCCAGGTGTCCCACGGACGGCTCGCGGCCTGCTACGTGAAGGGGATCGACGAGCGGAGCGGTGCCCGGCTGCCGGTCCGGGTCCGGGTGGGCGGTGATCTGCTGGCCTCCGATCGGCCGTGCGACCTGTCCGCCCTGCGCGGACCGGGCGGCTTCGAGGTGCGGACCGCCGCGGGGCCGGGCCGGGCCCGGGTGGTCCTGCCGGAGGCGGCATGACCGCCTCCCCGGCCGAGGCGGTCGGCATCGATGTCGGCGCCACCAAGACCGCGGCGGTGCGGGTGACGGCCGACGGCGCGGTGTCGGCGCGGGCCCGCTGTGCCACGCCGCGCCGTACGGCGGAGGAACTGGTCGCCGCCGTGGCCGGACTCGTGGCGCGGGTGCGCGGCGAGCGGGTCACCGCGGTCGGCGTCGGGCTGCCGGGGATGGTCGATTCCCGGACCGGCGCGCTGGCCTTCGCGCCCGGCCTGGAGTTCGCGCGGGCGCCGCTGCGGGAGCTGATCGCGGACGCGGTGGGGCTGCCGGTGGTGACGGACAACGACGCCAACGTCGCCGCGTGGGCCGAGTACCGGCTCGGCGCCGGGCGGGGGCACGACCACCTGGTGCTGGTGACGCTGGGCACGGGGCTGGGGTGCGGGGTGCTGGTCGGCGGGCGGCCGCTGCACGGCGCGCACGGCTTCGCGGCCGAGGCCAGCCATCTGACCGTCGATCCGGGGGGACCGTGGTGCGAGTGCGGAAACCGCGGGTGCTGGGGTGTCGCGGCCTCCGGGGCCGCCATCGCGAGGCTCGGACGGCAGGCCGCCGCGGACCTCCCGGGCTCCCCACTGGCCCGACTGGTCGGCGAGAGCGGCCCGATCGACGCGCGCGGCCGGGCCGGTGAGGGCCGGCCGGACGCCGGAGAGGCCGTCACGGAGGCCGCCCGCCGCGGCGACCACCGGGCGCTGGAGATCCTGGGCCGGATCGGCACGCTGACCGGCGTCGGCCTGGCCGCCCTGGCCAATCTGTTCGACCCCGCCGTGGTGATCGTCGGAGGCGGCCCGGTCGCCGCCGGTGACCTGCTGCTCGCCCCGGCGCGCGCCGAGTTCGCCCGCAGGCTCTACGCGCCCGGCGACCGCCCGCCGGTGCCCGTGCTGGCGGCCCGCTTCGCCAACGACGCCGGCGCGATCGGCGCGGCGCTGCTGGCGCTCGACCGCTCCCGCTGACGCCCTTCCCGCTGACGCCCCCGTTGACGCCCCCTCTGAAGCCCCCGCCGGTGGCCGGTGCTCAGCCCTCCCGGGCCGGCCGGGGCGTGGCCGGGTCGGCGAGCAGCGCGGCGGCGGCCCGCAGCGCCCGGTCGGCGTCCGGCGCCCGCCGGGTGACGGACCGGTGTCGCTCGTGCCCCCAGGTCCGCCAGTAGCCGCCGACCTTGCCGTTCCGGTCGTCGAGCACCACGTGCGGCAGACCGAGCAGCAGACTCAGCAGGTGCCCGTGCAGCCGGTCGGTGACCACCGCCTCGGCGCTGCCGAGCAGTCGGCAGCCGCGCCGGAGCTGGAGTTCGGCATGGCGGTCCTGGGCCGCGGCGAGTTCGGCGACCGCCGCGCCGGCCGCCGTCCGGCGGACCTCGGCCGAGGCCGCCGCGATCCGCTGCCGCACGGCCAGGGCCTCGGCGGCCCAGCCCGGCTCGGCGCCCTCCTGCCCGGTCCAGTCGGTCCGGTGCACCTCGGCGTGCGGGTCCGGCCCCGGGTGGCCGGCCGACTCGTGGTCCGCACGCCGCAGCCACAGGATCCGCCGCTCGGGCCGGGCGAGGCGGGGCACGCCGTTCATCGCGAAGGCGCAGTCCGGGGCGAGCAGGGCGGGGGCGCGGAAGGCCCGGCGGGCCGCGCGCAGGCTCGGTCCGTCGCGCAGCAGCAGGACCAGATCGGGGTGCGCGTCGAAGACCGCCCGGGCCCGGGCGAGGGCAGCCGGGTCGCCGAAGTGCACGGACTGCGGCAACTGGACGATCCGGTGCCCGGGGAAGGCGCTGATCACCTGCTCGCGCATGCGCTGGTGGCTCGGCCACAGGTCGCCCAGATTGCCGCCGCCGGTGAGCAGGATGGTGCCGTTCGGCAGCCGTTCGGCCAGCGCCGCCGGGTCGAAGTCGTGGTGGTCGGCGGTGTAGACGACCTCGGCGCCCAGCTCGGCCAGCAGCGTGCGCGCACCCAGCCAGATGGCGCTGTCGCCGACGTTTCCGTAGTCGGGGAAGCCCAGCAGCGCGCAGCGGCTCGACGGCGCGACCAGGGCGCCGAGCACCTCGCCGAGCCGGTGTCCGAGGCCGGCCCACCGGCCGAACCCGGTCACCGCGTCACCGCCGCACGGGGGAGGGGCCCATGACGGTCCGCCGCCAGCTCGGCCGCCTCGGCGAGTTCGGGGCGTCCGCCGGCCCGGGCCTCGAGGGCGACCTCGCGCATCGCCTCCCGGGCGTCCGCCGAGTGCATCGGGACGCTGCCCAGCCGCTCGAGGTCGAGCACGCCGGGCAGCGTCCCGCAGCGCCCGAGCACCCCGGCCAGCTCGAGGGTGACCATGGTCCGCAGGCACTTCTCGCATGCCCCGCAGTTCTGCCCGGGCCGGCCGCGCCAGCACACCGCCAGCTGCCGCAGGGCGAGTTCGGAGCGGGCCAGCCGGCGCGCCACCTTCTGCGTCCTGGTGGCACCGGCGCCGTCGTGCACGACGTCCAGCGCCTCGGTGGACCACAGGTGGTCCAGCACCGGATGCGAACCGTACGGGGGGAGATGCCGGTACTCGAAGCTGGCCGCGATCAGGCAGCGGCCGAGCAGGCCCTGCAGGGCCAGCGCGGTGGCGGCGAGCGCCGCCCCGTGGTAGTCCTCCCAGCGGACCAGCGGGGCCGTGAGGGCACGCAGGTTGGTCTCCACCGGGACGGCCCGGCAGCCGCTGCGCCCGGCCACCAGCCGGACCCGGCCGAGCAGGTGCTCGTAGTCCGGCCCGGTGTGCTGCTCGAAGTTCACGAACAGCAGCTCGGAGACCGGCCGGTGGGCGGGCTCCGCACGGCGCTCGCGGTCCCCGAGCAGGCTGTAGAAGGAGTCCACGCCCAGGGTGAAGAACAGCCCCACGCCGTCCTGCCCGCGCGTCGCCTCGACGGGCTCGCCCACCGTCAGCCGGACCTCCCGCAACCGGGCCCACCAGGCCGCGTAGATCTCCATCACGGTCCGCGCCGACCGCAGCAGCCGGGCGGAGACCGGGGCGTCGACCACCAGCTCCTCGCCGAGGCTCATGGCCGGCATCAGCAGCGCGGCGAGGAAGGCGTCACCGCGCTCCGGCAGCCAGTCGTCCGCACCGCCGGGCACGGTGAAGTGGAGCCGCGCCGAAGGCAGTTCGGCCGTGGCCCGGACCGCCGCCGACAGGCGCCGGCCGGCGGCGACGGGTTCGTTCCGGACATCCTCGACGATCATTCCCGCCGCCCTTCCCGCTGTCGGAAGTTCACGCTCCGCTTGTAGCAGGACGGCGGCGGTCCGCCCGGCCACCGCCGCGCCGCGGGCCCGGTGTTCACCCGCGCGGACCCGCCCGCGCGGTGACCGCCGGCGGTCGCCGATCCGGGCCGGGAGTACCGTGGTTCGACCCGGCATTGGTCCAGACCTATTGACTGGCCTTGCCGTCGCTCCTACGATCCGGACCGGCACATCCCCACATGTCCCCACCCATGAGCCGGGCGCCGCGCCCCCACAGCGACGGTCATGTCCATGACGCCCGGCGGGAAGCGAGCACAGCATGTTCCGTCGGAGGTCGCGTACCCCACAGCCGCAGCGGGCGGTCGTGGAGCGCGCAACGCAGCTGCCCAGGACCAGCGGCGCCCAGCCCGGATCGACCGTCCTGATGCGCTCCCTCGCGGTGGTGAGCGCCGCCGCCGTGATCGGTGCGGGCCTCGCCGTGGCCGGCACGGTCAACGCCGGTGCCGCCACCCCCAACCTGGTGGCCAACCCCGGTTTCGAGAACGGACTCTCCGACTGGAACTGCTCCGGCGGCTCCGGCGCGACCGTCGGCAGCCCGGTGCACAGCGGCACCTCGGCGCTCCAGGCCACGCCGACCGGCCAGGACACCGCCCAGTGCACCCAGACCATCAGCGTGCAGCCCAACTCGCAGTACACGCTGAGCGCGTTCGTCCAGGGCAGCTACGTCTACCTGGGCGCCACCGGCACCGGCCTCGGCGGCACGACGTCCACCTGGACGGGCAACAGCGCGTCGTACAGCCAGCTCAGCGTCAACTTCTCCACCGGGGCGACCACCACCTCGGTGACCGTCTTCCTGCACGGCTGGTACGGCCAGCCCGCGTTCTACGCGGACGACGTGGTGCTCTCCGGCCCCGGCGGCACCACCACGCCCCCGACCACGCCGCCCACCACCCCGCCGACGACGCCTCCCACGACGCCGCCGACCACCCCGCCCACCACCCCGCCGACGACGCCTCCCACCACCCCGCCGACCACCCCGCCGGGCTCCACCTGCCCGACCAAGCCCAAGCCCTCGGGCAAGGTGCTGCAGGGCTACTGGGAGAACTGGGACGGCGCCTCCAACGGCGTCCACCCGGGCATGGGATGGACCCCCATCACCGACAGCCGGATGGCCGCGCACGGCTACAACGTCATCAACGCCGCCTTCCCGGTGATCCGCTCCGACGGCACCGTCCTCTGGGAGGACGGCATGGACGCCAACGTGAAGGTCTCCACCCCCGCCGAGATGTGCCAGGCCAAGGCCGCCGGCGCGACGATCCTGATGTCGATCGGCGGCGCCGCCGCGGGCATCGACCTGAGCTCCAGCTCCGTCGCCGACAAGTTCGTGGCGACCATCGTCCCGATCCTGAAGAAGTACAACTTCGACGGCATCGACATCGACATCGAGACCGGCCTCTCCAGCAGCGGCAGCATCAACACGCTGTCCGCCTCGCAGTCCAACCTGATCCGCATCATCGACGGCGTGCTCGCCCAGATGCCGGCCGGCTTCGGCCTGACCATGGCGCCCGAGACCGCGTACGTCACCGGCGGCAGCGTCACCTACGGCTCGATCTGGGGCTCCTACCTTCCGATCATCAAGAAGTACGTCGACAACGGCCAGCTGTGGTGGCTGAACATGCAGTACTACAACGGCAGCATGTACGGCTGCTCCGGTGACTCCTACCAGGCCGGCACCGTGCAGGGCTTCACCGCGCAGACCACCTGCCTGAACAACGGCCTGACCATCCAGGGCACCACCATCAAGGTGCCCTACGACAAGCAGGTGCCCGGCCTGCCGGCCCAGCCCGGCGCCGGCGGCGGCTACATGGCGCCGAGCCTGGTCAGCCAGTCGTGGAGCTCCTTCAGCGGCCAGCTGAAGGGCCTGATGACCTGGTCGATCAACTGGGACGGCTCGAAGGGCTGGTCCTTCGGCGACAACGTCAAGTCCCTCCAGGGCCGTTGATGACCCGCTGAGCCGACGACGCGGGGCCCCGGGAGCGTTCACCGCTCCTGGGGCCCCGCCGTTCGCCCGGCCGACCGCGTTGAGACGCTCCGCGCGAGAGGGTTCGGACCGTGGCCGTCCACGCCGATTGACGCCGTGTCGACCGGCTGCGTACCGGCTTCGCCGACGATCCGTTCCTGAGCGGTCCCATTGAGGAACGGAGTACATGACCATGCAAGGGCTGAGCCGGCGGACCCACCGCCCGGGCCGACGCCGGATGTGGGGCCAGTTACTGGGGCTGGCCCTGATCGCGGGTCTGTTGCAGGCGCTGCTGCTGCCACCCGGGCCGGCTGCGGCGATCGTCGCCGAGACGGCGATGCAGCAGCGGGCGGTGAGCTTCAACTCCCAAGGCGGAAACAAGTGGGAGTTCGTCCGAGCGGCGCTCCTGAAGGACGCCGATGTGGTGGCGCTCCAGGAGGTCAGCACCCCTCCGTTCGAGCTGAGGAACCTGCCGGGCCGTCAGTCCATCAGGGACAACCTGGCGGATCAGCAGTGGAACGGACACGGTGAGCCGAACCTGAAGTACCGCCTCTACACCACCCGGTGGGGCGGGACCGCGCGGCAGGGGACGAGCGGACAGCTCTACTACCTGAAGATCCTTCCCAAGAACCAGTGGGGCCCCGCCGTGAACCCGCCCGTGGGCGGGGACCCCGACGACGAGGAGGACCCCGACAACCGGCCCGCCCCGGACTACAACACCACGAAGTCGATGGCGATCTGGGTGCGGGGCGAGGCCGTCGATGCGATCCAGGACATCAGGATCGTCACCCCGCAGCTGCAGCGGCGGCCCACGAGGTGGATCAGGTCCCGCCCGGCCCTCGGCATCAAGGTGAACGGCGTCTGGTACTTCGACATCCACGCGGCCTCGATCCGGACGAACACCACCCCCAATCCGCACTCCGTGGACCTGATGGAGGCCATCGAGGCCGCGGTCGGCCACGAGCCGTGGCGCGCGCTCGGCGACTTCAACAGCACGGCGGAGAACTTCGGGTGGGGCAATACGCACACGTACTTCGCGAGGGAGGGCGGCAACGCCGACGGTCCCGCCGTGCCCACCCACTACACGGCCGGCGCGGCGCTGGACTACATGGTGGCCAACCACCCGATCACCCGGCTCACCGTCGCCACCACCCGTTACAACAGCGGCTCCGACCACTTCCCGGTGCGCTTCTCCGCGGACCGAGCGAACCCGGAGTGCGTGCCCCCGTGGGACAACCAGACGGTGTACACGGCTCCCGGCGCGGTGGCCCGCGTCGCCACCGCCCTCGCCGGCGACTCCTGCGCTCCGAGACCCTCGGCGATCGTCTCCATGGGCGACAGCTACATCTCCGGCGAAGGCGGCCGCTGGGCGGGCAACGCCCTCACCAAGCCGGAGGGGGACGTCTGGGGGACCGACCGGCGGTCACGCTGCCGGCCGGAGCAGGACTGCGTGTACGACGCGACGTCCTACGACTTCAAGGGCAACACGTGCGACCGCTCCGACGTGGCCCCGATCAAGGGAACGGAGTTCGAGGACATCCCGCCCGAGCAGCGGTTCAACATCGCCTGCTCGGGGGCCACCACCAAGAACATCCTCTCGGACGGGTTCAAGGGCGAGAAGCCGCAGATCCAGCAACTGGCCGACCTCGCGGCCGGCCACGACATCCGGATGGTCGTCGTCTCCATCGGGGGCAACGACCTGAGGTTCTCCGACATCATGTCGACGTGCGCACGCGCCTTCTTCGGACTGGACGCCTCCTGCAAGCATCTGGAGGAGGAGCGGTTCGGCAGGGAGCTGAACGGCGTGCGGGCCGAGGTCACCAAGACGCTGAACGCGATCCGCAGCACCATGTCGGCCGCCGGCCAGTCGGACTACAAGATCGTGCTCCAGTCGTACCCCAGCCCCCTCCCCGCCAAGGACGACTTCCGCTACCCGCAGGGCGTGCTCTTCAGCGACCGGTACAAGAAGGGCGGTTGTCCCTTCCTCGACGTGGACGCGGAGTGGGCCCGCAACTCGGTGGTGCCCCGCATCACCGACATGCTGCGGCAGGCGGCGGGGTCGGTCGGGGCGAAGTTCCTGAACGTGCAGGACGCCTTCGCCGGGCACGAGTTGTGCGCGAAGGCCGCGGAGCAGGCGACGGACGCGAACAGCAACGGCGCGCCGCTGCCGATGGCGAAGGCCGAGTGGGTCCGGTGGGTGCCGTACGTTCCCAACCTCGGGTGGCTCAGCGGCACCGCCCAGGGCGACGTCCAGGAGGCCGTCCACCCGAACGCGTTCGGTCAGCAGGCGTTGTCGCGCTGCCTGACCGAGTTCGGGAGCGTGGCGTCCGACCCCAAGCAGTACATCTTCAACTGCGCCGGTTCGGGCGACGGCATGAGCGTCACCCCCGACGCGTCCGCCCGGCGCGAGGGTGTCGTCCGACTGGTCAACACCGCGACGGGGGAGGTGCTGGACGACGAAGGGACGAAGCCGAACAGCTACCTCCTGACCCGCCGTGACGAAGCCGGTCCGGGCCAGCGGTGGCTGCTCCACAACGTGGGCTCGAAGATCTCCCTGCAGTCCCAGCGCAACGGCGGGTTCCTGGACCGGAGCTCCGTCACCAAGTGGACGTACCTGGCGGGCGCCGAAGCCGGCTGGACCGTCGTTCCGACGGAGGAGGACGCCAAGAAGGTCAGACTGACCATCGGCGACTCGCCCAAGTGCCTCACGCAGGACCCGGGGACGGACACAGCGGACGGGAAGTGGGTCAGCGTCTTCGGCTGCTCCGAGGACCGCATGAAGGACATGCAGACCTGGTACATCGAGTACCCCGACGAGATCGTCATCACCCCGCGCGAGCCGGACGGGAGCACCAACCCGCGCGAGGGCCAGCAGATGGAGCTGCGCTCGGCCACCGGCGTGGCCATGGCCCTCGGCGGCGGCGACACCACCGCGGGAACCGGCGTCCAGGCGCAGGACCCCGACGGCTCGCCCGCACAGCGCTGGGTGACGCGCTCGCTGGGCGGCGGCAACTGGCGGCTCGCGGCCGCGGCGGCGCCGGACATGGTCGTCGACCACAACCCGGGCCCGCACACCACCCACCTGGTCCGGGCGGAGGAGGGCAACACCAACCAGGTGTGGCAGATCAAGGGCGCCGGTACCGGCTGGTACACACTGGTCAGCGGTACCGACGGCGGCTGTCTGACCGCCCGCGGCAAGGGCGAGGCACTCGCGGTGACGCCCTGCGGCGTCGACGACCCGGCCCAGCGCTGGAAGTTCCGGGCGAACGGGACCGGCACCGAGACCGGCACCATCCGCGGCCTGGGCGACAAGTGCGTCGAGCCGCGCGGCGGCAGCCGCGACGACCGGACCCCGGTCCGGCTGGCGGACTGCGCCGGCTCCGACGGCCAGGCCTGGACGGTGGGAACCGACGGCACGCTGCAGTCGCTCGCCAAGTGCCTGGACGTCGACGGCGGAAGGAGCGCCAACGGCACGCCCGTCCAGCTGTACACGTGCACCGGGAGCTCCGCCCAGCAGTGGATCCACACGGCGCGCCAGGAGCTGAAGAACCCGGCCACGGGCAAGTGCCTGGACGTCCCGGGCGCCGACACCACCCGGCCCCTGCAGATCTCGGACTGCACCGGGAGCCCCGCGCAGAAGTGGCGGCTGTCCGCCCGCCCGGTGGGCCAGCCCGAGGGCGGCGACGCGGGTGACCCGTTCGACGCCTCCCCGGACGACCGCGGCACCAAGCCGGCCTCGGCGGGGGACTGCCGCCCCGAGGGCATGACCCCGACCCCGGGCGTGTCGGCGCGGTACTGCGACGTGTACGACGGCGCCGGCCGCGAGTGGGTCGGCAACAACCGCACCCGGCGCGTGGTGGGCTACTTCAACGGCCGGCGCACCGGCGCGGGCGGCGACCCCAAGTACCTGGCGTCCAACATCCCCTGGTCGAAGGTCTCGCACATCAACTACGCCTTCGCCGGCGTGCAGGACAACCGGATCAGCATCGGCGACCCGAACGACCCGGCCAACCCGGCGACCGGCCTGACCTGGCCGGGGGCGAAGAACGCCATGGACGGCGCGCTGCCGTACAAGGGGAACTTCAACCTGCTGAACACCTACAAGAAGCAGCACCCGGCGGTGAAGACGCTGATCTCGGTCGGCGGCTGGGAGGGCACCCGGAACTTCTACGCGATGGCCACCAACGCCGACGGTTCGGTGAACCAGGCGGGCATCGACACCTTCGCGGACTCCGTCACCGCGTTCCTGGACCGGTACGGGTTCAACGGCGTCGACATCGACTACGAGTACCCGACCGCGCTGCCCAACACCGGCAGCCCGCTGGACTGGGACGTCTCCAACCCGCGCCGCAAGGGCCTCCAGCAGGGCTACAACGCGCTGATGAAGACCCTGCGCGAGCGGCTGGACCGGGCCGGCGCCGCGTCGGGCCGCTACTACCTGCTGACCTCGGCGGGCTCCTCCTCCGGCTACCTGGTGCGCGGGCTGGACGCCGGGCAGGCGCTGCAGTACCAGGACTACGTCAACGTCATGACCTACGACCTGCACGGCTCGTGGAACAAGTTCGTCGGCCCGCAGGCCCCGCTGTACGACGACGGGCGGGACAACGAGCTGGCGGCCGCCGGGATCTACAACGACACGGCGCCCGACACCAAGGACTACCAGAAGGAGGGCTACTTCAACGTCGACTGGGCCTACCACTACTACCGCGGCGCCCTGCCGGCCGGCCGGATCAACCTCGGCATCCCGTACTACTCCCGCGGCTGGCGCGGCGTCCAGGGCGGCACGGACGGACTGTGGGGCACGGCCGCGATGCCGGACCAGGCGCAGTGCCCGCTGGGCACCGGCGGCCGCGGCCCCGCGAACGCGCAGTCCTGCGGGCTGGGCGCGGTCGGGATCGACAACCTCTGGCACGACCTGGAGAACGAGCGCGAGGTCGGCGCGGGCTCCAACCCGCTGTGGCACACCAAGAACCTCCAGGACGGACGCACGCCCGGCTACCTGCGCTCGTACGGGGTGGACACCAACCTGCCGAGCGGGGTGCTGACGGGGACGTACACGCCGAAGTACTCGGACGCGCTGCGGGCGTCCTGGCTGTGGAACGACACCAAGAAGGTGTTCCTGTCCACCGAGAACGAGCAGTCGCTGGACGCCAAGGCCCGGTACATCGTCGACAAGGGCATCGGCGGCGCGATGATCTGGGAGCTGTCCGGCGACTACGCCCAACGCCCGGGCGGGGAGTGGGGGATGGGCTACGACCTGACCACCCGGCTGGACAACGCCTTCCGGGGCGCCGGCGCCACCGGCAACACCAAGGCGGGCGGGCGGCCGCAGCCGGCCGAGGTGATCGACGTCAAGGCCGAACTGGTGGAGTTCCCCACCGGGGAGAACGACTTCTACCCCGTCCAGCCGAAGCTGCGCATCACCAACAACAGCGGGGTCACCCTCGCCCAGGGCACCGAGATCTCCCTCGACCTGCCCACCTCGACGCCGCCCGTCGTCAAGGACAACGACTACAAGCCGATGAAGGGACTCGTCCCCGGCCACACCGGCCCCAACACAGGCGGACTCCAGGGGGACTTCCACCGGCTGACCGTCACCCTCGGCTACTGCGAGGACCTGGCGCCGGGCAAGTCCCGGGACATCGAGCTGAAGTACTACCTGCCGGTCACCGGACCCGCCAACGTCACCTTCCGGATCGGCGGACGCGAGTTCGGCTCGACCGGGGACCAGCGCCGCGAGGTGCGGACCGTCACCCCGCCCGCCCCCGCGGCCGGCAGTTCCTGCCAGGCGCCGGACTGGCAGTCGGGCCAGGTCTACCGGCCCGACGGCGGACGGCTGTGGCGGCTGTACGACAAGGGCGCCCAGGGCTGGATGGCCGAGTACGGCGACAGCCCGGCCGGAAAGCCGATGATGATCGACAACTACCCCGACCAGTCCCGGGCCCACCTCGTGGAGCTGATGGACCAGAACCCCAACCAGTACTGGAAGTTCCAGGACGCGGGCGGCGGCCTCTACACCGTCGGCAGCGGCGGCAGGTGCCTGACGGCTACCGCCGTCCGGCAGGACGTCGCCTCCCTCCCGTGCGACGGGCGCGGCGAGCAGAAGTGGCGGCTCGTGCCCGTCGCCGACAACGGCAGCGAGGGCGCTCCCGGCGCACCGAGGCACAACGGCCTGTTCAAGATCCGGTCCGCCGGCGGCAACGACATCGAGGCCTCCGGCGGAGCCACCGCCCGGGGAACCCGTCTGCTCACCGGCGATCCGGCCGCCTCGACGGCCGCGTTCGTGAAGTACCAGGGCTCCTACTGGTACGCCCAGTGGTACACCACCGTCACCCCCGGCACCGCCGAAGCCAACGGCGGCCGGCCCTGGAAGCGGCTCGGCCCGGTCCCGTAACCCGGGGCACGGGAGAACCGGCCGGCCGGGCGCCGCACGCCACGTGCGGTGCCCCGCCGGCCCCTCCGGCTCAGGGGCGGGGGGGGGGCCCGGTTGCCAGGTGGGGGCCGGGGTGCGCTGTCATGTTATATAGGTGGAGCGGGG